>CAZIMJ010000217.1:0-12003 GCA_964540205.1 uncultured Eubacteriales bacterium | reverse complement strand
ACCTGGCGGACTTGTCCCTCATAGTCTCTAAGAGATATTGTGGATTGCGAGACCTGAGGGTTGGGATATTTTCTTTTCCCATGGGGAATAGTGATCTTCTCCCATCCTCCGATTTTATCCACCTTGCTTAAAAGATCCTTTCCTCTTCGTCTAAGTGTTATGAATTTTATCCCTTGTATATTTAGCTGTGAAAGTTTTGAGTAAGAGGTAAACTTGGAGTCAAAAACAAAGGTAGGCTTTATACCGCGTTTTATTCCTTTCCAGAAGGAGAAAAAAGTTAAAACCTGATCATCAGACTCACTACGTTTAATATCAGAAGCCGTATAAACAATAAGCTTGGAGACCGCATCCCGGGCAAAAAGAGTAAGCGCACCTTTGATCCGTTTTCGCCTCATCCCGGCCCAGTGCTCCTCTAATACGGATTCATCCCCATAATGAGGGATCATTTGAAAATCCATGTTGATAATACTGCCATCGTATAATCCCAGCCTGCAGGCTTGTTTGATAAAGGCCTTTTGAAGACGCAGGAGATGCACCTCATCGAGAGAGTAAGAATAGGAAGACATAGCCGTGCACTTGGGGAGAACATTTAATCCTGCAAAAAAAGCAAGCCCTGGATCAAACGCATGGTCACCCCTATGGGCATAACGTTCGGTGCCGATAAGCTTAAGAGCAAGAAACGAAAGTAAGTAACTTGTTGCAGGAATCGTCTGACTTCCTGGTAATCCAGCGGTCTTTACGATATCTCTAATGTTGAGCTTTTCAATAAAGGGAGCGAAAAGAAAAACGCCACCTGCTGCACAGTCAAACGATTGTCCTTCCATCTGGCCTATGGTAATGGCCTCCGATCTGGCCGGAACCACGGCTCCTTTGACAGTCAGGCCGATTTTAAGACGGCTTCTCCGTGGCAGTTTCGCAAAGCCTTCCTCTCGAAGGACTCTCTCAACAGTCCGCACTGAGATTTCAACGCCTTCTTCAGATAACAACTCGGTAATCTCACCCGCAGACAAGCGGCTCTTTCTCCAGGAGCAGATTTTCTCACGAAGTTCGTTAGTCACACGCCTCCGGGCAACTTTGCCCTCTGGTACTGGTTCTGAGAAGTCAACTTTTTCATAAATGAAGAGGTGTCTCAACAGATGGATATATGAAGGTGTATACCCAAAGCGGTCGGCAACAACCTTCGCAGGCAGTCGATCCACAAAAGATGCCCGCATTGCTTCGTAACGTCGTTGCCATTCGTGAACAGGTTTTGTGAAATAAGTTTTGTCACGCATGGTTCTTTTATATATAATGACGGTAAAAAAGTCTAGTGATATATTTTAAAACATCATGTCGAATAGACAGTCAAATATTAATTAGCCAACAATTTTTATGTTTCCCTGGGCAAATGTGATGTTTTCGATAACTATATGAAATGTTGGAATCTGGCAGAAGTGTGTTTTGACTTTGAGAATACAATATTTTGTCCGTCATGTGATATAAGACTTGACGTTTTATCTGAAACAAGATAGTTTAAAACCTAATGCATTTTGCAAAAACTGCTACTTCTTTCACCCGGACCCAGGCACATGCAATACAGGTTTATGAGGCATTAGTACTAGCTCCTGTGCGGCCTTCAGATATTGGTTTAAAACGTTTGGTAGAAAATGGGGCAAGTGGGAAACAAGGATCGGAAAAAGTAAAAATTAGATTACGATAAAACAGAAGAGGAATCGCTCTCTGCTTATGCGAGAACATATAAATATTGGTGTGAAGAACTATATTGAGCAAGTTCTCAATCAACGAAAAACTCAATAAAAAAGGAGGAAAAAATGACAAAAACAGGAAGGATGCTTTTAATTATTCTGGCGGCTGGAACAACCTTTTCATTCAGCCAGGCAAAAAAGGAACCGTACATGGAATACGGAAGAGAAAGTAGTTGTACAACGGTAGCAGTAGGAAGTAAAGCGACTGCAGACGGCTCGATTATTACTGCATACACATGCGACAGCGGCCGTACGCGTGGAATTTTCGGGCTTGTAGAAGCGAAGGATCATCCAACCGGGGCAAAAGTGACGCTGGTTCAGAGGATTGCAGATAATGATCAAGCAATGCCTGCCTGGAAATATAAGGAAGTGGGAACAGCTCCCCAGGTAAATCATACCTATGGATATGTTAATACAGCCTATCCGGCTATGAATGAACATCAATTGGCTCTTGTTGAGTCCACAATAGGATACAGGAAAGAGTTGCGTGCTATTGATACAGGAAAGATAGATTGTCAAATGCTTTATCATCTGCTGTTGCAGCGGTGTAAAAATGCCAGAGAAGCAATCAAGCTTGCCGGTGAACTCCTGAAGCGCTATGGTTGGAATGATTGGGGCGAATCAATTGTTATTGCAGACAAAAAAGAGGTATGGGTAATGGAAATTGTCGGCCCCGGCAAAGGAAAAGTAGGCGCAATTTGGGCTGCTCAGCGTGTACCTGACGATCATGTTCATGTAAATGGGAATGGCAGCCGCATCAGGCAGATAAATCTGGATGATCCTGATAATTTCATGGCTTCGGATAATATTTTTAAAGTTGCAAAAGAAAAAGGATGGTGGAATCCGGATGAAGGCCCTTTTGAATTCTGTTATGCTTATACAGAGAATGACCGCAAGAAACTTGGCACCAGACGCAGAGAATGGGGTGCGTTTTCTTTGGTTGCTCCTTCTCTCAAACTGCATCCCAATTCTGAAAATTATCCTTTTTCAGTAAAGCCGGATACCCTAATTACAATCGAAAAGATTATTGAAATATATCAGAGTTATTACGAGGGAACCCCCTATGATATGACCAGAAATGTTAAAGTTGAAGATGACTCGGGCAGATCGGTAATTTCTCCTTTTGCAAGTCCTTTCATGCCTGATGGCATGCAGAAACTTTTAGGTATCCTCAAAGAAAGAACAATTCCTGTCAAATCATGCCAGTTTGCTTATATTAATCAGACACGCCCATGGATGCCTGATGAGATTGGCGGAGTTGTCTGGATTGACTGGGATAATCCTGCAACCTCAATCTATGTTCCATTTTATAACAGTGTGACAGATATTCCTGAATCATATAAAGTAAGGCCAAGAACGAATGGTTACACCAGGAAAAGTGCCTGGTGGGCATTTAACCGGCTCAGCGGACTTCTCAACCAGAGATGGGGAGATATGAGGCACGATTATGAGAAGGTGTTCAATCCTTTACAGAAACAATTTATTAATGAGCAGAAAGAAATTGACCAAAAAGCTTTAGAACTTTTCAAAAAAGATCCTAAAGAAATGAGACAATTTTTGACTTCCTATTGCATAAAATGTGGAAATACAGCTGTAAATGAGGCCTGGAAACTTGGAGATTCTATCTGGACAAACTATGATGGAAAATTTTAACGAGTAGCCTGAATTATGCATATTTGGTATTATTACCTTTTCAGGCCGGCAGCAGGTAAAATAATAATTAAACATGTTCTAACTAAACCAAAGGTCCAATAAGAGACGGAGTATGTCATGAAACGAAGCTTTATCATTTTTATTTGTATTGTTGTGGTTCTTTCAATGTATTCTCTATTATTATCTCAAGAAAAAAACAAAGAATGGAACCCGAAATTTAAACTGCATCAACCAGATCTTTTCAAAGAGGGTAAAACATTAACCAACGCTTTTGCCGATTATGATAATGATGGCGATCTTGATTTATTTATCGGTTTTAATGGAAAACCAAACCGATTATATCAAAATGACAAGGGGAAATTTAATGATGTGGCGGCTAAAGTAGGCCTTGCTGATAATGACGTCACCCGAACATCTTCCTGGGGAGATTATAACGGCGATGGCCATATGGATCTTTTCGTAGGCTTCGTCTCCCGCGTCAAACGCTGGAATAAACTCTATCGCAATGATGGCGATGGAAAACATTTCACCAATGTAACTAAATCCGCGGGTGTCACTCTCGAAGGAAATTTTCGACAAGCCTGTTTTGTTGATTATGATAATGATGGCGACCTGGACCTTTTTGTTGGCTTACGCGATAAGCCTAATGTGCTGTTTAAGAATACAAATGGCATATTTTCCAATATGGCCAAACAGCTAGGCATCGATGATCCTCGCAGAACAGTAGGCGCTGTTTGGTTTGATTATGATAAGGATGGAGATCTCGATTGTTATGTCACTAACATGGATGGTGACGCCAATGGTCTGTTCCGTAATGATGGATCGAAGTTCGTAGATGTTGCCAAAGAAGCGGGTGTAGAGACCGGCGGCCGGGCCCTTGGATCGAAAACCTACGGTAGTGTCCGCCCGAGTCTTGCTGATTATGATAATGACGGAAATATTGATATTTTCACAGCCAACTACGGTCCCAACGGTCTCTATCGAAACCTGGATGGCAATAGATTCAAAAATGTGGCACCTGAGCTAGGTCTCGCCATTGATAGCTGTTATGATACCGGGACCTGGGGTGATTATGATAATAATGGCCGCCTCGATCTGTATGTGAACGGCACCGTCACTCGCGGAATTAGTTTTAAAGATTATCTTTATCACAATGATGAGGGAGGATTTGTAAACATCACCCCCCAAATCATAAAGGATAATAACGGCGACCACGGCGCCCATTGGGTGGATTTTGATCAGGATGGCGACCTCGATCTGGCGCTGACCTGCACTGCGGGCGATGGGATGCACCACCTCCTCCGCAATGAGCTCTCCGAGAAAAACGCTCAACAGTCGCTTCAAGTCCTTGTCCTCGACGACAAAGGACACTACACTCGTGCCGGTTCGGAAGTACGTCTTTATGATGCGGGAACGAAAAAACTAATTGGAACAAACATTCTGGATACGGGATCGGGCTATAATTCGCAAAATGCCAAAGCTGTCCATTTCGGGTTGAGAGGTGTAAAGTCGGTCGATATTGAAGTTACAGTTATGTCCAAAAACGGAAGAAAAAATGTTCGGCTGACAAATGTCGATCCACAAACATATAAAGGGCGTTACCTAGTTGTTAAGGTCGATGCGAACGGAGCGTTAGTAAAATAATTCAATTGATATAACTATTGAGCATTCTATTTGATTTAAAAAACCACGATTCCGAATGATCGGAATCGTGGCAATTCAATATAGCATATTTGAGTTGACGTATTAGCGAATTAATGAACACCGATTTTCGCGGAGCTTTAACCGTCATAGGAATATAAGATTTTTACCCAAGATTCACCCGATTTTCCTTTGAAAGCAGGAAGATAAACAACCTTATCTACCATTTTTTCATGCTCACGGTATCATCTCTATTCTTGATTAAGTGTTTTATTATAAAAAAACTGAATAAAAAACAAAACCGTAGGTTTGATATGTGGACAGTGTATTATTGTTCGAATGCGGATATAAACTGTTCATAGATGGACACATAGCCTCTCACGGGGACCTGTTAATCCCGAAAGATCATGTTGGCATATTTTCTGCATAACAATATAAGAGTTATCGTTTTTTAGGTACACAAAAAGATCAGGAGATCACAATGTTTAATAATTACATAAAAATAGCCTGGAGAAATCTTACGAAACACAAAATTTATTCGGCCATCACTATGTCTGGATTGGTGCTGGGATTGGGAGTTTTTATTGTATTTGCACTTTTGTTATATTCACAATCCGATTTTGACTCATTTCACAAAAATGCCGACAGAATTTTTTGTGTCGTCCAGGTTCTTCCCAGAGGTGCGGAAAAGGATCATTATTCGGCCATAACTCCGACACCCCTAAAAGATACTCTATTAGCCGAATTCCCCGAAATCGAAAAGGCATCAAGATTTTTCCCGCCGGGAAGAATGGTTGTCAGACACGAGGATAAATTATTTTATGAAAACAGGATTCGATTCGTCGATGCTGATTTTCTATCCATTTTTACGTTTAATCTTTTAAAGGGTGAAGCCGAGGCTGTTCTGTCAAATCCCTATTCCATCGTTCTTACAGAGGCTTCGGCAACAAAATATTTCGGGAATGAAAACCCTATCGGTAAAAGACTGATGCTAAACAATGATTTTGATGTTGTTGTCACCGGAATTATCGAGGACATACCCGAGAATTCAAGCATTGGATTCGACTTCCTTGTGTCCATGGAAACAGCCGGAGCATTGGACATCCGGATGGACGACTGGAGCGTCAACAATCAGGCGACATTTCTTCTTCTCTCTGAAGGCACTGATCCTGAAAAACTGGATAGTAAATTATCTTCTCTTATTCAAAGATATTATCCCGAATCTTTTGAAACGCCGCAGCGCCTCTATCTTCACCCTTTGGCGGATTTCAACTTGAATTCATATGATATCGAATGCTATTGGAGTGCGTCTCGGATGAGCCAAATCGGGATATGGATCGTTGCCGTTTTGATACTAATAATTGCCTGTATTAACTTCATGAATCTATCCACAGCACGTTATGCAACACGTGCTAACGAAGTTGGAATGCGCAAGGTCATCGGTGCCCGAAGAAGTCAGTTGATAAAACAATTCCTTGGAGAATCGATTCTCATGGCCTTTATTTCATTACCCCTGGCCATAGTGTTTTCCGAGTTCGCACGTCCAGGCTTGGTTATGCTCATGGGAGGAGGATTCTATATTGCGCCGATCTGGGAATTTCCTCGTGTACTGTTCCTAACTTTTAGCGTAACCATCCTCACAGGCTTTTTTGCTGGGAGTTATCCCGCTTTCTACGTATCTTCTTTTCAAGCGGTCCAGGTTTTTAAAGGACGACTTATCAAAGGGAAGAAGGGCAGTCGATTTCGCAAAATACTGGTCGTCACTCAATTTACATTTTCCATTCTTTTAATTTTGATTACCATAATCACCATAAAACAAAACAATCATAACCGAAATGTCGATCTAGGATTCGACAGATCAGGAATTATTACCGCTAAGATATCTCAAGAAGCCAATGACAAACTCGATGTCTTAAAAAAAGAGTTGATCAGGAACGCAGATATTACTTCTGTCTCAGCAGCAGCTGCACTACCCATTGGCTGGGAAACAGAGCAGCAGGTTGTGCCCGAGGGAGTGGATGAGGATGACGCATTAACTATGAATACATATGTTGTTGATTATGGATTTATTGAAATGCTGGGACTCGAAATCCGCCAGGGGAGGAGCTTTTCCGAAGATTTTGCGGATGATAACAGCTTTATCATCAACGAAGCAGCGGTCGAACAGCTCCAGTGGGAAAATCCGATAGGAAAGCAATTGATCATCGGAGAAAAAAAAGGCATGGTTATAGGTGTCACAAGAAACTATCATTTCAAAGAGATCTATTTAAGCCAGATTACTCCGGCTGTGCTTTATTTAGATCCGGAAGGCCTCAACTATGTCTATGCTAAGGTGTCTTCTGCGGATAAACTCTCCAGCGGAGTTGAGTACATGAAAAAACAATGGAACATTTTAGTTCCAAACCTGCCCTTTGAGCATGTAACTCTGGAGCTTGCTTTCGATGATATGCTCAGCGGCGACAAAACAGCTGAGATGACAGGAGCTCTGGGTTTAATGGCGATATTTCTATCCTGTCTCGGATTATTCGGGCTTTCGTCCTATGCCGTTGAACGAAGAATAAAGGAGATTGGAATTCGAAAAGTGCTCGGTGCTTCGATCTCCGGAATTGTTCAAATGCTTATTAAGGACTTCATGAAACTTGTCGTCATAGCCAACATCATTGCTATCCCTATCGCTTACTTTTCTATGAACAGATTAATCAATTTTATCTACTCTTATCCGATAACGATTGGAGCTGGAGTCTTTATACTTTGTGCTATCCTCTCATTGCTGGTTGCTTTTATTACTGTATCGGCTCAAACCATAAAATCGGCTTTATTGAATCCTGCAGACAGCTTGAGATACGAGTAAAGGATTCTTCAGATGAGCTCTACTAAGAAACGAACAATAGGTATTATCTTCGCCATTCTCGGAGGAGCAGGAATTATATTTGGGCCTCTACTCGGTTTTACCGAACTCGCGAGGCCTTGGAGTAAAACTAGCTGTCGATGATAAGGGTGAAATCGGCGGGATGATACAGTACATACCGATTGAGTTATCGCACATCGAAGGAAAAGACTTATATTTTATACACTGCATTTGGGTTCACGGTCACAAGAAGGGAAGTGGAAACTTTCAAAAAAAGGGAATGGGTACGGCTCTACTCAGAGCCGCAGAAGAGGATACAAAATCCAAAGGAGCGAAGGGGATAGTTGCTTGGGGTATCTCATTACCTTTCTGGATGAAGGCATCCTGGTTTAAACGACACGGATACAAAAAAGTGGATAAAATCGCATTGGAGTTCTTCTATGGAAGGCTTTTGATAGTGAGGCCGTTCCACCACGATGGATAAAAGAAAAGAAAAAAACTCAAAAATTGAAGAACTAGGTCTTGTCCGGAGATAAGCGACCATGGAAGTGTTCTGGTCGCAAACATCGCCCCATTGTAGCCTATTACCAATTTGACCTACCGTTTTCGATCTTACACAGCGAGAAAGAACGACAGTTTCATAATCAAGAATTATCTGAGAAAACGAACCTCAATCCTCTTGAGAAAGCAAAAGGAAACAGAGATCTGTGGTTTTCGCCTTTCACTAAAGAAAATTGAAACCTCAGATGAGGATATCCTCTTTTTGATATTGTACTACTCAAATTGATTGAATCCTCTCTCATTCTTTGACTCTCATCCTCACCCACAGATAGAAAAACGGAGGAGTGCATGTCCTTATTCTTTGAGGCAAATACTTCTTCATATTCAAACACGACTCCATTCGAAAACCACAGTGACGGGCTGACAATTATATATCGACTAAAAAGGTTAGGCTGCCGGAATAGAACATAACAGCAATAGAATCCAGTGATCGAATGGCCTATGATAGTCTTGTCCTCTGGGATTGTCCTGAAATTTTGATTAACAAAAGGAAAAAGTTCATGTTCTATAAACTCAGTGAATTTTTCCACACCACCCGAGTTTCGGCCATGGATCTGTGATTCAGGAGTGGAGTCTCTGAATCTCTTCTCATAAAAATCTTCATAGTCTGTGTCGTAGGCGATCCCAGCAAGCAGAATTTTGGGGATATCCCTGTTCTTTATAAGTCTTCTGGCAATATAAGCCGCGCAGCCAAAATTGTACTCAGCGTCAAGCACATAGACAACCGGGTACCTTTCATTTTCCTTATCATAATCTTTCGGGAAGAATATGTTGATCTTGTATTCCATGCCTGCGTGTTTTGATTTGAGAGTTCTTAACTCTGTATCCTTTATCTCCACTCTTGGATATGCAGGGCTTTTTTTTAGGATTTCTTGATGAATTTTAGGAAGTGAGAAGTATAAAAGGCTTACAATACAAAACAGAGTCATTAATTTGATTGTTGTTATGGAACGAGTTTCCCTTTTTTTAGTGTTTTTTCTTCTTTTATACAGCATTGTCAAAAAACGATTAATACGAAGGCACCTTTCGATCGTTTCTCATAATGCCATCGATTACCGTGACGAATCTACCTGAAACTTAAATTCCTTCGGGGGCTCTGCGCCTAAAAGGTGTTTGACAAAATAATCCCAACGGCGCCTATTCATGTAGGATTCGCTTCCAAACCCATGACCACGGTTGGGGAACAGGATGAGATCGAAATCCTTGTTGGCCGCGATGAGTTCGTTCACAACAAGGAGTGTGTTGTACATAGGCACGTTTGTGTCCATGGTACCGTGTGCCAAGAGGAGCTTGCCCTTCAAGTTCTTGGCCAGGAGCTGGTTCGCCTGGTTATCGTAATTGGTGGTGCCGTCGGAATTTGTCTCCAAGAGGCCTTGCCACTTTTCGCCCCAGTCGTCTTCATAGTTCCGGTTGTCATGATTTCCGGCTCCGCTTACTGCCACTTTGAAGAAATCGGGATAACGGAGGATAGCATCCGTCGATGCGAATCCGCCACCCGAATGTCCGTAGATCCCCGCCCGGTCGATGTCGATCCACGGAAACCTCTCAGCGAGCTGTTTCATTCCGGTGATCTGGTCCGGAATCCCATTGTCGCCCATGTTACCGTAGTAGGCGGCGTGGAACGATTTCGAACGCATGGGTGTCCCCATAGCGTCCAGGGAAACCACGATGAAACCAAGTTCGGCCAAGGCTTGCTTATCAGAACGTGAAGCCGAAAAGCTACGGCCACGAATACTTCCTGATTGAGGGCCCGGATAAACATAATTGATGATGGGGTATTTCTTAGTGGGATCGAAGTGAGTAGGCTTGAACAAAAGCCCGTAGAGGTCGGTCTCACCATCCCGGGCTTTGACTGTAAAGGGGACGGGTGGTATCCAATTCACTTCCTTGATGAGGCGGGAGATGTCGGCTTTCTCTAGCGTCAGGAGTTTCCGACCGTTCTTGTCACGAACTTCAGTGACAGGCGGCTCTACAGGAGTTGAATAACTATCGACAAAGTAAACTCCCGATGGTGAGAAAGAGATCGTATGGTTGGCATTACTCGGCGTCAGGAGATCCATGTCGGATCCGTCCATGCCGACGCTGTAGAGATAATGGAAATAAGGATCGCCCTGTTCCCGGCCTGCACCTGTAAAGTAAAGCTTGCGCTCTTTCCTGTCCACATGCAGTACCTGCAGGACATTCCAGTTTCCGCCGGTTATGCGCTTCTTTAGTTTCCCGGTCTTAAGGTCATAGAGGTAAAGATGGCCCCAGTCGTCACGCTGCGAGAACCAGACCGCTTCGTTTGACTCGGGCAGTACGTGCCAATTCACTTTATTGTAACCTGACTCGAAAAACGTATCGACTTTTTCCTCGAGTACATCCCGGACTGCGCCTGTTTCAGGATCGGCCATCCTGAGCACGACAAGCTTGTGGTCACGGGAAACAGAGACAAAGGCCAGTTGAGAGGAATCTGGGCTCCATTCTGCATCAGCCAGCTCTCCAGTCCGCAAAGCGATGTGATCGGTGACAGTAGAGCGATGCTGATCGGGTGGAATCTGAAGCCGTACGACTCGGGTTTCATCGACATGGATCACAACCCGGTGGATCCGGAATATTTCCTTGTCCTCGGGTAGGGGATACTTCCATGCCTCAAGCTTGGGATGTCCCACATTGGTTGTCACAAGATACATTTCTCCAACCCCCCTCCCGTCGTGCTGAAAGGTGGCGATCTTCTTCGAGTCGGGCGACCAGAGCAACACAGGCTGGTCGCTTTTTAACCATCCGGCGTTGTTTGTTGCATAACCAAAATCCTTCACTCCATCGGTTGTAAGCTGCGTTTCTTCTTTGGTCTCAAGATCTATGACCCAAAGATTATTCTCACGGATGAAGGCACCTTGCGTCCCGTCTGGAGAAACCATCATATTGCGGTCAATATTTTCCTCTGCTTTTTCCGTTAGACACTGATTTTTCCGCATATCGTAAGTGCATTTGAGGGATTCGACGGTAAAAATCAAAGAATTCCGGTCATCGGATAATTTGAAACTCTGAAAAGGCAGTTTGAAGGATTCGTACGATTTTCCCACAGCCTCAGACAATGCCAGGGCCAGCCTTTCATGGTCGAAAGCTCTGTTCCTTTGTTTCCTCTGAACATCCACCAGAACGAACTCATGTCCTTCCGAGATAGTGTTTCTGTACCAAAAAGAATTCTCATCGATCCAGGTGGGCTGCACGCTGCCACTGAACACAAGCGGTTCCGTATGAGAGCTCATGAACTTCTCGGCGCGAGCGTAATCCTCGGCCGTCAGCACAAGCTTATCCTGCTGCTGCTGCGCTCCTGCCGGATTAACGGCTGCAAGCAACAGTAACCATAAAACTGCCAATGAAAGAAATCTGCCGAATGTTTTCAAATCGATCCTCCTAATTGTGTAATTTCAGAGCCCTTCACGAAACTCGTAACATATTTAATATCAATAAGTTACAGAAGGGCTAAAATTCATTTTTCCTCCTGCATGTAACCTCTTTATAATCAAATAGTTACAAAGCATTTTTTCTCATATTCCTTGTTTTTCGCCC
>CAZIMJ010000216.1:0-7290 GCA_964540205.1 uncultured Eubacteriales bacterium | reverse complement strand
TCACGGATTTGGGAGTGCTTTCTATGAAATCACAAATATGAGGTTATTTATTTGATATCGAGAAGCTGGAGCAATTGCATAGGATCAGAAGTAGGTTGTTTACAGGTGAAGTTGGAGCAGACATAGGCGGCGGCACGTCCTTTTGGCATCCGTTGCTGCCGTGTGAAGGGCGCCAATTGAAAGATAGCTGGATTATCTTTATCTGTGGGCACAAAGAGGACGACTGTGTTGGGGACAAATTCCTCCTGGATAGTCCGGACAATTTTTTGTGTATGCTCAGCTCCTGGCGGTCCGGAGATGACAATCTCATATGAGGGCCCCAGCACAAAATCGATCGCACACAACATCTGTGTGTATGCGGATGGATAGGTGGTGACACTTCTTGAAAAAGGATTCCACATCCGCACCGATTTTTCCTCAAATTCCGATCGCCCTGTCATTCGGCTGAGGCGGAGCAAGTTCAGCATAGCCACCGAGTTACTCGAAGGTGTCGCTCCGTCATAACTCTCTTTCTGCCGGATGAAAAGAGTGTCACTGGTGTCTGCAGAAAAGAAAAAAGCGCCGTTTTTTTCGTCCCAAAAATGGCGGATGAAGATGTCATTCAGGTCGAGCGCTCTACGTAGGTGTCTTTCTTGAAAAGAAGCCTCATACAATTCTATCTGTCCCCAGATCAAAAATACATAATCATCTGCATAAGCGCAGATCTTGGATTCTCCCTCCCTGTGCCTGTGTAATAATTTCCCATCCTTTTGTCTCATGTTGTGGAATATAAAATCCGAAGCCTTTTCCGCAGCTTCTGTATAATCCTGCCTGTTGAAGGCCCGAGCAGCCTTGGCGAGGGCAGCGATCATCAGGCCATTCCAATCGGTCAGTATCTTATCGTCTCTGAGCGGGCGTTCCCGTTTTTCTCTGAGTCCAAACAACTTTTTCCGGAGACTCTCCAGCCTGGCCTCGAAATCCTTCATGTCCATTTCGAGTCCTTCCGCTAATTCATCCATCGGTCGTGTGAGATGGAGGATATTCGCTCCGGTCTTGGTTCCGGTCGCTTCCTCGGAAAAATTTCCGCTCTCTTGAATATTAAACACCTTAGACGCAAATTTAAGGTCCTCTGTCTCAAGATGTCTCTGTAATTCTTCCCACTGCCACGTGTAAAATTTCCCCTCCTCGCCTTCGCTGTCCGCATCCTCAGCGGAGTAGAAAGCACCGTCGGGGGATATCATGTCACGTAAAACATAGTCGAAAATCTCCTCAGCCGTCTTCCTGTAGAGATCATTTTTTGTCGCTAGATAGGTCTCTGAATATGCGATAGCTAGGAGAGCTTGATCGTAAAGCATTTTTTCGAAGTGGGGGAGAAGCCAGCGTGCATCTGTGGAATACCGGTGGAACCCATATCCAAGATGGTCAAAAATTCCTCCCCATCGCATTGTCTGGAGCGTTTTTTCTACCATGTGGAGTGCGGAATCATTCCCCGTACGTTTCCAATAGCGAAGCAAGAACGATATGTTGTGGGGAGTGGGGAATTTGGGCGCTTGACTGAATCCTCCATAATGAGCGTCAAAGCCTTGAACCAATTGCTGAAAGGCGGAGTTCAACACGGATTCGTTCAGGATCTCGCCGCTGGGTTGAAAAGAGTGCTGGCCGAGCGCAAGAACGATCTTCTCTGCAGATGCAAGCAAATCTCGCCTCTGTGTGTTCCAGAGTTCTCCGATACGTGGAACGAGGTCCATCATCCCGATCTGATTGAATCGACGCTGTTTGGGTAGATAGGTTCCCGCAAAAAAAGGTTTTTTATCGGGTGTCATGATGATCGTTAGAGGCCATCCCCCTCTTCCAGTGATCATCTGGCAGATTTTCATGTATACGTTGTCGATGTCCGGCCGCTCTTCCCGGTCCACTTTGATCGAGATAAAGTTTTCGTTCATCAGCCGGGCTACATCTTCGTCTTCGAAGGACTCATGTTCCATGACATGACACCAATGACAGGTAGAATATCCTATGGAAAGAAAAATGGGCCGGTCTTCCTTCTCCGCTTTTTTAAAGGCTTCCTCACCCCAGGGATACCAATCAACGGGATTCGATGCATGCTGGAGAAGATAGGGGCTTTTTTCCTGGATCAATCGGTTCGTCGACAAATTAAAAATCCTTATTCAGGTCAGATGCGGATCATAATGAGCAGCATCTTGAATTTGGAGGTGGCTTTGAGGGAATGGGGCTGGTCAGCGGGCATAATGACCATTTCGTCTTTTTTAACCAGAATGGGCTTACCCGAGATCGTGACCACCACCTCTCCTTCCAAACAAAAAACCGTTGCATTAAAAGGTGCCGTATGTTCGGATAAACCTTGGCCTTCATCAAAGGCAAAAAGTGTCACTGTCCCGGTTTTTTTGGCAATGATTTCTCGACTGACTACAGAACCTTCCTGGTAATCTATGAGTTCTGAGAGCTTTAAAGCTTTAGCGTGAAGTTCTTCCAACCTTTCTTCCTCTAATTAACCTGAATTATTCGTAAAAACTGCCGATACTATCCTTAAAAAACTTTTAGTTCTTATTATCGGCATTTTTTACCCAACGGGCGAGCTGATCTCACTACAAAGTCTTCGTTGTAGCCCACTCGCGGTAGTTCACTACAGCTTCGTGGGCCACTGCCTCGACTTTGCAGCAATCTCAACTCGTGAATAATCCAGGCTAATTCATGAGCCGGCCCAAAGGGCTCCGTAATGACAAATAGGAGAAGGTTATGAAACGGATATCGATACTTTTAGCGGTGTGTTTTATTGTGTTTTCGCTGGTTCTGTATGCCCAGGATGGCAGAAGGGTGGAATACAAGATCGGGCCCCAGGACCTTCTGGAGATAAGCGTTTTCGGACTGGACGAACTCAACAAGACCGTCCGGGTGTCTGAAGCCGGCAACATAACGCTGCCTCTTCTGGGGGAGATTGCAATTGGGGGACTGACAAAAAATGAGCTGGAGAAGAAGCTCCAGGATATGCTTAGAAAAGATTACCTGCAGAATCCACAGATCACGGTTTTTATCCGCGAATATCAAAGCCGCAGGGTGTCGGTCCTCGGAGCGGTGGGGATCCCGGGGGTCTATGAGCTGATGGGTCGTCAAACCCTGCTTCAGGTTATCGCCCTGGCGGGAAGCCTGACCGATGAGGCGGGCGATGAGATCATTATCCTCCGGAAGCAGCCGGATGGAAAGGATCAAAGCATCCGGGTCTCCATCGATGATCTCATGCGGAAGGGGGATGCCACTCTGAATATTCGCCTTCAGTCCGAAGATATCATCACCGTTCCCCCTGATAGGGAAGTGACGATCTTTGTGTACGGAAGGGTTAACAAGCCGGGGGCCCTTACAATCAAACGCAGCAAAATCCCCACTCTGCAGCGGGCCATCGCCCAAGCCGGAGGGTTTGCGGAGGGCGCTGCCAAGGGGGGTGTCATACTCACCAGGAAGAGCGGCGAAGAGAAGGAAATCAGAATCAAAGTCAATATTAAAGATATCATCAAGGGGAAGAGAAAAGATATTCAGCTTCAAGAGAATGACGTTATCTATGTACCGGAATCGATTTTTTAAGCCTTAATAAAGCTCCGCATTTTATGGATAGAGGGGCAGGCAGCTATTCTGCCGGGATAGTTGCTTGCCCCTTTTTTTTATGTTCCTGCTCACCGCCGTATCCCCTGTAACGATAAGAGGACTTGTAATATTTTGAATAGTAGTAATCCTCTTTGTCCAGCCTCATTCCGTTAAAGACAACCCCCATGATCTTCACCTTCCCCCGCGCAAGCTCTTCGGCAGCCCCCATAAATGCTTTCTCTATCGTTTTTCCACTCTGGACTATAAGAACTGTGGCATCGACAATTGAACCGACAATAACCGGGTCGACGACGGCCAGAAGGGGGGGGTGTCGAAAAGAATCACATCAAACCCTTTTTTCAACTCTTCGATCATGGCTTTCATAGGCTGAGAGTCGATAAGTTCTGAAGGATTGGGAGGAATCGGCCCGGCGGGAATCAGCCAGATATTATCTATTGTCGTCTTAAACACACACTCCTTGAGGGAGATCTTTCCCGTTAAATATCCAGTGAGCCCACGGGTGCTTTTAACCTTAAAGATCCGATTCAGCTTTGGTTTCCGCATATCAGCATCCACGATCAGGACATTTAACCCGAGTTGAGAAAAAGCCACAGCCATATTAGCCACAGTCGCTGTTTTCCCTTCCTTGGGAAGTGCGCTGGTAAAAGCGATGGTTTTTGGGGGGGTCTCCGGATAGGAAAGCAGAATAGAGGTTCGGACAGTCCTGTAATCTTCGCTAATGGAAAATTTTGGATGGAGGTGGTTGATGAGCTCGATGGTGTTGAGTTTGGCTAGCTCACTCTGCTTGACGGCGCTTTGCTGTTCGGATGAATAATGGTATCGATAATAGCCGTGTTTTTTCATCTTTTTCATCCCATCGGGGGAGAGAAAAGGAATCACCCCCAGGGAGGGCAGCCCCACCAGCCTTTCCACATCTTCGGGCCCCTTGACGGTGTTGTCGAGATACTCGAGGACCAGACAGAGGCCGACTCCTCCAACTGATCCGATAATTAATGCCAGGATGAGATTCATCATCTTCCTGGGGGAAACCGGAGTCCGGGGCGGCTCGGCCCGGTCGATAATGCTCATGTTGCCCGTTTTCAGGCTTCCCAATTGAGAGGAAACCAGGGTTTCTTTCTGCCGTTCACCGAGAGAATTGAGGAGTTTGCGCATGTTTTCCACTTCAATATTGAGGCTGTTGTACAGGATGGCGTTGGATTGCATTTGGGTGACATTGTTTTTCTGTTGATCGAGAAGCTGCTTGAGAGAAATCTCTCTTTTCAGAGCGGTCCGGTATTCGCTTTCTGCCGCATCTACGGCCTTGGCGATCTCTGATTGGAGCTGTGTTTGCATGCTGTCGAGCTTTCCTTTAGCCTGGATCATGGAGGGATAGTCCGGTTTAAAGACTTTAAGCCTCTCTTCATAATCATTTTTTATTTGTGTGTATTCGGTTTTGAGGTCCTGGATGAGTTTGTTATTGATAAATTGGGGAAGGGAATCCACCTTTAGGGATTTCAACTCTCTGTATGCCGCCTCGGATTGAATGCGGCTGATCTGGGCCTGCGTCAGGGCTTCATTTAAATCGGAAAATTTGTTGATGGCCGCACTCTCTTTGTCACTGAGGAAAAAAAGGTCTTTTCCCTCGCTGTAGGTATGAAGCTCTTTCTCCTTGGCAGCCAGAGTTTCCCTGAGGTTGCCTATCTGGCTGGTTAGAAATTTTGAGGCCTGCTGGGTGGTTTCCAGACGTTTTTCCAGTGAAAAATCGATAAATTCTTCGGCCAGGGTGTTGACAAGCCGGGAGGCCAACTCCGGATCCGGGGAGGTGTAGCTGATCTCGACCAGCCGGGTTTGCCGGAAAGGCGTGATATCTATGCCATTCCTGATGGCCTTGGTGACTCCAAAATAGGGATTGGGGTCGGGCGCATCACTTTTCGTGTTTTTGGATTTTTTCTTGCTTGCAAACAAGGGGCTGTGGAGAAGATCCATTTTCCTGGCCGTCCGTTCCGCCAGGGATTTGCTCTCGAGCAGTTTAAGCTGGGTATTGAAGAAGAACAGGTTGGGGATGTTCTGCCGGTAGCCGAACTCGTCCTCGATGCTCATGATTCTAGAGCCTTCTTCTTCGATCAGCATGGTGGCGGTCGCTTTATACTTGGGCGTGGCTTTGAAGCTGTAAATCCCTGCAAATAAAACAACACTGCCGATACACGCCGCAAGTATCCACTTTCTCTTGAAGACGACCCGCCAGTAATACAGGAGGTCGATTCCCTCTTCTTCCTCAATCGGATCGAACATTATCACCCCTTCTCATATTTCTGAAGCCTCTCGTGCCTGAGGTCTCAAATTCTACTTAAAATTCTTCCGCAATTCAATATATTTTTCCTGATTTTTCCCAAACCGAATCAGGACGATATCAAGGAAAACTCAGCTTGATGCTTGACAAGGCAGAAAACGTGCATTATATTGTTTATACTGAACAAAATATATTAATTTTATTCAGTATATAATAATTATGATAGAAAATATTATCTTACAACACAAGGCAGAAAAAGAGAGCCTTCTCGTTGAGGAATACATCCCACGCGAAAAACTGCCGCTTGCAGAGAAATTCTTGGGCCAAAATCTAATAAAAGTCATCAGCGGCCCAAGGAGATCCGGAAAATCTGTTTTTTCTATACTGCTTCTTAAGGATAAGAATTTTGCATATGTCAATTTCGATGATGATAACCTTTTAAAGATAAAGAATTCTGACGAAATAATCAAAGGCATCTCCCAGATTTATCCAAAGAGCGATTTTATTTTATTCGATGAAATACAGAACTTAGAAAATTGGGAATTATTTGTTAACAAGCTGCAGAGAAGAGGCCGTAACATAATTATCACAGGTTCAAATGCCAGGCTTTTAAGCCGGGACTTGGCAACGGTATTAACCGGAAGATATATTCCTGTAGAAATCCTCCCTTTTAGCTTCAGGGAGTTCCTGAGAGCAAAGGATTTTGGAGTAGGAAAGGAGGATTTGGAACTTCCTCAAACACAAGGAGAAATTTTAGCTTATTTAGATCAATATCTGATATCCGGAGGTTTCCCGGAAATTATTGTTAAGGGAATGGATTCAAAGCTCTACCTTCAAACGTTATTTGATGCAATTTTATTTAAGGATGTCGTCAAAAGATATAACGTCAGATTTTCGCAAAAATTGTATGAATTATCTTTGTATCTCATTTCGAATTTCTGCTGCGAGTACAGCTTTTCAAAGATAAAAAACATATTAGGATTCCGCAGTCCAAATACCGTTATGAATTATATAAAATATCTGGAAGAATCTTATCTCTTTTTCACTTTAACCCGCTTTTCTTTTAAGTTGAAAGAGCAGCTTAAAGCACCAAAGAAAATATATGTCGTTGATAACGGATTGATTTCAGCCAAATCGTTCCAATATTCTCAAAACAGAGGAAGATCCATGGAAAATTTGGTCTTTATCGAGCTTTTAAGAAAGGGATATAAGATAAATCAGGATCTTTTTTATTACCGGACAAGAAACGGGAGAGAGGTTGATTTCCTTTTGAAGAAAGGCACGAAAATCTCCAAATTGATTCAGGTTTGTTTCGATATCGAAGATCCGAAGGTGGAAAAAAGAGAATTAAAAGGTCTGATTGAGGGAAGCGAAGAGCTCCGATGCGCTGACTTATCGGTTATTACCTGGGATTGTGATAAAGA
>CAZIMJ010000215.1:0-30054 GCA_964540205.1 uncultured Eubacteriales bacterium | reverse complement strand
AGTCTCCCCCATTGCCCAATAATTGTCTTTTTTTCCAAAGCGGAAGATCCGGTCAGCAGCCATACCAATTCTTTTGCTCCACAATTCATGGGCTTCATCATCATCAAGGTAGATTGTCGCATAGAGCCTATCTTTGGGCATCATATAGACTTCTGTAATCAGTTCCCAAGCATAGTCGATCGCTTCTCTCTTAAAATAATCTCCAAAGGAAAAGTTTCCCAGCATTTCAAAGAAGGTATGATGTTTGTTGGTTTTCCCGACCTGTTCCAAGTCATTGTGTTTTCCGCTCACCCGCATACACTTTTGAACAGAGGCAGCCCTTTTGTAGCTGCGCTTTTCCAACCCAAGGAATACGTTCTTGAATTGGTTCATTCCCGCATTCGTGAATAAAATTGTAGGGTCATCCTGAGGAAGGAGGGGGGAACTTCTTATGATCTTGTGAGCTTTATCAGCAAAAAAGTCCAGGAAGGCCTCCCTGATTTGCTGGGCTTTCATTTATTGTTCTTCTTCAGATTCCTGTTCGGCTGTTACTTTTTTCGCCTCTCTCTTTATCTCACCCATCTCTCTTTCCATATCTTCCATGGCCACGTCCAGGGTTGATCGGATTCCCATCACTCTGAGTTTAAAGTTATCAGGACTGGAAGAGTATCTCAAACCCTGCTCATAGGAGATGTATCCTTCTTTGTAGAGTTGATAGATAGACTGGTCAAAAGTTTGCATCCCATACTGAGAGACACCCGACGAGATGGCATCCCTGATAAGAACAGTCTTCTCTCTGTCATTGATACACTCTTGGATATAGGACGTGTTGATCATCACTTCGACTGCGGGCACTCGACCGCTCCCGTCCTTCTTGGGGATTAAACGCATGGAGATGATGGCTCTCAGTATACTTGACAGCTGAAGCCTGACTTGCCGTTGCTGATGTGGAGGAAATACGGCAATGATCCTGTTGATCGTCTCTGGAGCGTCTAACGTGTGAACTGTACTTAAAACAAGGTGTCCTGTTTCTGCGGCTAGAAGTCCTGTTTCGATGGTATCCAAATCCCTCATCTCTCCGACCAGGATGATATCGGGGTCCTCACGGAGTGATGCTCTCAGACCTCTTGAGAATGTCGTGACGTCCACACCCACTTCTCTTTGGCAGATCGTGCTTTTTTTGTCGCGGTGGAGATACTCGATCGGGTCCTCGATAGTGATGATGTTTTCCATCCGGTTTTCGTTGATGTAGTCGATCATCGCTGCCAAGGTGGTCGTCTTGCCTGTTCCTGTTGTCCCGGTGACCAAGACGAGACCTCTCTGCTCCAACGAGATCTTTTCCAGAATTTCCGGAAGTAGGAGGTCTCTGATTGTCATAACATCGAGCGGGATGATCCTCAGGACGATCGCATAACTTCCTCTCTGTTGAAAAATACTTCCTCGGAATCGGCCGAATCCTGCGAGACTGTAAGCCAGGTCGACATCCAGATCTTCCTTGAGCCTCTCTTTCTGAAAATCATTCGTCACTTGGTCAGTCAATTCCCGGGTGTTTTCTGGAGACAACCTCGGGAAGCTTGTCAGGGGACTGAGCTTCCCATGAATCCTCAGAATCGGATAATTCCCAGCCTTCAGGTGAAGGTCTGAAGCATCACTTTCAATAGAAATCTTTAAAAGTTCATCAATGTCCATAGTCCCCCTCCTCTTTTTGTGTTTGTTTTGAGAATGTGTGTCGGCTCACTTTATTCTCGACTTCTCTTTGATCCTTGAGTCTGTCTTTTAAGATCATTTAGCTCAGGTTTTTGGATGGACGTCCAATCCGCTGAGTTTCGCAATCATTATATCTGAATTTACTGTCTTCTCACAACACGTTTATCCTGAACTATTCATAAAAAATACCGATGGCTTTTGTTATTACTGCAATATCAGGAGGTTATTTTGATATTGCTTTAGATTCCTATCATACTTTTCTAAAACAAAATACTTTTTTATTCATCGGCACTTTTTACCCTTCGGGCGCCGACCCAACCTAACCAACCAAACTTCATGGGCCACTTCCTTAACGCCACCTTAATGTTAGGGTGGGGTGGGGTGGCTCGTGAATAATACAGGCTCCGCAGATGTCTATGCTATATGTAGGTCAACCAGTTATGTTTGTCTTCTATTTCTGCGTTGATATAACCAAAAAATACTTCTTGGAGTTTTGAAGTGACCGGACCTCTTTTACCGCTGCCGATCGTTATCTTGTCGATCGAGCGTATAGGCGTGATCTCTGCGGCAGAGCCTGTAAAAAACACCTCATCCGCGACATAGAGCAACTCTCGAGGAACAGTCTGTTCATGAAGCGGAATGTTTAAATCCTTTGCGATATGCCTGATGCAGTTGCGTGTGATTCCAGGCAGAACAGATGATGCTAAGGGGGGAGTGAGAAGATAGTCATCTATCACGAGAAATATATTCTCTCCACTGCCTTCGCTGACATGGCCTCGAGAGTTTAGGGCTATCCCCTCTTCATAACCATTGAGCATGGCCTCCATTTTGATCAGTTGAGAATTCATGTAGTGTGCTCCTGATTTTGCCAGTGCTGGAAAAGTATCTGGTGCCATCCTTCGCCAAGTCGAGACACAAACGTCCACTCCTTTTTCCAAGGCTTCCTCACCGAGGTATGTTCCCCATTCCCAGACGAGTATGGCACAATCGACCGGGTTTGGAAATGGATTCACACCAAGCATTCCGTAACCTCGATACACGATAGGCCTGATATAGCAGGATCTTAGATTATTGGTTTTGACCGTGTTGATGATCGCTTGATTGAACTCATCTTGGGTGTATGGGACTTCCATCCTGTACATTTTACCAGAATTGTACAACCTTTGAGTGTGTGCTCCCAGACGAAAAATGGCAGTGCCCCGGGAGTTTTCGTACGCTCTCAAACCTTCAAAAACGGAACTTCCGTAGTGGATGACATGGGAAGCAATGTGGATATTGGCCTCTGACCATGGGATCAACTGGCCGTTCATCCAGATTTTTGCATTTTCATCAAATGGGCTCATTTAAGGCTCCTTTTAACCTGGATTACTCACGAGTCGAGGTTGCCTATACGGTGAGTTCGGCTCGCCTGAAAGGTAAAAAATGTCAATTATGAATAGAATGCAATTGATAACGAAATTGTTGAGGTGATTTACTGGAAGGAGAATGTAACTATTTGATATTGCTTTTATTAGACCAAGTATCGACATTTTTTATGAATAGTTCAGGTTAGGAATGTTCTCCACAATGTGGACAGATCTCAGATTTGGAATGGAGAGGCCTGCGACAGTTCCAGCACAACTTATCCTGTTTTCTTTCTCTCGCCTTGATTCTGCCCCATATATCATCGATCTCCACTTTTTTGGGATCTTTGCCTTTGAATTTTGAGATGTCCCTAATGATCTCTGAGGCCTTCTGGTATCTAGTCTCAAGACTGGTAGAGAGACATTTCATGATGATCTCATCGATATCTTTTGGTATGCGGTTGTTCTTCAATCGGGGGGGGGTGATCTTTCCTTCTTTTGCCAACTCCAGAATTTTAAAGGGGTCCGGATCCAGGATAGGCGGGCGGCCGAGGAGGAGTTCATAAAAGATGCATCCTATAGAATAGATATCGGAGCGGAATGTGGATTTACCCAAGAACTGCTCAGGTGCCATGTAAGGAGGCGACCCGATCCGAGTAGAGGCATACGGGATATTGTTCAGCCATGCAGAAGTCCCAAAATCGGTGATCTTAAGTATGTCTTCTTCGGAAATGATAATGTTGGAAGGCCGCAGGTCTCTGTGGACGATCTTGTTTTTGTGGGCATGGTCCACAGCACTTGCTATCTGGAGGATATATTCGATGGCCTTTGGATAATCCAGTACTTTTTCTCTCTCCAAAACGTTCTCGAGTGTTTCTCCTTTGACATACTCCATGACCATAAAGAAAATCCTATTCTCTTTTTCCGCTGAGATCATGCGGACAATGTTGGGATGATTTAGCGCGGCCTGAAGTCGCGATTCCTTCAAAAGCTTAAATAACTCTATGGATTGTTTGTGGGGAACCTTGATCGCGACTTTTTTATTGAGCCATGTGTCCTTTGCTAGAAAGACCGTCCCAAAACCTCCACTGCCCAACGAGCGTATGATGTGGTATTTTCCGACTTTCTGGTCTTTGAGAAACATCCTATAAATTCCCAAAATGATTGATTAAAACCAAACAACTGGTCGCTATTGTTTCCGCCCGCAGTGTCTGCGGGCCAAGGCTAATGGCTTTGAAGCCATGGTCCAATATATCGCGTTCTTCTTGTTCTGTCCAGCCTCCTTCAGGTCCAATCAAAGCTCTGACGGATGCGGGGATGCCCATTCCCTGTTTTACTGAATCGTGCTCCCCCTGAAAAATCTCTTTCAGGTATGTTCCACCCCGTTCGTTGAGGAAAATTTTCAGGCCATCCTCGTCCTTTCCGAGCACCTCTCTCAGTGGTTTCGGTGGCAGGATCGTGGGGACCTTGGTGTTCCCACTCTGCTTTGCTTCCTCTCTGACTATTCTCGACCAACTCTCGAGTTTCTTCTCGATTTTTCCTTCAACTTTGACTACGGACCTGCTTGAGATCACTGGAAGAAAACGGTCCGCTCCGAGTTCTGTCGATTTCTGGAGGAGAAATTCCAACCGGCCTGTTTTTATGAGGGATTGGACCAACGTTATCTTGACTGAGGGCTCTTTTTTTTCCTTCTGTCCCAACACAGAGAGTCGGGTGTTGTCCCTCCCTGTGTATTCTACACGCGCCAAGTATTCGGTTCCTTGCTCATCAAAGAGCCAAACGTTATCACCGGATTTCATCCGGACAACAGAGCGTAAATGGTGATGTTCTTCCCCAGTCAGCAAGACAGGAGATTTATGGAGCCTGTCCTTTTGAATAAAAAATCTATTGGAGGTCACTAAAATATCTCAGTTTAAGTTCAGTGAAAGATTTTTTTCATCTTATCGATAAGTTTCTTGTCCACATCATCCAGCTTCTCACCACTGGATTCTGCAAATTCTCCCAAAATCTCTTTCTGCTTTTTTGATAAGTTCACAGGGATCTGAACATCGATCTTTATGTACAAGCTTCCCCTTCTTTGATTGTGGATATCTTTGATTCCTTTATCATTTAGCCGGATGATATGTCCTGGCTGTGTTCCCGGCGGAATGGAAACGATCTCATTCTCTGTTAATGTGGGGATTTCCATCTTAGTTCCCAGAGCTGCACGTGTGAAAGATATGGGAACTTGACAGTAAAGGTCATTCCCTTCCCGCTCAAAAAATTTGTGCTTTTTGAGCCTGATCGCGATGTAAAGATCCCCGCGTGGTGCACCCAAATCTCCAACTTCGCTCTCTCGCTCCATCCGTAGCCTCATCCCATCGTCAATGCCCGCTGGTATCTTGACGCGAAGCGTTTTTTTCTCTTTCACTTTACCTGTACCCCCACACTCGTTGCAGGGAGACGATATGATCTCTCCCTCCCCACCACACTGGGAACATGTCCTTGAAAGAGAGAAGAATCCTTGCTGATAGCGGACTTGCCCCCTTCCCTGGCATTGAGGGCAAGTTTGCTTCTGCGTTCCCGGTGTCATCCTTGTCCCCTTGCACTCAGGACAATATTCCATTCGGTTGAGCTTGATCTCTTTCTCCAAACCAGTTGCGGCCTCTTCCAGCGTGAGTTCCATCTCAAGAGCCATGTCTCTCCCGCCCTTCGCATAGGATCTGTTTCCACCTCTTGTTCCGAAGATATCTCCAAAGCCAAAGTTGAAAAAGTTCCCGAGAATATCCTCAAAGTCACCGAAGATGGACGTATTGAAGCCGGAAAATCCGCTAAAACCCTGTCCTCTTAAGCCATCGTGTCCAAACTGATCATAGATCGATTTTTTTTCAGGATCGATCAGAATGCTGTATGCTTCCGCGGCAGATTTGAATTTTTCTTCTGCCTCTTTATTCCCAGGATTCTTATCCGGATGATACTTCAAGGCCAACCTGCGATAAGAGATTTTTATTTCCTCAGGAGTCGCCCTGCGGGAAATTCCAAGGATTTCGTAGTAATCCTGCTTAATCATTCCTCTTGACTTCTATTCGGATTCTTCCTCACGTGTTCTTTTGATAATGCCGTGTACTTCTTCAGGAGTGAGGCCAGAAGTTGGCCTGACTTCTACGCCCTGCTCTCGACCAGTGGCCACGTCCTTCGCCGATACTCTTGCGATACCGTCCGCATCGATCTCAAAGGTGACATCAATCTGAGGAACTCCTGCAGGCGCTGTGGCTATCCCAACCAAGTCAAATACAGCCAGCGAGATATTCTCGTGAATATTTTCACTTTCACCTTGAAGGACATGGACTCTCACCCTCCTCTGATCATGTTCCACAGTTGTAAAGGCCGTGGTTTGTTTTGTGGGAATAGTTGTGTTCTTATCGATAATTTTCACAAATCTTTCGTTTTCAGTCTCGATACCGAGAGAGAGGGGTGTGACGTCAAGAAGCAGAACAAGATCTTTCAAATTCCCTGCAATGATCGCAGTTTGAATGGACGCCCCCATGGCGACGATCTCATCTGGGTTGATGCGTTCGATGGGCTTTTTTTTAAAAAAATCAGTGATCAGTTCCTTGATCAAAGGCATGCGTGTCTGTCCTCCAACCAAGATCACTTCATCAATCTTGTCCGCATCGAGGTTTGCATCGGTAAAAGCCTGATCGATGTACGGAAATGTCTCCAGGACCAGGCCTTTAGTGAGTTCTTCAAATTTTGTTCTTGTGATGACTTGCTTGAGATGTTTTGAACCGGACTTATCGGAACCGATAAAAGGAAGGTTGATCTCTGTTTCGAGCGTGAAAGAGAGCTCGCGTTTGGCTTTTTCTGCAGCCTCCTTGATCCTTTGCAAAGCCAGCTTATCCTCGGCGAGATCCACGCCGTTTTCTTTCTCGAATTCTTCGATCAACCAGCTCACGATCCGGTTATCGAAATCCTCACCACCCAAATAGGAGTTGCCGTTTGTGCCGAGCACGTGAAAGATGCCCTCATTGATCTCCATGAGTGTGATGTCGAACGTCCCTCCACCCATGTCGTAAACTGCGATCGTTGCATCCTTCTTGGTCTCCAAGCCGTATGCTAGACTGGCTGCAGTGGGCTCGTTAATGACCCGCAACACTTCCAGACCTGCGATTTGTGCTGCATCTTTGGTCGCCTGTCTCTGGTGATCATTAAAATGTGCGGGCACGGTGATGACGGCCTGTGTGACTTCATCACCTAAGTAAGCCTCTGCACACTTTCTTAAATAGCCCAGGATCATAGCCGAGATCTCTTGAGGGCTGATGGTATTTGAATCCACTTGAACCATCACGTCCCCATTGAGTGCTTCTGCAAGTTCATAGGGGATCCTTTTCCGAGTTTCCTGGACCTCTTCAGAGTCGAATTTTTTGCCCATGAGGCGCTTAATGGCAAAGATTGTATTTTGGGGATTGGTGATCGCTTGCCTCAGAGCTAGGTTACCGATCAGTTTTTCTCCCGAACTTGTAAAACTGACCACTGAAGGTGTGGTTTGCATCCCTTCAAGGTTGGGAATGACTTTGGGCTCATTCCCCTCTAGATAGGATACACAGGAATAAGTCGTTCCGAGGTCGATTCCGATGGCTTGACTCATGTTTCGCTCTCTTTCTTGGGGAGCATCACCTTTACTAGAGACGGACGGAGGAGTCGTTCGTTAAGCGTATAGCCCCGCTGGAACTCCTCGCCGACCTGAGGCTCCTCGATATCTTCAGATTCCTCTGTCATAAATGCTTGGTGAAGATGCGGATTGAATGTCTTATCCTTGATTTCGATAGGCTTTACTCCGTATTTATTCAAAAGATCTAACAACTGCTTATAGATCATTTCAATGCCTTCTTGGAAGTTGGCTAGGTTTTTTTGCTCATCGCTCTTCAAAGATCTTTCAAAATTATCGAGCACGACGATTAATTCACCGAAAAATTCGCTGAGAGCATACTGGTAATACTCTGATTTCTCCCTTTCCAGCCTTTTTCTAAGATTTTCTTTGTCGGCTATCTGTCTCAAGTAGTCTTGCTTTAATTCCTGTATCTCCTCCTTCAATTTTTTAATTTCCTCATCATATTTCTTTGTGGAAGGCGCTTTTGATGGTGTTTTTCTTTTTTTTGGTGTTTTTTTCTGTTCGGTGAGATACTCGATCTCTATTCTTTCTGCGGATTCTTTCTCTTTGTTAACATCCGCTTCGATCTCGATCTTTTTTGGCATGCGTCCTCCTTATTTGTGAGCACTGATCGTCCGGCTTAATTTTTTTGCAACGCAATCCACAAGTGGGATGATCCTTTTATAGGGCAGTCTCTTTGGGCCTATGATTCCGAGCGAACCCAGAACTTGCTCATCATATCCATAGTGAGAAAGGATCAGAGAACAATCCTCAATCTCGGGGTAGTTCATCTCCGACCCGATCAGGACTTTCACTCGGTCAAGGCTGATAAATTCAGAGAGGAGTTTTGTAAGCCTTGTTTTTTCTTCGAAATTCTTAAAAAGTGAATGTAACCGTTCCATATCGAACAATTCAGGTTTTTCTAAAAGATTTGACGTCCCATCCAGAAAGATATCATGTTCTTCTTTCTCTTGATAAAAATAGGTTTTGATCAACGCTGTCAATTTATGAAGAAGATCCTCGAATTTCATCCTGTAGGAGGGGACCTCTTTAGTCAGATAATCATGGACAAACAAAAGATTTTTGCCTCTAAATTTTTCGTTAATGAATCGAGATGCTCTGTCCAGCTCATGTTGAGCGAAATATGTGCCTGTGTCTACGACTTCCGTTAACACAAGATTGAAGGTCGTCACAAGGATGATCATCACTTTTTCTTCGGAGATCTTGATGAGGCGAAGATACTTGAATTGGATCCTGGAAATCCGGGGAGAGATCACAAAACCCAGATTAGCGGATTGTTGAGAAAGTGATCGTGAGGTATTGGCGAGCAATGAGTGAAAATTCCCTTTTTCGTGCCGGAACTCATCAGTGGGAATGTCCTGGGATGCCCAAGAGGGAAAAGCCTCTTGGAACAATTTATTCACATAGAAACGGAGACCTTTATCAGTGGGGATGCGGCCTGCAGAGGTGTAAGGTTGGAGGAGGTAGCCTTGTTCCTCCAGTTTTGCCATGATGTTGCGGATCGTTGCAGGAGATGCGGAAATCTGTGTTTTTTGGGCGATAGACCCCGAGCTTATGGGTTTGCCCAGTTTGAGATAGCTTTCGACAATAAGGTTCAGAACCTGTATGTCTTTGTCTCGCAAAATGTGTTTTTTTTCCGTCATTTCTAGATAAGATTTATAACACTAAATCTTTAAACTTTCAACACAATAACTTCAGCTGCAAGATGAGATTTTAGGGCAGTTTCTCCTGGATTTAGTCGTAAAAAGGCTTTCAATGTGAAGATTGATGTATAAAGTGGGAATGCCTTCTTTTAGAGTCGTTGGACGAAATGGTTCTAATGGTCCTTTCACATGGATCAATAGATTAACATCCCGGCGTATCCGACAACCTCATTGAAATTTCTTGTCACTTCTCCGGATGTTTGGTACTTGATGAGTTCTGCCTGTGTGGCACCAAGGTCCTTAGATGCAAGGATTGTCGCTGTCGTCGGCTGATAGCCGCACATGCTGATATTCTCCCGAGATACGACGTCGTACAGTCCCTGAGCATCAAGGTGTTTGATCTCCTCGATGGCCAGGGAATCTTTGATCTCGGCTTCCTTCTGAGTGACGTAATGGCTCATATCTGTGCTGGCCACGATCAACACATCCTCATCCCAACTTTGGATGGCTTCTGAGATAGTATGTCCGAGTTCTTCCAGTTCTTCATAAGACGTCTGATATGCGATGCTTATTGGGACGATCGAAAAATCGTCCTTAAAATACTGAATGAACGGTAACTGCACCTCTATGGAGTGCTCATGCTCATGAGCATCACTATCATCGCTGATAAGATCAGAGCCTGTCGCAATGGCTTTCGCGAGGCCGGAATCTATCGGGACTTCACCGAAAGGGGTCTGCCAAGTCCCTACTTTCATAATGGCAAACCGAGATTTGATATGCCGGTGGCTCGGACCGAGTATGACAAAGACTTTGGGAAGTTGGACCGAAGAGAATACAGCACCAGCCACGGGCCCTGAATACTCAAATCCAGCGTGAGGGACGATCACACTGATGGCTTTTCGCTTTTCACACTCAAGATCAAGCATTCCTTCCAATACAGATTTTAGAGATTCTACCTGTTGAGGATAAAAATATCCAGCAACAGCAGGTTTACGCTTCAATGGAACCTCCTGCTTCAAAAGATAAGCTGGCTTCCAGTTTTTGTCAAATAAATGACACACAATTTGTGTGTAATCGCGCGTTTATTTTGAGTCCCTGAGGCTATCATTTGCTTTATATAGAATCAGAAGAGATGGATTGATCGACATCGGAAGATCCCGACCCAACCTACCCCGCCTTCCCGAGTCGTTCTTTGAGGGAAGTCGACAACGTCGACCCCGAGGACTGTGTGAGCACGGAAAAATAAATCAGCATAGCGAGAATTATAGCTGAGTAGTATCCTAGTGTGAGACAAATAAAAGTAGGGAGTTCCGCAGCGCATAATAAGAAAAAGAGGGGCCATCCTTTAAATAAATCAATGGGTGGGAGGGCGGCGTTAAAAATCTGACTGGAGCGAAAACATCTTCTCTGATTCTATCCCAGAACTCCCTAAATATCTTCCTTTTTCTCTGAAAACTCGATATTCAAGCCCTTAAGTTCTTGAAGGACAGGAATATAGATATCCGGCTCTACAGGAATATACACACCAGACTTGTCGATTTTTCCCTCGAGGATGAGTTTTGTACCGATAGCGGGGGGTAATCCCACTGTCCTAGCCATTGCAGAATCGCCGTGAGGAATACCATAATCAATGAGAGTTGACGTGATACGCTCTCCATGTCCTTCAGGATATGCTGCTTCGAAAGTGTGCTGGAGGATGATCATATCTCTCTCCCCCTCTGCAAAGGACATCTTTTCCACCATGCGTGCGGCTAAGATATCAATAGCTCCTCCTGTCTCCACAGGGACAGGTTCGTCACTCAATAGGCTCAACCATTCGAAACGATCGAGGATCTCTGAATTTTCCTCGATATCTAAAAAAGCGGCGAGAGATTTTTTGAGGTCTGGCTCATCGGGATTGTCCATCAGCGATCTCATGAGACTTTTGTATGTGTAGCCCGTCCAATCCTTTTCCTCTTTGTCGAGCAGGCCAATTTCTGCCACTTTCTTCAATGTGGCGCACCATCCGATGTTCCTCAGAGTGCCCCGAAGCATGGTTTTTGTTGACTGAATCCCATAGAGCTTGACATAAGGGACAGAATCTCGGTTCGGATATCCCTCGAAATCGCCCAATCCTTCGATGGGCCAGATCACATAATTATCAAAGAGCTCTGCGGATGGTATGTCCACAACATTTCCATCTCTGATGTATCTGGCAGAATTTTTACCGGCCAGGAGAACTCCGATCGGACTCCAGGAGAATTTATAGCCAAAAGGATTAGTGTTCGCCTCAGGAGCTGGCAATCCTCCACAGTAGGATGTAAAACTTGTGATCTCTCCCCCTTTTGCCTCTACCTCATGGATGATCCTCATGGCCTCCATGTGGTCGATACCCGGGTCCAGACCGATTTCGTTCAGGATAAGGATGCCAGCATTTTTGGCGTCGCCATCCAAGGCTTTCATCTCATCACTGACATAAGATGTGGTCACCATATGTTTTTTGAATTCTATACAAAATCTGGCGACAAGAGTGTGGAATGTATAAGGAACCATGCTGATGACCAAATCTGCATCCTTGACTTCGTCCCTGAGACCCTCTTCATTTTTAAGGTTCAGTGTTTTTGCCGTTCCTTTTGGATGATTATCGATGAGCTTTATAGCTTTGCTCACCGTACGGCTGGCTACGACGACTTCGAATTCATGTTGATCGAGTATGTACCTGACCAAGGGTTTCGCCACAAGCCCTGCGCCGAGAATTAATACTCTTTTCATGTTGTTATGACTCCTTTATAAATTATGTTTTATCATTCACGGTTTTAGGAAATCTCTCATGTACTCATAATCAGGAGTGAATTTCCCCCGAAAAACGATCGTTGCTTTTTTTATGGGATATGGTAATCGACTGCCCTCAAAATCACCTGAATATTCAGCGTCTGCGATTCCTTTAACAAGAGGAAAAAGTGAATGGCTAAAGAAGATGGAAGATTCCAGTGATATCTCTGCGGGGAGATTATCCACGGCCATGACCACCACGCCCCTTCCCTCATAGCCGTCCTTCACATTGCTTTTGAGTGGGTCATACAAAAATATCGGATTATCCGGGGATGTGGCACGCACAGTACACTCCACGGAGCCATCCACGTCACAGGTGATGTCGCCTATGACCTTTAATTTTGGAGAAGCTCCCCGTGTCCAAAGCTCTTTTAGAAAACTTTTTGTGACGAACCTGGGATATTGTGGTGTCCAGTAGATGCAATTCACCAGGATCGATAGAAACGGCAGATATTTTTCGAAAACTGATCGATACTTTTGAGGATTAGTATAATAATCTTGAAGTTCAAATGGGGAATCCGAAGAAATGGGCTCCACCATATGCTCTTCCTTAAAAATGACTTTATACACCGTGCTGGATGAATAACTTTTGCTCTTGATAAATTCCTCGATCTTTTCTGGCGCAATTTCTTCAAACGGGAGAAGGTCGAAGATCTCTTGTGCACCTAGGGAGACACGGCCGTATCCTGCAAAGCCACAGATAAGTGGAACTTCGTAAAGATCCAATCCCTCATTTTTGATAGCCCATCCCACCCTAGAGATCTTCTCCTTTGCAGCAATCAGACTTGGATATTGAAAAGCCTGCTTGATCGAGGAGAAAGGCGTTTGGATCCCAAGATGGCTTAACCTTTGGCCGTATGCCCATAGTGTATCGATCATTCCCGCTCGGCCTGCCTGTGCGCCAAAAAAGACGAGCCGCATTCCATTCTCATCGACAATCCTTTCGTAGTCGATCAACGTGCACTCGAGATCAAGTATCTTCTGGAGCATGGGCATATTTGAGGATTGCCCCTTTATGGTGTGAGAGAAAAATATGTAGGTCTTCTCCTTTTCAAAAAAAATCAGGGGAATTTCCTTTACGGCAAAAATGATAGGACATGACTCAAGAGTTTCTACGACTTGCGCTCCTTCCCGCTTATAATCGGAGTCAGGAAAAATACGGATGGGAGATGCCTGGACCAGCACCTTCAAGGATTCATTGCGGATCAACTCCCTGACATGAGTCGGAATGAGGGGAACTCTTCTTTCCCAGGGATTTTTATCCTCTCGACGGAGTCCAATTCTCTTCGTCATGATCCATCCCATTTTTATGAGGTCTAGAATTATGGCACAATCTTTTTCACTGGTCAATCATATCTCTAATGAATTTACACATTTTAATAATTGACTCTTTTGAGGAGAATTTTCATAATGTGGCTATGATACGATTTTTTAATACTCTCAGCGGCAGGATCGAACCTTTCGAACCCCTGATACCTGGGGCAGTGAAACTGTATACCTGTGGTCCGACGGTCTATGACTATCCACATATCGGAAATTACCGCGCTTACATGTTCGAGGACCTTCTGAAGAGGTTTCTCAAGTTCATGGGATTCAAAGTGACCCACGTTATGAACATCACTGATGTAGACGATAAGACTATAAAGGGAGCTGAGGAACAGGGAATATCGCTCCATGAGTACACCAAAGATTTCATAGAGGCGTTTTTTAATGATATTGATATCCTGAACATCGACAGGGCTGATTTTTATCCACAGGCGACAGAACATGTCCAGGAAATGGCACAAATGGTGAAGGGTCTTCTTGAGAAGGGATATGCTTATGAAAAGGACGGGAGCTACTATTTCAGCATAGCCAAGTTTAAAAACTATGGCCAGCTGTCCAAGATCGATTTGAGCGGGCGGAAGGTGGGCGTACGTATAGATTCGGATGAATACGAAAAAGAGAGCGTTCATGATTTTGCACTCTGGAAGGCCCGGAAAGAGGGAGAGCCTGCCTGGGATACAGTGTTGGGGCTGGGACGGCCGGGATGGCATATCGAGTGTTCGGTTATGAGCACCAAATACTTGGGAGAGACGTTCGATATCCACTGTGGGGGGGTGGATAACATCTTCCCTCATCATGAGAATGAGATCGCTCAATCCGAAGCTTACACCGGAAAAAAATTCGTCAATACCTGGCTGCACTGTCAGCACCTTATTAGGGACGGAAAAAAAATGTCCAAATCCATGGGGAATACGATCACTCTCCGGGATCTCATCGATGGGAGAAAGGCCGATCCTATGGCCATCCGCTTGCTGTTGCTCTCGACCCACTACCGGAAAATACTCAACTTCACATACGACGCATTAGATCAAGCTCACGCGTCCTTTCGCAGGATCAAGGATTTCGTCTATGAACTTGAGAACACACAATTCCCTGAGGGTGAAAAACAGAGCGTTGTCGAGCTGATTGATAATATGAAACAAACTTTTTCCAAGGGGATGAGCGATGATCTGAACATGTCTGTGTCCCTAACAGCCGTTTTTGAGGCCATTAGGAAGGGTCATGCCCTTATATCGCAGGGGAATATCCACAAAGATGATGCGAAAAACTTGCTTTCGGCACTCCGGTCCGTGAATGAGGTCTTAGGAATCCTATCAGACAAACATGAGGGAGATCTACCGCTGGATATTGCTCAGAAAATTCAGGCAAGAGAACAGGCCCGCATTGAGAAAGACTTTGCGATGGCTGATAAGATCCGCCAGGAACTTGTCGAGGAAGGCATCCTTCTCGAGGACACCAAAGACGGAACCCGTTGGAAGCGTATTCAACGAAAATGAGAGGTTTGAAAAAAGCAAAAAAAGTACTCGCCTATGAACTTGGAAGGTCTGGGGAAGATGTTGCCACCAAATATCTCAAAAAGAAGAAATACAAGATCATTGACAAAGGATTCCGGTTTTTAAGAGGCGAGATCGATATCATTGCCTATGATGGCGAAACCCTCGTTTTTGTAGAGGTCAAGACAAGAAAAAGCATCAAGTTTAGTCAACCCGAAGAATCTGTCACCCCCGCCAAGAGGAAACAGCTGCGAAGAGTCGCTCAAGGATATCTTTTGCGAAATCACATTCAGGATGTGGAATGTCGATTCGACGTGTTATCGTTGACCTTTGATGAGCTCGAAGGATACACAGTCAAACATATCACAGATGCATTTTGAGCTAGCCGAATATCCTGAGATGGAAAAGAGATTCAAGGATCCAGTTTTATGAATAATTCAGTGATGAAGTTTGTAAAGATGTCAGCGACAGGAAATGACTTCATCCTTATTGACAACAGGAGAAGGCAATTCTCGGGTGATGAAAAAAAATTCTTTCGCAAGATTTGTCAACGCAGAATAGGCGTTGGCGCTGATGGTGTCATACTGCTGGAAGAGAGTGAAAAAGCAGACTTAAAGTACCGCCACATCAACGCAGATGGGAGTGCTGCGGAGATGTGCGGTAACGGGGCCCGTTCGCTTTGCTATTTTGCGGTATCTCAGAAAATTGCCCCTCCCCATTTGACCTTTGAGATCGAGGAGGAGATCCATGAAGCTTGGGTTGCTGGAGAGAGAGTCAAATTGAGGATCCCTCCACCCGGCACTATCCAAGACAAATTAGGGATTGTCACAGAAGAAGGACTAGAAGAAGGAGGATTTGTCATCCTGGGTGTCCCCCACCTCGTTCTCTTCACAAAAGCGCTAGAATCCATTGATGTTGTTTATGTCGGAGGGCAGTATTCTTATCATCCGCTGTTTGAAAACAGGACAAATGTCAACTTTGTCCAACAAATCGACGCACACACCATTCAGGTGCGCACCTACGAACGTGGGGTTGAGAATGAGACCCTTTCTTGCGGGACCGGATCAACGGCATCTGCAATTTTAGCTCATTTGAAGAAAGGAATTCCGCCACCTGTTGAAGTGCAGACTTCCGGCGGAGTGCTCAGAGTCGATTGGGAGGATCTCCACCAGTCTGTCTTTCTCACGGGGACGGCCTCAGTTATTTTTGAAGCCGAACTCAAAAATTTCGATTAATTCTTAAATCTTACTGCTTTCCGGATCTAAGAAACCGGTCAAAAAAATCTGCAGAGGCTTTGTAGACTTTTATCCAATTTTCATGCCTCAAAAATCCGTGAACTTCATCAGGGATGATGAGCAATTCAACCTTCGCTTTGTTAAGCTCCCTTAGACGGAGGACCAAATCTGTGGTCTGAATAAAATCCACGTTCCTGTCATCATCACCATGGATAAAAAGGACCGGAGACGTCCAGAAATCAACATCCGCGACGGGTGAGGACTGGTAAGCCACACTCATGAGATCTTCACCCTGAATGTCCCATCCTCCGCCATTGCGCCGACGGGCACGCATGGACCAGTCGTGTACTCCATGCAGGTCAACGCCGGCCGCAAACAACTCGGAATCGCGAGCCAATCCCATCGCAGTCAACAATCCTCCATACGAACCTCCCCACAGACCGATTTTGTTTAGATCGACATCCGCCCGATTTTGAAGATAACGGCCGGCTGCTACGATATCCTGGTATTCTGATGCTCCACGGGGACCCTGGTTTGGAGCCGTCCGGAATGCATAACCATATCCGATGCCCGCGCGGTAATTCACAGAAAGGACCACATAACCTTTGTTTGCAAGATATTGATTAATGGCATAGGCATTGTGGTAATAACCCCGCATATGCCACCCGAGCATCATCTGTCGAATCGGACCGCCATGCATGAATATCACTGCAGGACGTTTATCTCCGGAATTCGCATCTTTAGGCAGAAACAGCTGGCAGTGGATCATGAGTCCGTCTGGGGCTTTGATCACGATTTGTTTGGGTTCCACCAGGTCTTTCAACGGAAAATCCTCTGGTGTGGCCTCTGGCGCAATAAGCCGTTTCTCTTTTGCATTTTTTTTCATGATCGCGGGCGAAGCTGGTTGAAAGGCCGTGGAACACAAAAAAACGAGATCACTGCTTTTGGAAGTTAGACTTGCTGACCATTCGAGCCCATTCCCTGGAGTGAGTAGAGTGGCTTTTCCTCCGATGACAGGAACTGTCCACAGATGTCGACGGTCGATATCTCCGGAATTGGAGTTAAAAATCACAGTTCCTCCATCTTTGGAAAGGAAACTGTTTTCGACTTCATACTCTCCAGGGCTCAAGCGGATGACGCTTTTGTCTTCAAGCGCCAGAGAGTAGAGATGCATCCAATGTTCATGTTCCGAATAAAAGACAAGATGCCCATCCGCCGCCCATTTCAGTGTCTCTACTGGGTAGTATTGCGCAAAACCTCCGGTATCATTGGGGCACTGCCAGACTTGTAAGGCTGTTTCCTTTGCGATATCTGCTACCCATATGGAGAAGGGCCTGCCTCCCCTTCCGAAGGAAAGTCCGGTTCTACCGGGAGAACGGATGAAGGCGATATATTTTCCGCACGGAGACCATGCCGGATATCCATCCATATCCACAGATGGAGAAATCCAGCTGATCGTGTGATTGGAGAAGTCGTAAATTCCGATAAAACTATGGTCCTCCCTGGAACTGGTAAACGCCAGTTTCGAGCCATCAGGGGAGAAAACTTGGGAATCATTCCTTCCTCGGGCCTGAAACAGTACTTTTGCTTTGGGGCGTTCAGCAATGTCCGATACATGGAAGCCTCCTCTAGCGTTAAAGATAACTTTATTTTCTACGGGAGAGGTCACTGGACTACGTCCTGCGCTTAACAGCCAGGGATCACTTCCCTCAAATTTGACAGCCCAAATTTCTTGTTTGACACCATCAGGATTGGACGATGGATTCGGGTATTCGCCGGCACGATTTGTGTCGCCGCCTCTAACGTAAACAATGACTGTGCCATCAAAATTAAAACTAAGACTACCGAGCTCCTGTCCATCATCTTTTGTGTACTGGGTCAGTATGCGTGCCGTATAATCCGGCCCTTCTGCCACCCAAATGTTTCTCTTGCCTTCCTGGTTAAAGACCCAAGCGATCCGGTCACCCACTGGGGACACAATCAAATGGGAAGGAAATGCAAAGCTCATGATGTGCTGGAGCGTGAATGATTCTGCTCCTAAAGGAGCGGAAAAAGCAAATACACCTATGATCAAAACCACACACATCCATTTGTTTAAAGAATACAGATTCTGTTTCATTCTTTCCTCCTGTATATGAATCAGAAAGAAACGTTTAACCCAATCAAAAAGTTTCTTCCAGGTTCCCAGACCGCTGAAGGATCAGGCCTGGCGATATAGAGTGAGTTGGTCAAATTAGAGAGGACAACATAACATTGGACAGTTGACGCAATGAAATAGCTGGCCTTGAGGCCGAATGTTTCGTATCCGCGAATGGCCACCTCTGCAGGCCCTGGATTGCTTTTCTCTGCCTGGAGTGTCGTGTTCAATTCTAGAGAAAGCCACCCGATCCAAAACTTTGTCCCGAGATAAAGGCGCTGGGGGGGGATATCGTTCAGGTAATCATCCGAGTTAAGACTCTTGCCTTTGAACGAAAAGAAGTTGCCAAAGATCCTCCATCCTGGCATGGGATAATATTCCAGTTCGATCTCATATCCTCTGATCTCTCCACGATTGATGTTTCCATATGTGTAAAGGGCCTCTTCGACCAAATATCTCTCGATCATGCCATCGATCAGATAATAGAAGGCATATGCACCCACGAAGAACCTGTTTTGTATGACTTTCAGTCCGATATCAAGGTTATAGCTCATCTCGGGTTTAAGCCCGGGTTGTGCTAAAATAGCGCCTCTACCTGTAATCCCTGAATAAAACAACTCGTTTAAGCTTGGGGCTCGATAGGCACGCGCTAAGTTTGTGAAGACAACGACTGAAGGCGCAATTTTGAAGGTTCCCCCCACAAATCCTGTAAAGGCAGAATAGGAGCTTTTTTCTTTTGATGAATACCCACCTGGCAACGCCTCTAGATGAATGAAATCTGCCCGGACACCTGTGATCAGATCCAGGTTATTTATACCCGCATAATCTGCGGAAATGAATACTCCCAGGTCTCTTCGTTTTCCATCGGAGTAAGGCGATTCCTCATAAATGTCTATGGCATTTCCAGAGGAATCAAACTCAGTATTTTTATTTATCGCGCTTGATCGAGTTCTCCCAAACCAGTCAGCACCGCCTTTAAGCCTGAAATGTTTCCCAATTCTTTTTCCGTAAGAGAGATGAAATCCATAGTCCAGACTTTCCGTTTTGCTGTAAGATTCGCTGGTTTTGTAACTTTTCAGCTTTTCATTTTGTGTTTCGAGAGAATTGGGATTCAGCCACGCCTGAAAATTGATATCTCCTTGGCCACCCACATCTTTTTCCATCCACTGGAGCTGTATAAAATTCTGTGATTCCATGGGATACCACGTAGGCTTAGTCAGACTGTCCTGGTTTGGTTTGCCAACATCTTTTCCTCGTGCCCCGAGGAAGCTGATATGGATCTCTCGTTTTTTTATCTTATGGGAGATCTTTCCGAAAAGACTTCCCTGTGTGAATTTTGACATGAGTATCTCTTCTTCAGGCGACCTGTAGTTTTGTGCACTTGTCCCCTGCAGAGAGAGGTAAAATCCTGTGTGTTTTTTCTTTCCCCCCAGGGAAAATCCAAGTCCCTTCTCCTGGTTGATGGTTCCGTATTTTGCAGAGAACGTTCCACCGATCGTATCGGACAATGGTGCCTCTTTCATCAGGATATGTACCACTCCTCCGATGGCGTCAGATCCATAAAATACAGATGATGGGCTCCTCAGAACCTCGATGGTCTTGATGTCTTTCGGACTCACGAAAGAGGCACTCGGGCCTGTCCTTCGATCACTCGTGACTCTGGCATTATCGATCAGTATCAACACTCTGTGTCGTGCTAAACCTCGGATATTCGGGACCAGAGAAAAACCGCCTGCACCGATGTTGGAGACACCGGGCAAGTCGAGCAGGGCCTGAGCGATATTGGGTGTGATCTTCTCCTCGAGGCTTTCCTCTGTGACCACCGTTTCCGCGGCGGGAATTGTAGCTGATGACTCCGGGTATCTCAATGCCGTTACGACAACTTCTTCTTGTTGCCGGATATAGGGCGTGAGTGTGACGATAAGTTTCTTGTTGAGATCATTTTTGCTGATCGAGATCTCTTGTTCGATGTAATCGGGGTGAATGACTTCCAGCATAATCTTCTCGCTATCTGGGAGAGAGAGTCTGAAGACACCCTGTTGATCAGAGAAAGTTTTTTCCCCGCTGTCACGGTGGAGAATTACGGCACCATTGATTGGCTTGCCCTTAGCCGTTTGCACAACACCCCTGACATCAGCGGTCCATGCTGTTGTAGCGAAAAGTAAAAATATCAGAAACAGTCCAGTAGTTTTCCACATAGAAATAGCTATTATACAACAATATTAAATATTCATGATAGCTATAATTTTATATCCATAATTGGCGACATCGGGTGAGTTCATGAGGACAGTCATCAGAGCCAAAAAAGAAATAAATCCATGTGTTGAGATTGGCCCGGTTAAATGGTCATAATTTTTTCACGCATGATCGATCTTTGGATTTCTCCAACAAGTCTTTGATTTTTTCATTGAGGACTGGATGTTTGACTTCCGGAGCGATTTCAGCAAGCGGCCAAAGCACAAAGTTTCTTTCGGCCATTCGAGGGTGAGGGATCTGCAGAATTTTGGTGCTCACAGTTTTTTTTCCGGCCAATAAAATGTCGATATCGATCGAACGAGAATTGAGACACCCTGCATGAACTCGCCCCATCTGTTCTTCGATACGTTTAACTTGAAGGAGAAGTTCTTCTGGGACAAAGCTTGTTTCAACCTCTAAAACTTGGTTGTAGAACCAGAATTCACTAACAATCCCAACAGGCTTTGTTTTATACACAGATGATGCGGATACGATGCGTATTCCCGCTTCGCTCAACAGCTCAGCTGCTTTTTCCAAGTTTCTCTTTCGGTCTTCCAGATTGCTTCCCATGCTTAAAAAGTATCTCATTGTCCCATATTTTTATTTACTATCCATGATACACACACACTAATACTCAGGCAAGCTTATTACATTATACATACTGTTTTTTTAAATTTGGCTCGATTTTTCCGGCTTTTTCTGGCATCATAGATAAACCATGCAACGAGTCGAAAAATGGCGTATTCAGGAACTTGCCCTGCTGCTTCAGCAGCTTCATAAACTGTTGATGAAAGGGAACAACAGCGAATGGGCCAACGTATTCTTGCATTTCCATCAGGAAGCTGTCGAAATTCTTTCTAGGCATGAGCTCAGCGTAGAAGCACTCAGAAGGCTCATTCATAACATCGTCAGCTGTTTCGATGGATATCAATCATTCACGAATCTATCTTTGGGGAGAGAGGACTCCGATTCAGGGTCCGAGTTGAACCGTGATTTTAATCAGACAAAAGTGCGTCTCCTGGCAGTCCTCTCCGAGATAGATAGTCGCACAACGGTATACACTCATTGATTTGGATTTTTCTGTTACTCTGTCCGATCACAACAATATCTATCAGGGACCGACACGCATAAAATAACGAGCGTGTTAGAGTTCGAGGAGCCCGAACCGTTTAAGGACTCGCAGCACGACCAGGGTGATCCAAAGGTGATCTTCGAGACTCGATTTCTTTGAAGGGGCTTCCCAGTAGCCCTGGGGGTTCTGTCTCCTCATGAGCCATTCCACGGCTTTTCGGGTGTTGGGATCTTCGAGTTTGAACCCTATTTGTGACAGTGCATCCAAGCTGCTCAGAATGTCTGTTGCCCAAAAGGGATACGTGATCTCTTTCCAATAAGAGGCATGTCGCCTGTCCTCATATTTATCGGGTTTGAAGAACCGGCTCGTCAAGAAATATCCCGCTTTTCTCGCTTCTTTCTTTTTTTGCCATGTGGGTGATGCCGCAAGAGCTCGAAGGACCATTCCAGTCACCAGATGTGACGATGGCTGTGTATTATCCGGCTTCACAGGAGTCAGCTTTGTCTGTGACTCAAAGTTGTATCTGCTCTTGAGCTCCTTCTTGTCTATCGTTCTGTAAGGAATGACCCAACCCCCATCATCCTGTCTATGTCTCATGATCCATCGGAAGCCTTTCTGCGTTCGCTCATCGTTGTCCAAACCGAATAGGCACAGGGCATGGAGCGTGAGGGCATGGTAGGTCGGTGCATATTCGTTGAGATAGGCTCCGCGAAAGTCCCCCTCAGAGGTCTGGGTGGAGTACAAAAATTGAACCAATTTTTGGACTCCATTTTCTTCGTGGCTACAACCATAGTCATAAAGACGAAAGGCGTTTTTCAGCGTGTCTACGATATAATATGTTTTTTCCCAACGAGGAGGGCCTTCATACTTACGTTTCCCCCAGCCACCATTCGCTCGCTGGCTGTTCAAGATACGGATGCGTGCCGCAAATTTTTTCAGATTTTTTTGCTCGCGATCGATCGGAACTTCAAGGATATCCTTTTTCATCCAATAGAGGATTGGCAGATTTCCCCTTGCAAGTAGGAACTCGATCGCTTTGTTTGTTTCCGCCTTCATGGAGATTCGACAGTGATCAATTTGATTTTTTTGGATTTAGAATAACACACAGAAACTCAAAGGGTTCATCATGGGGATTCTTGAACTGATGTTTCTCTCCTCCCTCGACCAAAAGACTCTGCCCAACACGGACAGGATTTTCGTGGCCATCCTCATCTATAACAATCCCGTTTCCTTTTTCTACTTTGACCACGTGTTCATGCGCATGGACATGATAGGGCGTGTGACCTTGGGGAAGAACACGAAATCTCCGCATTATGATATTCAGAGATCCATCATTCGGGCCCATAAGGATTTGCTGTGTGACGTTGGTTACGCCGTCCTCTTGAACGTTCGCCTCAGGAACATCAGCATTATTTTTAATGATCACTTTGTTCTCCTTGTGCTTTTCCGCCTCCATAGAGGATCATTCCACTCCTGTTTTGTGTGTGTTTGTAGTCTTGGATTGCGATTTTACCGTTAACGATCACATAGGAAAGACCCTGGCTGTATTGATGAGGTTCTTCAAAAGTGGCCTTGTCCTTGAAATTTTCAAGATCAAAGACACAAATGTCCGCATACATTCCTTCCTTGAGCAATCCTCTGTCTTTGAGTTTGAAGACCTGTGCTGGCAATGAAGTCATTTTTCTGATTGCCTCTTCAAGAGAGATAACTCCCTTCTCGCGCACATAAAAAGATATCACTCTGGGGAAAGTCCCATAATTTCGTGGATGAGGGACTCCCTTCCCCACCTCCTGCACTCCACCATCCGAGGCAATCATGTTGTAGCGTAACTTCATCAAATCCTCTACGTCTTTTTCATCCATCTGGAAAAATACACAGCTCGCCCCTCCGTTTTTTTCAATTTCGACGATAAGATCGACTCCGTTATCGATCGTCGGCTCCTTGCCTTGGGCTAAAAGTATCTCCTGAAGGTTTTTCCCTTCATATTCCCGATAATTCCTGGAGCTTGCGATATAGATCGTCTCCAGTTTGTTGATTCCTTTGGTTGATGTGAGCCTTCGATCGATGATGTAGGCTTTGATCTTCGCGTAGATGTCCGGATCCTTGACCCTCTCAAGAAATCGATCTCTCCCTCCTTCGAACACCCAGGAAGGAAAACTGCTTGTGAAGCCAGAACTCGTTGCAGTGTATGGATACTGATCAAGATAAACATCCACACCGCGTGCCTGCGCGTCTTCCACGGGTTTTGTGATCCGTTCGGTCTCTCCCCAAACCTCATCATCGGCGAGTTTGATGTGCGAGATCTGGACAGTCAGGTTGTTTTTCTCACCGATTGTTATGGCCTCTTTTATTGCTTCAGTGATGTGCTGTGCCTGGTCTCGGATATGGCTGGCATAGATTCCATCATAAAGTGAGACAGCGGAAGCTAGCTCAACGATCTCCTCGGTTTTGGAATAAATTCCGGGGAGATAGCTTAATCCGGTGGAAAAGCCCAGGCCTCCGGATCTCATCTCCTGATCGATAAGGGCTTTCATTTGTGACATCTCTTCTTTGGTGGGTGCCTCCATCTTGAATTTCATGACTTCCCGGCGGATCGTATTGTGGCCGATGAGGCTTCCAAAATTGATAGATATCCCTGTTTCTTCAAGGTCTTTATAGAGTTCCTGCAGCGGAAAAGAGTGTCCTCCACAGTTTCCACCGATGACTGTCGTGACACCTTGGAGAATGTAATTGTCCACAGTAGGCACTCTCTTGATTCCACGGTCACAGTGAGTGTGAACATCGATAAATCCCGGAGTTACGACCAAACCGGAAGCATCGATCGTCTCGATGGCTTGGCTCTCTTTGAAAGAGCCGATTTTTACTATTCGGTTTCCTATAATGGCAATATCCCCAGCATAAGCCTGATCCCCTGTTCCATCCACGATCAATCCGTTTTTAAGGATGAGGTCATAGGATTGTCCCCCGCAAGAAAAGAAAAGAGACATAAGGGGAAAAACCAGCAATACAAGTATTAAATATGTTTTTAGATGTCTCATACAAAACTCCATAGAGTTATTAATTCTAATCCATATGGAGAAGTTCTGTCAATTTATTGTAAAAAATGTTTGCTTTCAACAGGGATTTTAATATAAAGTTTGCCTTTAATTTAACTCATTGAAAACAATCACATTTGGATAGAAACTGGAGGTTCTGAATGAGTGAATTTATTTATCTGGATAACGGAGCCACGTCCTACCCTAAACCTGAAGAAGTTTATACTTTTATGGACCAATTTTACCGCAAATTTGGAGTGAATCCAGGCCGTTCGGGATATGACCTATGCATGGAAGCGGGTGAAGTTGTCGAGGAAACACGACAAATGATTACAAGTTTTTTTAACGGTACGGATCCCAACAGGCTCTGCTTTTCTTATAACTCGACAGATGCACTCAATATCATAATATTTGGAATGCTCCAGAAAGGAGATCACGCCATTTCCACAACCGTCGAGCACAATTCTGTGTTAAGACCCCTCTACCATTTGAGCCAAAATGGCGTTGAAGTGGACCTGATCCCATTTGACGAAAAAGGTTTTGTCCATCCGGACGATTTTAAGGATAAATTCAAGGAAAACACAAAGCTCGTGATCGTCAACCATGCCTCGAATGTGATCGGAACGATCCAGCCCATCAAAGAAATCGGTGAGATATGCAGGAAAAATGGTGTGCCTTTTGCCGTAGATGTATCCCAATCAGCGGGTAAGATTCCTGTAGACATCGAAAAGCTGAATGCCGATATTGTCGCCTTCACAGGACATAAATCTTTGCTCGGACCGACCGGTGTATTGGAGGGCTATACGTCAGAGAGGGAATAGAGATCAGACACACACGCGCAGGAGGGACTGGAGTCCGTTCAGCCGTGCGCACACATCTATTCGAGTATCCTTACCGATTAGAATATGGCACCCAAAACACGTTAGGCATCGCGGGATTACACGCAGGAATCAAGTGGATCCAAGATAAGGGCATGGAAAAACTTCACGATCATGAAATGCAGCTCACCACTCTATTACGGGATGGTCTTAAAGGTGTGGAAGGAATCACACTTTATTGTCAAGATGATTTGATGAACCATATCAGTATCTTCCTATTCAATATCGATGGTTTCGAAGCCTTGAACACCGGGACAATGCTGGATGTGGATTATAACATTGCCTGCAGGACCGGACTGCACTGTGCCCCTCTCGTCCATGAACAACTTGGTCTGGTTGAGATCCACGGCGGTGTCCGTTTTGGCATCGGCCCCTTCAACACAGAAGAACACATCCAGACTTCCATCAATGCCGTGAAAGAGATCGCTCAACTCCGCCTTCAGTCAAAATAGTCTGGATAGTACAAAACCAAACCGCGCATTTCTACTGACGGGATCATCTGACTGTAGTACGTTTGCTCTCACCATTTTTTTTCAAGAAAAATGTCTCGTTGAGGATGTGATCGACAACTAAGGCAGGACTATTGCATCTGCGACTATTTCCGTAACTGTCTTGATCTCGATGTCTAACTTGTAGTGTTTGTTGAGTTCCATAAGCTGATCGATACAATTGTGACAGGGCGTGGCCACAACACTGGCTCCCGTTGCCTTGATCTGATCTGCCTTTATTTTCCCCACTTCAAGGCGTCTCTTAGAAAAACGGGTCATGGCTAACTGGCCTCCTCCACCACCGCAACAAAAATTTTTCTCCCGATTCGGCGTCATTTCGACAAATCTGTCCACGGCATGGCGGAGGATATCGCGCTGTTCTTCGACAATCCCCCCCAATCGGACAAGATTGCAGGGATCGTGCAGGGTCACAACCTTTGGATTCCGGCTGGGGTCCAGTTTTATGCGGCCCTCCCGAATATATTTAAAAATAACTTGCAGGATGCTCTCGACTTTGAATCCATAATGTCTCTGTAACCATTCTGGCGCTTCCCATCGGTTGGAGTTGAAACCATGGCCACATTCGGCAAGAACTAATTCTTCACATCCGAGATTATCCAAGGCAAAAATCAATCGCTCGGACATGATCGCTGCCGCTTCATCATCGCCGCTGTACAGGCCATAGTTTGTCACATCATAATTGTCACTGGAAAATGTCCAGCTCTCTCCGGCCGCATAAAAGACTTTGCCGGCTGCAGATATGGATAGAGGGAAAAACATGGCCTCTCGCGGATTAATTGTATAGAGGAGTCGAGATCCTTTTTTATCCACAGGAAGTTGAGCATCAGAATCATCCACATCCTGTTGAAGTTCCTCTTCCAGCCATTCCACTGTTTCCAGCCAATCCTCTTTGGAAATGCCCATATTGTTGCCCTTTTCGATGGCCGTATTAACTGTGGACTGTAATCCTGACGGAACAAGACCCACAGAGGCCAGAGCCCCTCTTGCAGCCCGGATCAGATAAGGGATGTTAATACCCATTGTGCAGTTTATGGAGCAACGGCCACATAGGGTGCATCTTCCAAAAAGAGAATCCACCCATTCCCCGATTAATTCATTGGTAAGGTCTGCGGCACCCACTAAAAACGGCAATTTATTCCCAATAAATCCAAACGATTTTTTATAGATTTTTGTCACCAGGGCCAATTTATAGGCAGGTAGAGATTGTATATCGTTAAGGGCAATATAATAATGACAAGAATCCGCACAGAGGCCACAATGTGCGCACGTATTCAGGTATGCTCCATCGTCAAAATGAATGGATTTTTTGAACTGTTCGCAAATTTTCTCTCTGTCTTCAACAGTCAGATTTTGAATCTTTTCTTCATAAGTCATGCGTTTTTTCAGCCTCAGATTTATTATCGCACTTTCAACTGCTTGTGCCGTGGCGGAAACACGCCCCGTCTGCCAAAAAAATATCCGAAAAGGAGCCGGCTGTAGAAAAAGAAAAAACAGTGTCGAATTTTGCCCATGGGAATGTAGAGGAACATTACGATGCATTCAACGTAAAAGAAAGGTCTGATTAAAGGAAAGAATGTGTCTATCAATGCAGTGAGTATAAATAAATCGACAAGAATGTTCGAAACATAATCATCCGGACAACTGATTTTTCGCATGTATGTGAGGATAGTTCTTTTTATTAAGAGTCCTGAACCACAGAGGAGGCCGCTCGCCATGAATATTCTTAAAAGAGATAACAGAAGTTTGCTTATCTGAAAGGGGATAATAAGATGAAGTGTGTAAAAAAGGGCAGCGAAGATACCGAAGTGATAGATAAATCCAGCAAGATAAGTGGGCAGATGTTTCTTGGCGCTTTCCTTTTCCCATGGCAGCATCCCCTTACCAAAAGCATAGATGATTCCCTTCTTCCAATCGCCTTGAGGAGCGGCGTACACGCTTTTTCTTCCCAAAGAGAAGGTCTTAAACACCAAAAAAGTCAGGGCTATAAAAGAAAAGAGGAAAGAGAAAAGAACACCATGTCTCAATACTGTGATCATTTCATTGCTGGATTCATACACACCCGTCAGGCTTAGGAAGACCGGCAAGTTTACACGCACCTTTGGCAGGGCCAGAGGGAAAAAGCTCGAAGATGTGCTTCAAGGAGAATCCTGAGCTCTTGCACACTTTCCGGACCATGGGCGCTAAATTTTTCTCTATAAAATAGCCTCTGATATATGCGATGACTTTCCAGTGGTCCTCGGTTAGTTCATCCAAGCCTTCCTCTTCTTTAGCGAGAGCCAAGGCGACTTCTTCATTCCATTCGTCTGGTTTCTCCATGAAACCCTCTTCGTTCAGTTCATACGTCTTTCTATCAACCACGAGTTCGGGCATCGATCGCTCCTTCAGTTGATTTTAACGCGAGATTATAGCATACTTCTATTTTCGCGTAAAATTCAAAATTAGAAAAAAGGGGCACGACTCCTTGGCATGGTCACAGACAGTGATCACATAATCGAACGGAATGTCCATGAATTCGCTCACGCTTTTGGAGCGATGGGAGGAGATGTCTATACCGTTCTCCTCCATAACACGAATTGCGAATGGATTTACAGATGAGGGTTCCGTTCCGGCACTGTGGACCTCATAATATTTGCCAAATAAATTCCGTAATAAACCTTCGGCCATTTGCGAACGTGAGGAATTGTGTGTACAGATGAAGAGGATCTTTTTCTTATCTATTTTTTGATCCATCCTCGAACTCATAATTGAATTTCTCACAATGATGCTTGATCGTTTTTCCCAGGACGAAATAGATGACATCTTCACTGATGTTGGTGGCGTGGTCCGCGATCCGCTCAAGGTGTCGGCCGACTAGAATCAGATCAACGGCCCTTTTGATAGATGTGTGATCCTGCATCATATACGTGAGAAGCTCACGGAAAATCTGGTCATTTAACTTATCAACTCCATCATCCCGCTCGCACACATTTCTCGCTAGAGCATCGTCTCGATTGATAAAGGCTGTGATAGAATCTCGGACCATACCTTCAGCCAGAGAGGCCATCCTTGGGATATCGATCAGCGGCTTTAAAATCGGCACTTTAAGCAACTCCAATGTGCGTTCGATGATATTGACCGATTGATCGCCAATCCTCTCCAACTCGCTCGAAATTCTTAAGGAAGCGATTATAAGGCGCAGGTCGACCGCCATGGGTTGTCTCAAAGCAAACAATTTCATGCACAGTTCATCGATTTCTATATCTAAGAGATTAATCTGCTTTTCCTGCTCGAGCACTTTGTTCGTGTATTCTTCCTTCCGTTCTTGCAAGCCTTTAATGGCTGTGGCTATAGAATTTTGAGCCAGTGATGCCATCTCGAGCAACTTTTCCTGTAAGTTTTTCAGCTCTTCGTCAAATTGTCTCTCCATTGTATTCTCCTTTTTATAGGTTTTCTTTGGATTTATCCAAACCTTCCGGTTATATAATCTTCTGTAAGCTTATTTTTAGGATTCGTGAAGATCTGTGAAGTTTCTCCCCATTCGATCAGTTCTCCCAGCATGAGGAAAGCGGTATAGTCTGAGACTCGGGCGGCCTGTTGCATGTTATGAGTCACGATCACAACGGTAATATTTTCACGCATTTTTTGAATGAGATCCTCGATCTTTGCCGTAGCTATCGGATCGATCGCCGAGCAGGGCTCATCGAACAACATGACTTCTGGATTTACGGCTAAAGAACGTGCAATACATAACCTCTGTTGTTGCCCACCGGATAATGCGAATGCATTTTCATGCAACCGGTCTTTGACTTCATCCCACAGAGCTGCCTCATGAAGGCTCTTTTCCACGATTGCTGCAATTTTTTTTCTGTCCTTCATCCCGGCAATGCGAAGTCCATAGGCAATATTATCAAAAATCGATTTAGGGAAAGGATTGGGCTTTTGGAACACCATCCCCACTTTTGTCCTCAGCTCCACCACATCTACCTTCTGTGAATATATGCTCAATCCATCAAGAAGGATT
>CAZIMJ010000214.1:0-25788 GCA_964540205.1 uncultured Eubacteriales bacterium | reverse complement strand
GGTTGGGTGGGCGCCCGAAGGGTATAAAATGTCGATTATGAATAGAAAGGACATTGAAAACGGAGTTGTCAATGTGATTTGCTGGAAGAATAATGCAACAATCTGATATTGCTTTTGTTAAACAAAGTATCGACATTTTTTATGAATAATTCAGACGAATATGCAGAGATTCTTGTGAATATAAGGCCGTGCTCTGAGATCAATGCCTGTGTAGGTCGCGGTGCATGACTTTACGGACCTCCCGCAGGTAATCAGCCCCAGACAATTTGGCCAGTTTTCGGCTTAAATCGGCATCATCTTCGTTTTTGAGAAGGCCGATGACATAATCGATGATGCTACCGGGGAAAATTCCATCTTTCTCATAAAGACCACGCTTTTCCGCCAACAACCCACTCGACTCCACACAGCTCGATGGGAGCTTCGGGAAGGAACCCATTGTGTTCTTATCCTGGGAGATGTCGGCCGCCCCATACAGCTTCTCCGCCAATTCCAGAGATCGGTCATCCCCGATCCCCCATTCTACAGCCATCACCACACCAGCAAGAATCAGATGAACAAGGGCACTCCCATCAGGACTTCGAAGTTCGACTGTCTGCTTGCTCTGGAGATCATTGATATCGCTCTCCTCCTGCGGATTGATCGCTTTGGAAAGGTCCTTCACATCAGACCAAGCCAGAGGCACACGAATCAAAGCGCTCCTGTTCGAGTCGCTCCAGAATATCCGTGTCGGCGCTTCTTGTTTGGGTACCAGCCTAAGATAGGATGAGGCCATAGTATTCCCGAAGGCCGTCAAGGTATCGGCAAACTCACACAATCCTCCCACCAAGCGCCGTGCAGATTCAGAGAGCCGCTTGCTCTTGTCCAGCATGATATTTTTCCCCTTCTTCATCAGCTCCAGATGAAAGTGCAAACCATTGCCGGCAATTCCCTTTTCAATCTTGGGCGTAAACGTCGCCAAACACCCGTACTGGAAGGCCACATTGCGTATGATCCATTGAGCGAGCATGATCGCATCCGCCATCTCATCGATGGGCCTGGGTAAGAATTCAACCTCGAGCTGCTCGACACTCTTTCCACGGATTTGTGCTAAATCGCCTTTGAGATCATCCACATATCCCACTTCGCTGTGTGCATATTTAACCGCTCCTGTGATCTGAGTGATATAGTGGACGATCTCATCCAAGATCTCTCCCCCTTTAATGAAGGGAGCGGATTCATGATAGCCCTGTTGTTTCTCCAGCCGGAAAATGTTGGGTTCTTTATCAAAGAGGAGATAAAACTCCAGCTCGCCGAGAGCATAGAGCTCCAAGCCCGTGTTTTGTTCAAAATGTAAATTGGCATTGGCCAGGATGTTGTCCAGCGCAAAAGCAGCCCGCTCGCCGTCTCTGGTCAAGTAACGGCAGATAAAATCAAGGCTGCAATCATCAAAAGGGTTGAGAAAGGCTGTTTTGTAATCAGGGACTACGTATAGATCCGAGAGAGTGGCATCGACCATCCCTTTGAACAGTGACGATCCATCGGCGCGCTCGCCTTCAGCGAGGATCACTTCCGCCCTGCGGCGGTCCGGGATCGGGAACTTGAGCTCCTTGAGGTGGCCATCAAGGCCCGTATAGTGGAAGGTGATGCGTTCAATCTTCCTCTGTTCGATGATCTTTACAAAATCTGCGCGTTGAAAGTCATGAGCCGGCTTGTTCAACAACGCAGAAAGGGGATTTTCCAGAGCAAAAGAGAAATCGTGAATCGGCATAGCCTTGTCTCCAATCTTATTCATAATTTCAGTCTTGAAAAAGGGAAAAGATATTTTAAGGTAAAATCCAGAGTTATGCAACCGCTGGGATGAGGTGGCATTATTGACTCGCCCTGCTTCTAGGAATATAGTTAGACGGAAAACTAGATCGATTCGGATGGTGGATACAGATACCTTAGACAGCAAATATTTCTCAAGAAATGCAAATTGAGCGAAACCTCCTTCGCGTGTGGAAAAAAGTCACGGAAAAATGATTGGAGTCGAATAGAATGAACGAATTGAAGGAAAGGGCAAGACAATTACTTTGGGAATTTAAAGGAAATGATTACACATTTGGCGTTGGTTGTTTGCACAGGTTAGGTAAACTGGTGGCTCCTTTTGGTAAAAAGATCCTTCTCATCATGAATTCAGGAAAATGGAGCGAAGTCTCTTTAGCGCCTATTCTCGGCTCTCTGAGGGATGCGAATTTAGACGTCATAGGCCCTATCCCCAGCGTAAGGCCGAATGCCCCGCGTGAAGATGTTGTCCGACTGGCTGAAGAAATTTCAAAAACAAAGCCGGATACTGTTGTTGTTGCCGGGGGAGGTTCTGGAATAGATGCCGCCAAAGCAGCGTCTGTGTTGGCTTGCCTGGGCGGAGACCTGGAAGACTATTTTGGAGTGGGGAAAGTCTCGAAGAAATTACAGGCCGAAGGGAAAACACTTATCCCCGTTGTTGCGGTTCAGACAGCATCGAGTTCTGCGGCCCACTTGACAAAATATTCCAATATCACTAACATCCAAACGGCTCAAAAAAAGCTCATCGTCGATGACGCGATCGTCCCGCCAAAATCACTGTTCGATTACCAACTAACCAGGACCATGCCGCCGGATTTTACCTTGGACGGGGCTTTTGACGGAATGGCTCACAGTCTTGAAGTTTTCTTTGGGGCCCAGGAGGAGACTTATGACAGAATCTCCCAGATCGCCGAGACCTCCATTGAATTGGTGATTTCTGGTTTAGAGGACGCTGTTAAAGATGGGGATAATCTTGAGGTGCGTGAAATCCTGGGTTTGGCGACAGACCTCGGAGGTTATGCCATAATGGTCGGAGGGACTAACGGCGCCCATTTGACGAGTTTTTCTTTGGTTGATATTCTGAGCCATGGCCGGGCCTGTGCTATCATGAATCCCTACTATACAGTCTTTTTTGGCCCTGCCATCCAGCCACAACTTCAGATTCTGGGACAAATTTATGCAAAATATGGCCTGATAGAAAAGCCGTTATCAGGATTGGGACCGGTCGAGCTCGCTAAAACCGTGGCAAAGGGTATGATGAACCTGGCTCAACGTGTTGGTTTCCCCACTAAGCTCGAAGAGATCAGTGGATTCAGCAAAGACCACATCCAGAGAGCGCTCAAGGCCGCGAAAAATCCTCAACTCGAGATGAAACTCAAAAATATGCCGGTTCCTCTGAATCGAGATATGGTCGATGAATACATGGGCCCAGTTCTCGAGGCGGCAGCCAGTGGAGACTTCAGTTTGATCAAGAATGTCTGATTATTGATCAAGAATGTCTGATCTGTTCTTTCCCAGATCAATCATTCTTCATTTTTTGGTAAACCATGGCCTTTTCTGTCCATAAAGGGAAATAACTAAAGGTCACTCATCTAGCTATTGAATTGGCATACTGTATCACATATAGTTGTATGGATTTTATAAGGATTATGCAGATCAACACGATATAGCAAAACCATGAATCAAAGCGGGCACACAAAGTTGTTAAAAATGGAGGGGATAGGAAAGCTTTTTTCAGGTGTTCGTGTGCTTGACTCAGTGGATTTTGACCTCGAATCCGGAGAAGCCCATATCCTCGCCGGTGAAAACGGCGCCGGAAAGACAACACTCATAAAAATATTAGCTGGTGTGCACACCGACTACGAAGGCCAGATTTTGCTGGAAGGCCAAGCCGTGAAATTTAAATCTCCCCACGACGCTTCCATGTATGGGATATCTGCGATCCACCAGGAGATGTCCATGGTCAATCCTATGAGTGTTGCTGACAATATATTTCTCGGCAGGGAGAGAACAAAGAAAAGCATTTGGATGGATTATCGTGCCCAATCCAAGAAAGCCAAAGAGCTATTGGCTCAACTTGAACTCGATGTTAACCTCTCTTTACCTGTAGAAGACTATCCCCTATCCATGAGGCAGATGTTCGAGATCGCAAAAGCTCTCGCATACGAAACAAAGATCATAATCATGGATGAGCCGACCAGCGCTCTCAATGATGTTGAAGTCTCGCAATTTTTTCGAATCATAGGAGAACTCAAACAAAGAGGTAAAGCGATTTTATACATCACCCATAGACTGGAGGAAATATATGAAATAGGTGACAGGATCACTGTGCTTCGCGACGGGAGACATGTGGGGACGAGCTCTGTAGATGCCTTATCTCCAGACGAGTTGATCCACTGGATGGTTGGCAGGACTATCAGCCAACAATTTCCTGAGAGGTCTTTACAGGTTGGAACAAACCAGTTAAGTTTGAAAAATATCTTTATCCCCGATCCATCCGGATCGAAGTTATGGGCTGTGGAAGACGTTTCATTGGACGTGAAGGAGAGGGAGATCCTCGGGATAGCCGGTCTTCAAGGTTCTGGGAAAACCGAGCTCCTGAATGGCCTGTTCGGCACGTACGGGAAGACGGTTCGTGGACAGGTATTATTAGAAGATCAGCTCATAAAGGTCCGATCCCCCAAACATTCGATCGAATCAGGGATCGTTCTGCTCACAAACAACAGAAAAGACACCGGGATAATTCCCGAAATGAACATCGTTCAGAATATCACCATAGCCTCGTTGGAATCATTTGCGGTAATGAGTTGGATGCAGAATCACAGAGAAGAACATGTGGCAAAAAAGCACGCAGACGATCTCGATATTCGCGCACACTCTCTCGGCCAGGAGATCGTCACCCTATCAGGCGGAAATCATCAAAAAGTCATGCTTGCCAAATGGCTCGAAACACAGCCAAAAGTGTTGCTCTTAGATGAACCGACAAGAGGTGTTGACGTAAGTGCCAAGCATGACATTTATGAATTGATGAATGTATGGACATCTCAGGGGATCTCCATCCTCTTGATCACATCGGAGCTTCCTGAACTTCTGGCCATGTCTGATAGGATCATCGTCATGCATAGGGGCCGGATCACCGCTCAATTCTCTGCGGAAAATGCCACTCAGGAGAATATCATTCAGGCAGCCTTGGGAGAAAACACAACACAATGACATCAAAAGCTGGAAATGCGATCCAAACCCAACAGCGAAGAGCCTGGCTCCGTTCTCCTGTTTTTCGTGCTCTGGTGGCCTTGCTCTTTGTCTTTCTCCTCGGATTGGTTTTCAACGCAGAGGGAAGTTTTTTCAATTGGGACACGCATCGCGACATGCTGAGGCATATCTCTGTATTCGGAATCCTTGCATGTGGGATGACTCTGGTCATTATCACCGCGGGTATCGACCTCTCTGTGGGAAGTCTGCTAGGACTGACAGCCGTTCTCTTTTCCCTGTTCAGCATACAGATGGGATGGTCACCTCTAGTAACCATCTTCGTTTGCCTTTTGGCAGGAGCGGCATGTGGAATGGCCTCGGGTGGTCTTATCGCAAAATTCAAGATACAACCTTTTATCGCCACTCTGGCCATGATGGTTTTTGCCCGGGGTGTAGCTAAATGGGCGTCCGGCGGTCAAAAGGTATCGACCGCTGTTCTAGAGTCAGATGGAACTTATAAATATGTGGATGTTCCTCCCATTTTTAACTTTCTCAACTCCAAACTCCTCAACGAAAATATCGCTGTGGTCACGCTCATTTTTTTTGCCTGTATCGTGATCTGCTGGATCATCCTGACCAAGCTGCGTTGGGGACGCCACATCTATGCCATCGGTGGTAATGAGGAAGCCGCTCGACTCTCAGGAATCCCAGTTTTGGCAACAAAGCTACTTGCCTATGGGGCGAGCGGATTCTTCTGTGCCATAGCCGGTATGTGCCAGGCTGCTCAAGAACTCCAGGGAGATCCCGAGGCGGGAATGACCTATGAGCTCACGGCCATTGCCATCGTAGTGATAGGCGGAACAAATCTTATGGGGGGAAGAGGCGGCATCGGCCTGACCTTTATCGGCGCCATGACTATCGGTTATCTTGAAAAAATTCTCAGCATAAACGCAGTGGGAGAGGCCAGCCGATTGATGCTCACGGGTGTCATCATAGTGGGGGCTGTGCTGTTCCAAAAAATCAGAAGATAAAAAGAGTGATATCGAAATGAATAGACAAAACATACTAATATTGGTCATATTCATTGCTCTGATAATCACGATCGGATGCGGAAAAAAAGAGCGGGCAACGGCTGGGGAGGAAAAACAAGAGGAGGCCGGCCACAAATGGACTATCGGCATGAGTCAATGCAATCTGGGGGAGCCATGGCGAGTCCAGATGAACCAGGATATCAAAAACGAAGCTGCAAAACATCCTGAGATTCGAGCGGTCTTCAAAGACGCGCAAAACGATTCTCTCAAGCAAAGAGCGCAAATCGAAGAGTTCATTAGCGCAGGAGTGGACTTGATCGTGGTGTCGCCAAAAGAGGCAGCACCTTTAATTCAACCTGTGGTTGCAGCTTATGAGAAAGGTATCCCTGTTATCGTTCTCGACCGAAGAGTGATCGGGGACAAATACACGTGTTTTATCGGGGCCGATAACAAAATTATCGGGAAAACTGCTGGGCAGTGGATTGTGGAAAAATTGGGAGGGAAAGGCAAGGTCGTCGAACTGAAAGGACTCATGACCTCTACGCCTGGTCAGGACCGTCATACAGGTTTCCGTGAAGGCATCGAGGGGAGCGAGCTCGAGATCATTTTTGAAGCGGATATGAAGTGGCTTGAACCCTCAGCACGGAAAGAGATGGAATCCGCACTGGCGAGATATCCACAAATCGATCTGGTTTACGCCCACAATGATCCTGGCGCTCATGGAGCCTACTTGGCGGCAAAGGCTGTTAACAGAGAGAATGAGATGATGTTCGTGGGGATCGATGCATTGCCTCACGAAGGAAAGATCTACGTCCAACAGAGCATCATGGCAGCAAGTTTTGAATATCCAACAGGCGGGAAAGAAGCCATCCAAACGGCTCTGGATATTTTGAGCAGAAAAAGCGTTCCCAAGGAGATCACGCTTTCATCCAGGGTCTTTACTAAAGAGAACATCGAACAGGGAGGGGAGCTCATCAAATAATAGAATGGAGATATGAAATGGGCAGATACGCACTTGGCTTGGATTTCGGAACAGAATCCGTACGGGTGCTCGGAGTGGACTGAGAGCAGGGATTTCGGTTTCTGCGGCTATGTTCGGCGCCGTGGCGGCTGGAGCAGAAGGCGGAGGGTACTCGTCCTTCGATGAGGCCATTCCAGCCATGACAAAACCGCCCGTGAAAACTTATGAACCGAACAAGGAAGCTAAAAGTGTTTATGATAAGCTTTTTAAAACATATATGCACTGCCATGACCATTTTGGACGTGAGTGCCTGAAATCATGAAACGCCTCAAAAAAATAAAGGCACTAACAAAGGGAGGACTTTGATGAGCAAGGTCGTGGATATCTATTTACCGCTAGACAGTCGCGACACCGCTAATGCAGAAGTGTGGCCCGTAACGGAGAAACAACTGAAGGAATTGCTGAGTGTTATTGGGGATTGTGGGTGGACGGCCCACGTGCTAAATCCGGATAAACCCATTGCAAGTGTCGCAGAGGGGATGAAAGTCATCCGAAAGGCGGGGGGCGAACGTTTCATCAACTTTATGGGGGGATGGGCCTACCCTGATTTTTCAGTGAGTCCGATGTGGCAGCTCCCCAGAGAGGTTCCAAAGCTTATGTTGGGGAGTGCGATACCCGATTTTCCTGGTGCGGTGGGACTGTTGGCCAGTGTTGCGGGCACAGAACACGTGGGGATCCGAACAGACAGGGTGTTCATAGAAAATTTCGAAAATCATGATGGATATAAGGAAGCCATAGCAACATTTCTGGCAGATGGAAAATACAACTTTCCCCTCCCCCAAACTATCGATGTAGAGGTGAATGAAACTCATAGATCGAAGGCTAGAACCGTGATCGACAGGCTCAGAGGGTCAATTTATGGGGCAGTGGGGCCCCGTTCGATGCAGATGTGGAACAAGATCTCCGATGCAGATTTTTTGAGGCATTTTGGTATCTCACGAGAAGGATTTGATGGCTTGAGGGTATTTAAGATGGCCGAAAAGATTCCCGATAGCAGAGCGGAAGCCGCACTGAATTTCCTATTAGAGAAAGGGATGGATATCCAACTGGGGAACGACCCGGTCAAAGAATTGACCAAGGATATGGTCCTCTTCCAGATGAAGGTGTATTTTGCTCTTCTCGAACTCAAGGAACAATTCGGCCTGGATTTTATCGGAGTGCAGGACCAGCTGGATTGGGTCGAACACTATCCGGCGACAGATCTGGCGTTGGGACTCTTGAATAACAGACTGAGGCCAGAATCCGATGGCGAGACTGTCGTTGCGGCTACGGAGGCGGATGATGGGGCTGCCATCACCATGCAAGTCATGAAACTTCTCAGCGGAGGAGAGCCTGTTGGATTTAATGATCTCCGATATTGGAAAGCTGATGAAGGACTCTATTGGTTTGTGAATTCTGGAGCACTAGCACCCTATTTTGCGAGGGGCAGCCATGACTCTTTGGAGGGGGCCTGGTCTGAGCGGCAGACATACATGTATTTCAACTCGGGCGGCGGGACCAGTTCGGTGGTTGTGCGGGTGCCGGGAGTCGTGACATGGGCTCGATTTTCTTACCGGGATCACCAGCTCTATCTGTGCGCCGGGCGGGGTGTGACAGATGTACCGACAGAGGAACAATGGAGAGAGCGATCAGCTAATTGTAACCCGGATTGGCCCCATTGGTATCTGAGGTTATGTGGAAAGATCGAATGGAGAATCAACTCTAACCACCCCATCACTGCGCTGGGAGATCATCTTGTAGAACTAAAGGCTTTGGCCGTAGAGTTGGATATTCCCTTCGAATGCTACGACCACCTCACCCCTGACCAACTCGACTAGTCAGAAAAAAGGGGACAGGCTGCTTTTTTAATTACCCCTATAAAAAGTAGCCTGTCCCCTTTTATTTCCCCTTTTTACGGCTATTGGTGAGTGATGAGGACGCCGCGTGATTTTAGAGCGTCAATAAAGGGCTCATACAACTCCCCCAGAAATATCTCCTCGGGAAACACGACTCCGCGCTGTGTGATCTCTTCATTCAAGATCATCTGGGCTGCGATCGACGCGGGATATGCTGTGGTTTTTGCCATGGAGGTATAGTTTTTCTCTTTGTCAAAATAATCCACCATCTCGAACACATGTGTTGTGGGTTCGCCTGACTTCTTCCCGGACACAGCGACACGCAACAGAGTCACGTCGCGCTCCTCTCCCAATGCTATCCTCTTATCCAGAATAGACTCTGTCACTCTCCTCGGTATGATCTTCACACCGTCGACCTCCATGGCCTCTCTCTCGAAAAAACCACAGTCCTTAAGAGTCTGCATCTCTGCGGCATGGCCCATATACCGTATCGTCTTCTCGGAGAGCTCACCCGTGATCTTTCCCTGCATGGTATGCGCTAACGAATTCAATCCATCCGTATAAAAACACTCCATCTCTGGAAATTCTGGTGGAAACGCGATAGGGTCCACAGCCGACAAGGCCGCCACTTTTGTCAATTTTCCATCTTTCAGAATCAACACCTTTCTCTCGTATAGACCGAGCAGGCTGTTCACAGCATAGACGATCCGGTATTTCAAAGGCGGCTTCGCCTCCACAGGATTCCCCCCGACATAGATCAGAGCGTTTTCTGTTTCATCCAACAGCTCTACCCCCCTTCCCACACAGACATTGGTGATCCCGGGTGAAACGCCACACCCGGAGAGCGCTGTAATGGCTTTGTTCTTAGCTTCCTCATTAAATTCCAGACGCTCAGGCGTAAACTCCCCCACAACATCCACAAAATGAACGCCCAACCGGACGGCCGATTCAAGCACCGGAAGGCTGTGACGGTGAAGCAATGCACAGAGCACAACATCTTTGCCATTGATAACTTCATCTCTCTGTTCTTTGTCCTCGATATCTCTTTGCACAGTCTCAAGCCTATCGCTATGGATAAACTCTTTCGCACGCATGAGTGCATTAAAGTTGACATCCACCAGAGTGACACTAAAATCGGGCTCGCTCTCAATAAGATCTTTTGCCAGCACAAGCCCCATCTTTCCCGCTCCAAGCACTAAAAAATGACTCATGTCTGTCTCCTTTCCTCCCGCAGTCTGCTCAATCGGTTAACGAAATTCTTATACGATTCCAACAAAGATGTAGATAACAGACGCCAGCGCCGCCACCACTAGCGCATAAGGGATCTGTGTTTTAACGTGGTCCATGTGGTCACACGCCGCTCCCAGTGACGATAAAACCGTCGTATCCGAAAGGGGTGAGCAGTGGTCTCCGAAAACGCCCCCTCCTGCAGATGCTGCAATCGTCCCCAAAACAAGAGTTGTGACCTGTCCTTGACTGAACTCAAAAGCTAGAGGGATGGCCACAGGAATGATAATGGCAAACGTACCCCAGGATGTTCCTGTGGCAAAACTGATAAAGGCGCTCAACACAAACACCAATACAGGCAGTAGTGCAGGATTGAACCACTCTCTCGTAGACTCGACAGCATATTGCGCCGTACCCATCTCGCGGCTCACAAAATTGATGGCATAAGCAAAGGATAAGATCAGCACAGCTGGCAGCACCCCCTTGATACCGGCCTGGATCGATCTCATCAATCTGCTCAGGTTGTCCACTCTCTGAATAAACATGGTCACACCCAACACAACTGTCGCCAGCATAAAACTATCGAGAACCCTCGCCTGTCCTGTGGCAAAAAAGCTCACCATATTGACAGTAATGACGATCAACACAGGCATGAAAAAATTCATCCAGATATTAGGCCGCCCTTTCTCCGACACAGGAAGATTTGTGAGTTCAGAGCTCATCATCGGCACAGAACCAGGCCGGATCGTTTCGCCGGTTTCGACTGTGCGAGACTCGGCCTTTTTCATAGGACCGAATTCAGGGATGACCTTCCCTGCTATCAAGGCGACCATTATTACCGATAGGATTGCGTAAAAATTGAAAGGGATGGATTTAATAAACAGGGACATAGCGTCCTGTCTGGTAAGGATCGGGCCGATCCCGATAAGGAGACCTGTGATATACACCGCCCACCCTGTGATCGGCGCTAAAACACTCACAGGCGCAGACGTAGAATCGCAGATGTAGGCCAGCTTCTCCCTCGACACGTGTGCCTTATCCGTGAGATCCCTCATCACCGGACCCACAAAAAGCGGTGAAAAATAGTCGCTAAAAAAGATGAACATCCCCAAACCCCAAGCCATGAATTGCGTTTGTACTCGGGATTTTGTCACGGATCTCACTCTCTGTGAAAACATATTCACAGCCCCGCAGCGTTGATAGAAGGCGACCAAGATCCCAATGCAGATCTCAACAAGGCAGACCCACATGAAATCCCGGTTACCAAGAGACTTGGCCAGGAGCTCTGGGAATCCGAGCAGGCCCTGACCCATCAAGAGAACACCGGCCAGACAGGCCACTGCCAAACTAAAAACCGGTTCTCGTGTGAGGAAAGCGAGAAATATCGCAAGCAATGGTGGGATTAGGGACAGCCACCCGTAATCCATTACAGCTCTTCTTTGACAAGGTCGCCCAGTCGTTTTATTCCTTCGTCGATCTCTTCTTCCGAAGGATAGGAAAAATTTAATCTCAGACTATTCTTCCCGCTCCGGTCAAAGTGAAAAGCTGAGCCCATAACATAGACAACCTTCTTCTCGATGGCCTTGGGAAACAGGGCATCTGCATCTAAATGTTCGGGCAAACATACCCACAGGAAGAGGCCTCCCTCGGGATGTGTCCAGTCAATTCCGGCATCTTTTGGCATGTACTTATCCAGGGCTTGGAGCATGGCCTCCTGTTTTTTCCGGTAGTGCTCCACGGCTTTGGCGATATGTGGTTTTAGGAGCCCGCGATTCAGGAATTCGACGAGGATCGCTTGCGTGAACGACGAAGTACATAGATCTGCTGGTTGTTTGGCCATCACTAGCTTGTCCATGATCACTGGATTGGCCACGATCCAGCCCAAACGGGGACCCGGCGCAAAGATCTTCGAGAAGGTGTGCACCGAAAAAGCATAACCTCTCTTGTCCATCGGACCGACCATCGGGAGCCGCTCCCCCTCGTACCTTAAATCACGGTAAGGGCTGTCATCGACAGTTACGGTATCATATTCGTAACAGAGGTCGAGGAGCTTCTCCCTCCTCTCCAGGCTTAGCGTCACTCCAGTCGGATTCTGAAAATCTGGAACGATATAGATGAATTTGACTTTTAATCCTTTTCCGGCAAATTCCTTTAAGATCTCCTCGACTCTCTCCACGTCCATCCCCTGCTTATCCACGGGCACGCCGATGAGATTTGCTCTGTAGCTCTGAAAAGCTTGTATAGCGCCTAAATAGGTTGGCAGTCCAACAATAATGGGATCTCCCGGGTCGATGAAGACACGCCCGATGAGGTCTAAAGCCTGCTGCGCTCCAGAACAGATGAGGAAATAACTGTGATCGATCTCAGCCCCCTCATGTTCTCTCATCCACTGGACAAGAAAATCGATCAGGCGAGGATCTCCCTCAGTGGGACCATACTGAAGGGCCTGTCCCCCTTCCCTATCCAAAACAGTCGCCACAATATCTTTTAATTCTTCGATCGGGAAAAGCCCAGGATAGGGTAATCCTCCTGCAAGAGATATCACCCCAGGATTTATTGTGTGTTTGAGAAGCTCACGTATCTCAGAACGTCTTAACAGTTTAGAATTATTTGATAAGAGTCCGGGTAAAATGTCTGCTACATTTTTCATGAGAATCGCACCTCCTAAAAGTCAGTTGAGGTAATCATAGAATCCAGTTTATGAAGGCAAAATAGCTCCATCAATTAGTTCGCTAGACGATACTTTGAAAAAACAGGTGAGGCGATAAACCGATTATCATCAAGAGAATAAAATATAATCAAATTTCAAATGATAGTCAATCGTTATCACGGATAAGAAATAAAAAAAATAAAAAAATCTATTTACATTTTTCGGAGATGTGTGTTATAAATTGATGAGCCTTGTTGTGCTGGCTGGGCAGGGCGCCCACCTTAAAACATTTTATATCCCCCTTTTGCTTATTTTCCCCAAACAGCCAGCACCCTATCTTATGAAATAAAACAAATCTTACGGTACAGTTTTTTCTGGAGGAATTCTTCTTCGGACAATATAATTCAGGCAAATCTCTCAGTCGGGGCTGGACAAGACCCATCCTCACCCCCCCTTTTGTTCTTCATCCGACCTTTTCTGGTTAATCGGGAGGTCCCCGATGTATTATTCTTATACCCTTAAAATATATGAGAAGCCTCTTCATTCAGACAGATATTATAGTATTTTAATTACTAGCTTATATACTAAAAATTAAGCCTTTTGCGAGTGTTTGTCAATAAAATTATTATTTTTACTAAATGAAATGTGGTACTATAATTTTTAGGAGATAACAATGCTTAAAAGGTATCAAGTGCTTTTGCCGGATTGGCTGGAAGATTATCTCAAATTGGGGGTTAAGCAATATAGGCTCAGTTTTTCAGAAATCATCAGGCTCGAGATCTGCTTTTCAGTTTTGGCGATGATTGAAGAATTACATCCGGAATACAAGCCGAATCTTTCAATGAAAGATATTTTGTCCAAGGCCAAGTCATCCAATAAATCCAATGTCAAGAAAGAAGATATCAACAGATTTGCATCCCGCATTTATTTCGAAACGAGAAAAGCTATCGAATTCAGATCTTCAAAAGTAATAAAGAAATAATCTTTTCTATTCAGAAATCACGCTCACAACTGGTTTTAGCATCGAATAACCGACAAATCGAAGTGTTTGTCTATTTTTTTCTTGTTATTGTTTTTTTAAGGAATCTATAAGTTTTTGAGTCTCTTTGACATCTTTCCCCCCCAGGAAGAGGTACTTCTCATAAAACTCCAATGCCTTTTCTTCGTCTCCCCTAATCTGATAGATCTTCCCCAGATCGAGATAGGGTGCTGGATTCTCAGGCTCGATCGCAGCAGCATTTTTATAGTGTCCTAAGGACTTATCGATCAAATCTTGCTTGAGGTATAACATCCCGAGATACATGTGTGCACGATGGGAGATAGGCTTTCTCAGTACAGTGACAACATACTGCAATTCACCATCCGAGCCTTTTTTCCCTTTTTCTTTGGGCCTCATGTATGACTTTTCACTTTCAATAGCCTTCTTCCATTCCTGTGCGGCACGAACCCAATCATTAAGATTATAATAGGCCATACCTAGGTTGCATAATACAATAGGATCATTGGGATCTATTTCCAGCGATTTTAGAAATTCTTTCTTAGCGTCATTATATCTGCTCTGATAAAAGTGAATATTCCCCATCAAGTCATGAGTGCCTGCTTCATGCTCTTTCGATACAGATTTAAAATCATTCATCCATATTGCACGTGCACAGTAATATTCAGCCTTTGCCAAATATTCAGTGTGGGAATCCGATAGCTTGGCAACATCATAACAGGTCAGGGCAAGATTGTGATTGATGACAAATGATCTCTCATCGACTTTTAAGGCCTCCTCAAGAACAGAAATCGAATCTTTGATCCGTCCTTCTTTGAGGACTTCAAAAAACTTATAATGCCATTCGGCGAGCAAGGTATTATCGTGGTCCTTTAACCTGTGATGCAGATCGATCTTTCGGCTTAAGGCCGCTTTTGCTATGAGTATGCTCCTGTCCTTCACGAATTTCATTAGCCCAACGGCATCTTTATTATCCTCTTCAAGTTTCCTTGTTTGATTCAATTGGGTCTCTGCCTCTTCGAAGCGACCCTGCTCTATAAACAGCTCCGCCAACCTCAGCCTTGCTTCGACCTCATCATAATGAGCTTCCATTGCCCTGTGAAATTTCTCTTCTGCCTTTAACAACTCGCCCTTCTCTCGGAAGCACGTCCCCTGAACATAATAAAATGCGCCTTCATTCTTCTCATCGAACGCATCCAGATGGACGATGACCTCGCCTATATCTATCGTTTCAAGGAAAACACCTCTCTCATTTTTAACCCTGATCAGTTCATCTCTGTCTAAAACTCGTCCATTCCTTTTTCGGAAAATGTCTGCACTGTCGATCCATCTTTCATCAAAAAAGATATCGTTCTCTATCTTTGCCAGCTCTATCTGAGCCAGATCATAATCCTTGTTCAACAGATGAGCCACTGCCAGATAGAAATGCGCGTTGTAATTAAACGGATGGAAAGAGAGAGCATTAGTCAAGTTGTCCACTGCTTTGTTATAGTCGCCCAACTGCAGGTAGGCATACCCGATATCATCCCAGACGTTCGTCTGTTGCCGCCCAGAATCTCTTGTCCTTCCCGGATAGGTGGCGATACCCTTAAAATACTGATCGATGGCTTTTCGAAAGTCGTGCGCGAGAATGAGCCTATCCGCCATGTCAAAATATTTATTGAATTGCGCATAAGCTCCATGGGAGCTAATGATCGCAACGCTCAATAACAATAAAATGAGAAATTTGCGTTTTATTCTGATTCCCTTTCTCATCGTTAATTCTACCCCAAAAGGCCTTCCCCTATCAAATGCTCCTGTTTTATATAAACCTACCTCGACAAAAAAATCAAATTATATGCAACCAGGTGTCAACTGTTATGCACACGATATACAGAAAATGTCCTCAAAATCAGCGGAAGCTTTAAAAAATATTTACACTCTTTGAATCGATTTGATAGTGCAATGTTTCTAATTTGTTTATTATCAATAAATTCTTGAATCTAATGCGGTTGGCACGGATTATGCATAATGATTTGTGTGAATGAAATGAGCGTAATTAATAAAGCCATGAGACAAAACAAGCGCACCATCAGCGAATGGCTTTTCAATATAAGGGTTGCTCTTTTTCGCCGGCTGGGAAGAGTCCTCCCTCCTTTTTTGGTTCCCATCCTCAACCCCCCTTTTTGCTGACTACAGCCGGCATTCCTCATTTTAAATGTCACATCTTGAGATGTATCCCCTTGTTGTGGTATAAATGCCAGTTCAGAAGGAACATCAAAGTTAAAATAAAGCGTGAGAGATTTTTTATAAATTTGAGGAGGAATTACCCATGAGTCATGCTTATAGTGCAGATGAAATATTTGATATGGCCGAGCAGATCGAACGGAATGGAGCGAAATTTTACAGAGACGCTGCAGAAAACGTGAGCGATTCAGAAACGATAGATTTTTTGCTCATGCTCGCCAAAATGGAAGACAATCACCTGAGGACGTTTTCTAACATGCGGGAAGAGCTATCGGAAAAGGAAACCGAATCCCCCACATTTGATCCCAACAATGAAGCAGCCCTTTATTTGAGGTCTCTTGCTGATTCCAAGATCTTTTTCAAGAAGGATATCGACACGTCATCCCTTGAAGAAGTGTTCAAAGCTGCAATTGTTGCTGAAAAGGACTCGATCGCCTTTTATTTGGGCATGAAGGATCTTGTCCCCAGTCATCTTGGAAGAAACAAACTGGATGAGATCATCAAGGAAGAGATGAAACACATCAGGATCCTCAACGACAAGCTCATAGACCTAAAGGGCTAAATTTGTAGACTAGTGCGTGTTATTGCATCAAGTGAACAGCTAAGGCGGTGAAGAACTGCTTGACGATAGCGCTGCTCGCCTGAAGGTCGGTTTCCCGCCCTGGAATAACCGCATGACAATTCACACTGACTCTCCCGCCCTCTTCATGAACGTAAACATTTAGGTGAGGAGGGAGATAACGGGGGTCAGGATTGGTTTTTGCCTGGGCATAAATGAAGCCGCTTTCTTTGATATCCTTCTGAATGGCAAATTCAAGGTCATCGATCGCCAAAAGAACAGCCGTCCAAACAACATCCAATGTGAAATTATTGAAGAATTTTGTCTCTTGAAGAGGGGGTATCTGCTCGATTATTGGTGATGGAGTGCAGCTCACTAAAATTAGGAGCAACAAGGGAATTATGGGAATACAAATATATATAAAGCCAGCATTATTTATCCTTTTTAGGTAATCCGCCATCTCTCAACTATTTTAACCTATAAGAATGACGTATGTAAGGCTCTATTTTTTCAAACGAAATGTCCTAGTTTAAGGTAGTGGGATTTCTTTTTATTTAAACCAAGGATACTACGCTTCCCGCTTATTCATAACGTAGAGAATTTATAGGATCGGCGATCGCAGTCTTAATGGACTGGTAGCTGACCGTAAGAAGAGCAATTATCAACACCAAAAAAGCAGACAGAGCAAACATCCAGACCCCGATATTCACCCGATAGGCAAAACTCTGAAGCCAACGATTCATTACAAAATATGCGACAGGCCAACCGATGATGTTGGCTACCAGCACCCATTTCACAAACTCTTTCGAAAGGAGGAGAACAATTCCTCCCACAGATGCTCCAAGGACTTTCCGGATGCCGATCTCTTTGGTCCGTTTCTCTGCGGTGAATGAGGCCAGCCCAAAGATCCCCATGCAACTGATAAAAATGGCCAGGATTGAACAGTAGGCGAACAACTGCCCCTGCCTCCGCTCAAAATTGTAATAACTGTCGAATTCTTCATCCACAAAAACGTATTCGAAGGGATATTCAGGAGCAAATTCTCTCCATTTGGCTTCAAGGAATGTGAGTACTTGAGACACATCCTCAAGACGGATCTTTGCAGAGATATGACTGAATTGATAAGGTCTTAATGTGAGCACCATCGGCGCGATTTCATAAAGGGTGGACTCAAAGTGAAAATCTTTGACAACACCGATGACTTTTGCTCCAACATCAGAATCTTCTTCACTGAACCGTTTGCCGATGGGATCGTCCCATCCCAATTTCTTTGCAGCTGTCTCATTCAGTATAAAGGCATTCTCGATATCTGTTGAAAATTCTCTGGAGAAGTTCCTTCCGCTGATCAATGTCAATCCATAAGTCTCGATAAAATCATGATCGATAAATAGAGTTTCCATATGAATCGATTCCCCCTCAGGATACCCCTCGGGAATAAAGGAACGCCCGCTGCCCGTACCGCTGGCAGGTGTTCCGAAGGAGGCACAGGCACTCAATATTGATGGATTTCGTAAGATCTCGCCTTTAAATATCTCGGTTTTCTCTCTCAGGGAATGGCTTGTAAGAGGGATAGCAATGACCTGTTCTGCGTCAAATCCGAGATCCTTTTTCTTCATGTAGTGTATCTGGGCATAAACCACTGCTGTCGCAAAAATGAGGATAATAGAGATGGAAAACTGGAGGACACTGGAGACAGCACGGAAAGACACTCCTTTTATCTTTTTATCGAAGTTTTTTTTCAGAACCCTGGCGGGTTTGAACGCCGAGAGGATGAGGGCCGGATAGCTACCCGAGACAAAACCGACGAATAAGGATATGGCCAACAATCCAGAGAGCAATATAAGATCATTAAAGACGCTGAAGGTAAGCTCTCTCTGTATAAATTGATTGAATTCCGGCAGAAAGAGCATAACGAGACATACAGAACCCAATAAAGACAAAATTGCCAGCAGTACCGATTCTGTAAAAAACTGCTTTATCAGCTGCATCCTGTGAGCGCCCACGACTTTTCGTATGCCCACCTCTTTTGCACGGCCGGAAGAACGGGCTGTGGCCAGGTTCATAAAATTGATGCAGGCAATGATCAGTATGAAGAATGCGATAGCCGAATAGGCATACAGATAGTCCTTGTTGGTCCTTCGGGCAATATCATAATTTAATCTGGAAAAATGGATGTCTTTGAGTGATTGAAGATGAAGGTTGTACCTGTCGTCTTCAACAGGAATGTGTTTGGCCATAAACGCAGTAAACTTATTTTCCAGATCTTTCGGATTTGTCCCTTCGGCGAGCAAAATATAAGTATAATCATTGGAAAAGCGGTCCCAATAATTTCCTTTGACTCTTTCTTCGTTATTCCGCGAGGAAAATGAGACAAGGATGTCGAAGCGGAGGTGAGAGTTTCCGGGGACATCCTTCATAACACCCGTGATCTTATAATCTTGAGAGCTCTGTATGAGTACGGTTTTTCCGACAGGATCAATCTTGCCGAAATATTTTTCGGCAATCTCCTCGGATATCACCATGGAGAAAGGCTCGACAAGTGCGGTTTTTGGATCGCCTTGAATGAGAGGGAATGTGAAGATATCAAAAAAGTCGGAGCCTGCATAATTGAGCTCTTCAAAGAATTTTTTATCGCCAACGCTAAACAATCTCCTATATTCACCGGTGATTCGTGTGACATTGGCAACCTCCTGGAGGTCATTTTTAATCGCAGGAGCTAAGGGAAGTGCAGTAATGGAAACGATTTCAGTCCCGTGAGCCAAATCCAGTTCTGAAAGGACACGATGGATGCGGTCTTTGTTTGTGTGGAAGTCATCAAAACTCAGTTCATAGCGTACAAACAAAAGAATTAGAATACAGCAAGCCATCCCGATCGAGAGGCCGAAAATTTTTATGAATGAATACCCCTTATGTCTTTGGATGATCCTTAGGGCGATTTTGAGATAGTTCTTTAGCATTTCTATGTTCCAGTAGAGAAGATTCTTGGTAAAAACGAGAAAAATCTGGATCCAGTAGAAGAGCTTCGCTCTGAATAGGTTGTGCTGGTTCGCGATTGTTTGGAACCTCTCCTCAAAATCTCCCATTGCCGAATAGCGCACATTCGGATCGAGCAGGCGTTCGAGTATCCATACAGCTGGCTTAGGAGGATATTTTTTTGTTCCTCTTTTGGGAGGATTGCTATTTTTTAGCGCCATATTACTCTTCCGCGACATGTTATTCGTCGACATCAAAAGTCGGCAGTTCAGCCCAGATCATAGAATTAACACGTCTGATTGCTATTAAAGCTCGCTGCCCCTCGGGGGTCAGTTTATAGTAAATTTTACGCCGGCCGCCACGCTCTGCCGTGGGTTCCCCTTCGATGGACTCCACGAGGCCATGTTTCAGCAACCTGCTTAACGACGCATAGATCGAACCTGTCAGCCAAGTTTTTCCTGTTGCCTTGACGACCTCTTCTTGGATGGTGATCCCGTAAGCGTCATCCTGAAGGCGCCAAATGCAAAGAAGTATGATCTCTTCGATTCGTGATATCAGCCTCATTTATTTCCTCTCATTATATGTATACGTTTGTTGGACAAATCGGTTTACCTGAAATTAAAAATAATATTTCTCCCCTGGTGAGTTGAGACTCCAAGAGCAAACCACAGAAAATAAATGTGTTCTCCCCCGATTAATGAAGGATCTTTGAGATTAGTGCAGATTGACTTTTTTGAGAAATTCTTGTCCCCAGTAATTCATGGGAAAGATCCGATTGCTAAGACTTAGACTCTGATTTTACTTCCTAAATTTCTACATCTGGATGTTCGTGCTCAAACATGTCTTGCGGCATTTTTCCCGTTAACCAAGATGGATTCATCGGATAAACATGAGGATTGAATACTGTCGAGTACATGTGCCAGACAAAAATGGCCAGAGTTGCAAGGATGGCCTCATAGTAATGGATAATTAAAGACACATCGAGAAAACCCTTGGGCAGGAATTGGACAACAACGTTATCAAACCAGAGGAGTAAGCCGGTAATGATCATCACCACATTGCCCCATATAAGGGCCCAGTACTCAGCTTTTTCGATATAGCCGAACCTCTTGAAACGAGGGCTCTTTTTACCTTTTCCGAGGTTGTACCACATTCTTTGCAAAAAATCCTTAAAATCGGAGGGCTTCGGCATCATATCCTTTAGGAACATTTTTCCTCTTGTGGTGAAGAGATAGATGATGTGCCAGATTGTCGTGAGGATCATAACGACGGCCGCTCCCCGGTGAATCACTCCACGTAGCTCAAAACCTCCTTCCCAACCAAAAAGGAGACGTGTGATCCATGCTTCGCTAAACCTCAAGGAAAATCCAGAGATAACGAGCACGATAAAGCTGACCATGAGCAGCGTATGTTGCCACAGCTCACCGGTCGTCATCCGCCGAACCTGTGGTTTTTTTGTCACAAGCACAATTTGTCTGATCAAGTCGATGATCCAGTGCAAAACCATGAGCCCGATGATGACGATGATGGCCACAATATAGATGTCTTTCACAATGTCGGCTGCTTTGGAATGCAGTCCTCCGCCTGTTATTCCGTGTATGGACATTGAGGCCATAGCGGGTGAAATTCCAGGATGACACTCACCGCATGTATCTTTAAGGTTATCGACATTGATCGTGGATGCTGGATCAGAGCTAGGGAGAATTCTGTGCACACCATGACAGGATGCACAGTTGGCCACATGCAAATCACCGGCTTTGCTTTTCAAACCATGATAGCTATCGATGAAAGAAGCATACCGCCCTGTGGGAAGCCCGTATTTCTCTGTCAAAGTGATCGATTCATGACACGGCGAACAGGTCGCTTCCGCAACTCTAGCCTTTGACACAGGAGACTGAGGATCATTTGGCGAGAGAATGCCATGCTCTCCATGACAGTGTGTGCATACAGGACTATCTGTTTCCCCTCGAGCAACCAACTTGCCGTGGATTCCTTCCCAAAAATCCTGCTCGATGCTTTTGTGACACTTCCCGCAGGTTTTAGGAATATTGAAGTGATTGATCGACGACTCCTGGTCTCCAGGGGACAGTATTTTATGTGCCGTCCCTCCAGACGAGTGACAGTCATTGCAGGTAGCGGCGACATAAATACCACCCTTTGTGGCTTTACCGTGAACACTGGACTCGTAGATTTCGATCGGGTGATCAATCAAGATCTCGTATTTCGTTGTGATATTCAGGTCTTCGTGGCATTGGCCACAGGTTTGAGGGAGGTTAGCCGGATGTGTTTTAGCCAACTTCACTGAAGAAGGCAGGACATCGTGGTCGCCATGACAGACCGCACAGGATGGTACGTCCTCACAGTATTTGTATTTCTCGCGCCCGTGAGAAATATACTCAGCGGATTCTTTGTCATGACAGGCTCGGCACCCCTCACATCCCACTACAAAATCAGGATCGTCGCGATGCGGTGACGTACCCTTGTCGCTGTGGCAATCCAGGCATTCCAAACCGTCATGAATAGAATGGGAGACATCGTCTGAGATAACCGTATCATACTTTCCAGTTTCATGACACTCTACACAACTACCGCTGTTGATCTGTTCATATTCCTCTTCCTGCGCCTGGCCTGACCTGAATGCAACAAAAAAGATACATCCCAAAATCAACACGAATAACCAAAATGTTTGCCTCTCTTTGTAGTAGGATTTGATCATTACAGATCTCTTTTAATTCGTCTATTATTATTTAATACATAAAAAAACTCAATAGGAAAGGACAAAGCACAGCATTATAAGATGAAAGCCCTGATAATGGCAGAAAAGATGAGCACAATCCTCAGAACAAATTGAAATAGAACTTGTTGAAAATAAATGAAATCCGGGCATGGATATTGAAAAAACAAAAACACTATAAACGGGATTTAGTGCAGAAAAACTGGTGCCGGAGGAGGGAGTCGAACCCACACTCACCGTGAAGTGAACTGGATTTTGAGTCCAGCGCGTCTGCCAATTTCGCCACTCCGGCAGGTCGTTAGAAAACTATAAAGGATTTTCTGATTTTTTTCAATGTGAAGACCTGCTAAATCAAGTCGTTATTCTTAAAGAGCTATTGTTAAAATGGGATTTTCACAACAGGGAGTAGAATAAGATGTTTGTTGGCTGAATAAATGCAGAGACCATTTCCCAAACGGTCTGTTTACCGGTTGGAACTTGCATCATAAATCACCGGTCTGTTCGGGGAACAAACTCTACAAAACAAATCATCGGTCCAATCGGGGAAGAAACCTAGCATTAAAATCGGCTATCCCCTATTCTGGACGATATTTGTGGCGGTGAATACTTTTTTTTACTGAAGTCCCTTTTTCCCAAAGCGGAGGACTCTTCCCGAGCCGATCTCGACATAATTTTCGCCATAAGCATCTTTGAATTGCTGAATGGCACGATCACCTGTGCAGTGAGTGGCCCCACATTTTTCTACGCCCAACTCCTTAAAATCCTTGATGATAGCCCTGACCTGCTCATCGGAGTGCCCCATGAGGTGAAAGCCGCCGAAGACCAGATAAACATCTCGATTCAGTAATTCTTTCGCTTTTTTGACGATGTTCACGATCCCTTGATGAGAACAGCCGGTCACAATGACAAGACCTGCCGGAGTATTCACGATGAGCGATTGTTCCTTGATTCTGGTTCCCATCTGACCCGTAAGGTAGACATGGTCGCAAACGGAAACGGCTTCGTTCACCGGAACAGGCTTTGCACCCGCAACTTCCACTTTTCTGACAAAATCATAGGGAAAACCACAGGGGATGTAGATGGGGGCTTTTGTGTTAGTCTCGAAGACTACAGGAAGCCCACCGACATGGTCCCAGTGCTCGTGGGAGAGGACAACGGTATCAGCAGCATTAAGATCGATGGATAGATGTTTAATATTGTGTCTGAATGTATCCGGATTTCCACCGGTGTCGAAGAGGATCGTGTCTTCTGTTCCTTGGATCAGGCAGGAAAAACCCCACTCTGCTTTGGTCCCTTCAACAGCCACATAATTGTCATAAAGGACGGTCATTTTAATGGGTTTGGTTTCTCCCTCACCAATGGTTGAGGAAATCCCCCGTCCACCCATGAATTCGATCTTTTTTGCGCCAGGTTGGGCCCCTTTGCTCGTTAGAAACTGAACAGCTTCTGAATGCCCGGCCATAACCGCATAATCCAAAGGCGTTCGATTCTGATTGTTCTTGGCGTTTATCTCAGCGCCTATATCAAGCAGTGCGGCGGCTGATTTTGTATCTCCATGCCAGGCCGCACCATGAAGGGCGGTATCACCAAGAGAGTCTCTTCGTTGGGCATTGGCACCAGCCTCGATCAAGTAAACAACAATGTCGCCCCTATTGTGATAAGCCGCAAGATGGAGAGACGAGAGGCCATTGTTATCTGAGAGTTCAATATCTGCTCCCTCTTGAATGAGAAACTTGGCGAAGTCAGTTCTGCCAACGATACAATCCTGGTGAAGTGGTGTATAGCCTTCTGTATCCTTCTTGTTAATGTCTGCGCCCTTGGATATCAAAAGCCGGGCGAGATCTTTATGGCCACCCCATAATGCATAGACCAACGGACTGCGGTTGAAGTTGTTGTAGACATTGACGAGGGCTCCTTTGTCCAAAAGGAGCTGAAAGATCTGTGTGCTTCCCTGTCTGGCATTAAAAAAGAGAGGCGTCCTTCCGTTGATCTCCCTGGCATTGACATTTGCGCCTTTCTCAAGCAATAGTATGGCACACTCGGGACGACCGTAGGAGGCAGCAAAATGAAGGGCAGTCATCCCATTCCCATCGCATTGGTTTATTCTCGCCCCTTTGTCGATCAGCAGCGAGAGAACTGCAGAGTGCCCTTGAGCGGCGGCATTGTGAAGTGCTGTGCTGTTCTCGTTGTCACCCGCATGGATATCCGCACCCTTTTCGATCAGGAACCGGGCGATCTCAGTCTGGCCATGGATGGATGCAAGCAAAAGTGGGGTTAGATTATCGGGATTTCTGGCTTCAAGTAGGTCTGCATTTGTCTCAAGAATGGTCTTGACGGCGTCCAGGTTTCCTTTGATAATCGCTTCGTGAATGTTGTCCGATGTCCAGGACGTCGAGGTGAGTCCAAAAAAGACTAGCAAAATGATAACTCCGTTTTTTAAACCTTTCATGATCTTTCTCCGTTTTTATTATTAGCATGAAATAATACCATTATTATGCTTCATATTAAAATAGGGACAGGTGGCCTTTTCCTTTACCCCTGGTAAAAGGTGACATAAAAGGTGCCAGGCACCTTTTTTTGCTGTAGGGTCAGCTCCCCGAGCTGACCGATGTAGGGCTCTTTCCCCGAACGGACCCTACAAAAAAAACAGGTCCTACTCCTCCAAAAATTCTGAATCGATACCTTGGAGGGAATTTACGACAGTCCTGATGAAGCCTCCATATTTCATGATCTTCATCATGTTGCCTTTGAGCTTAAAGGTGCCCCGGACAACTCCCTGGATAAAATCCTTCTCCCCTTTGACAGCCACTTTGAATTCTTCGTAAGAGCCGATGCAATAAAAACCCACCTCAACCTCTGATGGGTCGTCGATCAATCGCGCATCCGTGCACTCGCCGGCTTTGGCCTCTAAATAGACATAAGTCGTTTTATCGAGGCCGCCGCCTGGTGTGATCTTAAAAATCCAGTTCCCGTTAAAATCTATTCCCCAATCTTTCCCTGCTTCCTTCGTAGCGTCATTGCTGTTAATAACATTTTTCCATTCCTGGCACCACTCATTCGAAGGGTATAACACCGCCATATTTGCCTCCTTAATTCATTTGTCACTATTTATTATGAATATTTCTCCAATCATGATGCTAACAATTACAATGTCTCAAGATCATACCAGTATCTGGCGTTCTCCAATGTTTTAAGCCCTTTTCCGCCCATCCAAAGCCCTATGACCTTTTGGTCTCTCCAGTGTTTCTCGATATCAAACTCGCGAGCGTACCCATAGGAGCCCATGCTGACTGACGGGCATGAACTTTTCCTCTCCCCACTTTCTTATGACATGACCCAGATCGGTCACAAAATCCGATACCCATTCTTTAGGTCGAATAAAATCATCTATTGTCGGCATATCGCCCTCCTAGGTGGATATCTCAATTTATTGCATGTAATAGAGTCTAAAAAAAATAGTTGCATGAGGTCAAGGAAATTTAAAGGGACAGGCTTCTTTTCTGTAAGATGTAGGGACCGTTTCCCAAACGGTCCGTTCGG
>CAZIMJ010000213.1:0-5063 GCA_964540205.1 uncultured Eubacteriales bacterium | reverse complement strand
CAGAGATGAACGCCTGTTTTCGCTTGGCTGTCAAATAACGTTTAGCTACAAAATACTCGTAATTCATATCAGAAACTCACAGTTCTTCGCACAAAACTCGAAATACGGAACGCTCAGATACATTCTGCAATATATGAGACGTTAGAATAAACCATAATCATAATACTGTAAACATTTTAATCTTAAAAGTAAGCACCCTAAAAGCGTGATGGCATAAATTCACATTGCGTAATTAAGTGTCCCAATTGTGTGGTGGAGAAAACCGTGTGAAAGGCTGGACGGGCATGGGACATCTCCCAACGGGAGATGTGAGGGAAGCCTGGAACCGAGCGAAGTTTCCTCGCTGGGGAAACTGAGAGTGTTTTCGAAATCACCAATTGGGACGCTCGGATATCAATCATCACGGTATTGGGGATGCTTCCATCTTATTTTGGACGGAGCAAAGGGAAAAGAATAACTTCCCGGATAGACTTTCTGTTGGCAAAGATCATGACTAGCCGGTCGATGCCGATCCCTTCTCCACCCGTGGGGGGAAGACCGTATTCCAATGCTTCGATATAATCCAAATCGACCATGTGGGATGCTTCATCCCCCTTCTCTCTTTCTTTCGCCTGCTGTTCGAACCTTTTTCTCTGTTCTGTAGGGTCTGTCAATTCAGTGAAAGCATTGGCGATCTCCATGCCAGCCATGACGAGCTCAAAACGTTCTGCTTCCTCGGGATTGATTTTTGACGCTTTGGCCAGAGGTGAGATCTCCCTCGGCGGATTCATCACAAAGGTAGGCTGAATAAGATCTTTCTTCACGTGTTTATCAAAAATGATATCCAGGGCTTTCCCGTAGGAAAGCGCCTGCTGTTCAGGAGCTAAGGTCTTCGCATATTCCACGATCTCATCCTTATTCTCGAAGCGACTGGGCGCCAACCCGCTGTATTGGATGAGAGCATCCATGAGCTTTATCCTTTTCCACGGTCTTCGCAAGGATACCTTATGTTCTCCATAAGGGATCTCCTCGCTCTGGAGAAGAGTCATGGCGAGTCCACGAATAAGCTCTTCGGTCAATTCCATCATGTCAAAATAGTCTGTGTAAGCTTCATAAAACTCGAGCATTGTGAATTCAGGATTGTGTTCGGAAGAAATCCCCTCATTCCTGAAGTTCCTATTGATCTCATACACCTTTTCCAAACCACCCACGGTCAGGCGTTTGAGAAAAAGCTCAGGGGCGATCCGCAGATACAGGTCGATCCCCAAAGCATTGTGAAAGGTCTTAAAGGGTTTGGCCAACGCTCCCCCTGGGATGGAGTGCATCATCGGTGTTTCAACCTCGATATAGCCCTTCTGGTCGAAAAATCTCCTAATGTGAGAGATCATCGCACTCCGCAACCTGAATACCTCTCTCTGTTCAGGATTCATGATCAAATCGAGGTATCTCTTCCTGTAGCGCAGTTCCACATCTTGAAGGCCATGCCATTTCTCGGGGAGCGGATGAAGACATTTGGCTAAAAAAATGTACGATTCACAGAGTAAAGTGAGCTCTCCTGTTCTGGTTTTGAATAACTTGCCCTCGACAGAAATGATATCCCCGAGATCCAATAAAGCGAATTGAGAAAACTTCTCTTTGCCCAGTTTGTCCTCCCGGAGATAGACCTGAAGCTTCGCCCTGCTGTCGGCAATGTGAAGAAATATGGCCCGGCCCATTTTTCTGATCGAGAGGATCCTTCCCGGAACGATAGCGAAAATTTCCTTCTCCTCCAATTCTTCATTAGTCAAATCCGCATACTGAGAGACGATGTCAGAGACAACATGAGTCATCTCGACTTTATGAGGGAAAAGCTCAACTCCTTCTTGGGCTAGCTTCTGCATTTTCTCCAGACGAACCAATTCTTGTTCGGTTTTTTCAGAGATGTCTTGTTCCTCAGGGGGATCCGGTTGCGTTTTTTCTTTTTTTTCAGCCATTCTCTTTGTCCCTTAACGATTCTTTTTTTCGTCGGCATTTTTTCTTAGAGTGTCCAGGATGCCGTTTATAAACATAGCTGCCTGTTCGCCGCTGAATTTCTTGGAGATTTCGATCGCTTCGTTGATGACGATTGCAGGCGCGACATCTTCCTCATAAAAAAGCTCAAAAACCGCCATGCGAAGGATATTGCGGTCCACGACTGGCATTCGCGAGAGTCGCCAGCGTTTGGAGACCGATTGAATACTCCTATCGATACTTTCTTGATGGGAGGTTACACCCTTAATGAGCCACCGGCAGTAATCTTTAACTTCCTTTGTGGCCTTTTTGTCCTTCCAGTATAGTCGGAACGCTTTTTCAGCATCAGAATCGTTGAATTCAAGCTGGAAAAGAATCTGGAGGGTGCTTTCCCGAGCCTTTCTTCGCTTTCCCATGTAAAAGGCTATTTGGACTTAAAGGCCTGCATCCTTTAAAAGATTCAAGGTCTCGACCAGGGAAAAGGCAGAATCATAACCCTTGTTCCCCAATTTGGTCCCCGCACGCTCGATTCCCTGTTCAATGGTATCGACTGTCAGGACACCAAATGAGACCGGGATTCCATCGTCCATGCTTATTTGTGCCAGACCTTTCGTGACCTCGGCGCTCAAGATGTCAAAATGGGGTGTGTCGCCCCTGATGAGTGCACCCAAACAAATGATCCCATCCACTTTCTTTGCCAAAGCCAGTTTTTTGGCGACAACTGGAATCTCAAAAGAACCAGGGACTTTGTACAAAGAGATGTCCTTGTCTTCGGCTCCCAGTTTATAGAGGGCATCCATCGCTCCTTCGAGCAGTCTTTCCGATATGAATTGGTTGAAACGGCTCAGTATTATGCCGATCTTCAAGCCTTTGGCTTGGAGTTTCCCCTGGTATATATCCATTTCGTTCTCCTTTTATTTGCCTTGAAAGTATGCTTTCTTTTTTTCCAAGAAGGCTTTGGTCCCCTCTTTGCTGTCCTCTGTTTCACAGCACTTCCCGAACAACTCTGCTTCGTTCAAAAGTCCTTCTCCCAAGGTCTTGTCCAATCCGATATTGATGGCCTTGATCGCATACTCGAGCGCCAGAGGCGCATTGGCGATCATTTCCTTCGCTAATGCCTCACAGTGGGGTCTCAACTCACTTTGGGGCACAACTCTGTTAACCAGTCCGATCCGGAAAGCCTCTTGGGCATCGATGATTCTGCCTGTGAGGATAAGTTCCATGGCTATCCCCTTTCCGACAAGTCTCGCCAACCTCTGTGTTCCGCCAAAGCCAGGAATGAGACCTAACTTTACCTCAGGTTGACCCATTTTGACGTTATCCGATGCAATACGGACATGACAGGCCAAGGCCATTTCCGTACCACCCCCAAGTGCAAAGCCATTTATGGCTGCAATGACGGGCTTTCTCAAGTTTTCTATCAACTTGGACAGTTCCTGCCCTTCCAAAACATAATCTTTCCCTGTAGAGAATTCGAGTTGAGCCAATTCGCTGATATCAGCACCGGCAATGAAGGCCTTCTCTCCAGAACCTGTCAGGATGATCACCCGCACATCAGGACTTTCCTGGAGAGAAAGGAACGCCTCATACAGCTCTTTGATGGTCTTGGAATTCAGGGCATTCAATTTATCCGGCCGATTGATGATGATCCAGCCCACGCCATCCTGTTTCTGAGTCAACAAATTTTTATAACCCATATATTCTCCTCGATTAAGAAATGCCCTTTTCAAAAATGCGATATTTCTTGTAAACCTCTCCTCCGATCGACTTGACAAACCGGTTGATGGCATCGTTATCTTCGAGCTGCCAAGAAGTCTCTCCCCATTTGTATCCTTTTTTCTTTACATTCTTTTCAAATTCGGAATACAGCAGATAGCTCAAGCCTGTCTGCCTGTACTGTTTAACAATCCCAAATACAACGGCTCTTACACTTTCGATCTTCCTTCGGTATATCAAAAACTTAAGAATTGCGAGAGGCGTGAGCCTTCCATTCAGCTTGATGAGCACTTCATTGTAATTCGGCAGAGCAAAAGCAAATCCCACAGGTCGTCCTTTATCTTCGGCGATGATCACGATATCGGGATCAGCGAAGGTCTTAAGTTTCTTGGCCATATGGTCCATCTCATTTTCTGTCCATGGCACAAAACCCCAATTTTTTTCCCAGCCATTGTTATAGACGTACTTGATTTTCTCGATTTCCTCATCGATCTTCTTCATGCTCACCGATCTCAAGCTCACGTTGGTTTTATTCTTGATCTCGTTCACGATACCCTGGATCCTTTTTACCATATCCTCCGTTGCATCCATATAAAAGGCATACAGGTCCTTGGCCTTTACCAATCCACATTTTTCCATTAGGTCTAAATAATAGAGGGGATTGTAGGTCATCATTATCATCGGAGGGGAATCAAAGCCTTCGAGTAGGAAAGCACACTCATCATTCATGGACAGATTCATGGGGCCCCGGAGCGTGTCCATACCTCTTTCCAATCCCCATGCAACGACCTGATCCAGCAGGGCTTGGGACGTTTCCAGGTCATCAAAACATTCATACATGCCGAAAAAGACCACCTTCTCTTCATGGAATTCATTGTGCTTGTCATCGATTATGGCAGCGATCCTTCCCGTGATTTTGCCATTCTTGTACGCCAGGAACAATTCCATTTCAGAGTGCTCGAAAAAGGGATTCTTCTTTTTGTCTAGTTTTTCCTTCACGTCCATGATCAGAGGGGGGACCCAATTGGGATCACCCTTGTAGACTTCCCAAGGGAACTTCATGAATGCCTTGAGATCCTTTTTGGTAGTGACCTTTTCTATACGAATAGCGTTCACGCCAAAGCCCTCCTGAATTTTGTCTATTTTATCAGATAACTTATGATTTTGCACTAACATTTTAACCTGAATTATTCATAAAAAATGTCGATACTTATCATAATTGACGCAATATCAAAATTTTACATTGATTTTTCTGAATACTCATTTGGACACTGAATTTCCAATGTGATTTCATTCATAATCGCCATTTTTTACCCTACGGGCGCCGACCCAATCTACCCGCCGATCTCACTACAAAGTCTTCGTTGCAGCCCGGGTTT
>CAZIMJ010000212.1:0-16349 GCA_964540205.1 uncultured Eubacteriales bacterium | reverse complement strand
GCCTATCCCTTTCATGACTGGAATGAGCGGATTTCCGCGGAATGTTATGCGCCGAATTCGTCAGCCCGGATTCTTGACAAAGACAAAAACATCATCAATATCGTGAATAATTATGCCAAGATGAGTTTCAATTTCGGGCCTACCCTTTTATCCTGGATGGAAAGGCACGAACCGGAAATTTACGGCGCCATCCTGGAAGCGGATAAAGTGAGCCAGAACACGTACTCCGGGCATGGCGCAGCCATTGCCCAGGCATTCAGCCATATGATCTTGCCGCTCGCCAATTCCCGTGACAAACAGACTCAGATCATTTGGGGAATCCAAGATTTTCTCTATCGTTTCAAAAGGGAACCCGAGGGAATGTGGCTTCCCGAGACAGCTGTGGACCTTGAGACACTGGAGATTCTGGCGCATCACGGGATCGAATTCACGATACTTTCTCCAGTACAAGCTAGTCGAGTTAGAAAAATCGGGAACAGAGACTGGGTGGAAGTTGGGGCCGGTAAGATTGACCCTAAAAGACCTTACACGGTTCGTCTTCCTTCCGGGAAGGCCATTGCTGTTTTCTTTTATGATGGGCCCCTTTCCCACGATATTGCTTTTGGAGATCTTCTGAACAATGGTGAAGTCTTTGCCCAAAGGATGCTTAAAGCATTTTCCCATGAGAATACGAACACCCAGGTCGTTCATATCGCCACAGACGGGGAATCCTACGGCCACCATCACCGTTTCGGCGATATGGCGCTAGCGTACTGTCTGGATAAAATCGAATCCAGTGGAGAAGCCCGTCTAACCATTTATGGCGAATATCTGGAAAGACATCCGCCGGAATACGAAGTGGAGATCGTGGAAAACAGCTCATGGAGTTGTACTCATGGCGTGGAGAGGTGGAGGAGCGATTGCGGATGCAACACAGGCAAACATCCCACTTGGACGCAGGAATGGAGGGCCCCTCTCCGTGAAGCCATGGATTGGCTCAGAGACGAGGTCAGTACCCTTTATATCGAGGGGATGGCGAATTTTGTTAAAGATCCCTGGGCGGTCAGAAATGCTTTCATTCAGGTTGTCCTGGACAGGTCAGAGACAAATATCGAGTCTTTTTTCCGCAGGCACATGATTGCTGACCTCAGCCGGACGGACAAAATAACCGTCCTTAAACTTTTAGAGTTGCAACGGAACGCTATGCTCATGTACACAAGCTGCGGCTGGTTTTTTGATGATATCTCGGGGATCGAAGCGGTTCAGGTGATGACGTATGCCGGACGTGCCCTCCAGCTGGCAAAAGAGACGACCGGCAAAGATCTTGAGCCTGGCTACATGGCAATAATCGAGAGAGCCCCGAGCAATCACAAGGATTTTGAGAATGGAGCACAAATTTATGCCCGACACGTCAAGCCTGCCGTGTTGGATTTGCTCAGGATCGGCGTGCATTACGCAGTGTCCTCTCTATTTGAGGAGTATCCCGAAACGATCCGTATCGGAGAGTATACAGCTCAGAGTCAGTTCAACGAAGTCTTTGAATCGTCTTTGTTGAGGCTTGCGCTGGGAAAAGCGAGAATTCGCTCGAATACAATCTGGGAGGAAGATACGATAAGTTATGCTGTTTTGCATTTCGGTGACCAAAACCTCAATGGAGGGGCACGGCATTTTGCTGATGATTCGGCCTTTTCGGTGATGCAGAATGAAATTAAAGAAGCTTTCCTGAAAGGGGATATCCCTCAAGTGGTCCGGTTGATGGATAAGCATTTTGGTGATCACAATTATTCCCTGTGGCATCTTCTGAGAGATAAAAAGCGTGAGGTTTTGAATCTCATCCTCAATTCCACGCTCGAAGAGGCAGAGGAATCACTCCGCCAGATTTTTGAGAAACATTACACTGTTATGTATGCTTTGAAAGAGAACAACATCCCTCTTCCAAAGTCGTTTGTGGCCTCGATGGAGTTTATCCTTAATGCTGATTTTAAGAAGCTGATGGAGGAAGATGTTCTGGACCTCAAAAATTTAAAAAGGATTATCGACGAATTCAGGAAATGGGACCTCACTCCGGATAAATCCCTCTTAGGATATGTCGCAAGCATGAGGCTCAACCGGATCATGGGCGAAGTCCGGGCGGAGCCGAAAGAGGTGTCCGGACTTAAAAAAGCGGATGACCTACTCAACACCTTAAAAGCCTTTCCAGTAGACTTGAATCTTTGGAGGAGTCAAAACATCTATTTCACACTGTGTCAAAACCTGGCGAGGGTGATGCAGGAAAGGGAAAAGTCAGGCGATCCCCTCGCAAGACAGTGGATGGAATTGATGAAAAATATCGGTTCTCACCTTTCTGTCAAATGTATATAAGAGTATGAGTTCTGCTGAGGAGCGAGAAAACAAAAGGCAACGAGGAAGCGGTGTCCTTCTTCATATAACCTCATTGCCATCCCCTTATGGCATCGGGGACTTAGGCCCAGGAGCCTATGCGTTTGCGGACTTTCTGGCCGCGTCCAAGCAAAGATACTGGCAGGTCCTTCCCCTAAATCCCACGGATCTTGCCTGTGCAAATTCGCCATACCACAGTTTATCTGCCTTTGCATTCAATCCGCTCCTCATAAGCCCGGAGTTGCTTATCGAGGATGGGTTGCTTGATCCGAGAGATGTCGGATCGCTTCCAATCCTTCCCAAAGAGAGCGTCGACTTTCGCACCGTTATCCCATTCAAGACTAAGATTCTGCTCTCAGCTTATGAACGTTTCAGGAAGAGAGAAAACAAACAGGGCTATGAAAAATTTTGTGAAGAAAATGTTTACTGGCTCGATGACTATTCCTTGTTTGTTGCCTTGAAGTCCCGATTTCGGAAGAGACCTTGGCAAAAGTGGCCTACAGAGATCAGGGATAGGCAACCAGCGGTCGTAGATGCCGTGCGTACAGACCTGAACCATGAGATTCAGAGAGAAAAGTTTCTCCAGTATGTGTTTTACAAACAGTGGACCAGCCTGAAGAAGTATTGTAATCAGAAGGGAATCCAGGTCATCGGAGATATCCCTATCTATGTGGTTCATGACAGTGCAGACGTTTGGATTCACCCGGAATTGTTCAAGCTTGATAATAACAAAAAGCCTTATGTTGTGGCGGGTGTTCCTCCAGATTATTTCAGTAATACCGGGCAACTCTGGGGAAATCCTCTTTACCGATGGGATGTGATGCAGAAGAGAAAATACGACTGGTGGGTCGAACGGATGGCTCATAATCTTAGACTTTTCGATTGGGTGAGGATCGACCACTTTCGCGGGTTTGTCGGCTACTGGGAAATTCCCGCTAAGGAGAAAACAGCCATACGTGGGAGATGGGTCAAGGCCCCTGCAATGGATTTTTTTAAAACGATAAAACAGAGATTCAAGCCCTTACCCATCGTGGCAGAAGATCTGGGAATTATCACTCCCGATGTCAAAGAGATCATGGACCTTTTTACCTTTCCTGGAATGAAAGTTCTGCTTTTTGCCTTTGGGGAGGATAATCCTGAGCATCCCTATTTACCCCACACGTATGGAAAAAATTGTCTTGTCTATACAGGAACGCACGATAACAACACGGTGCAGGGGTGGTTCAATGGGGAGGCAAAACCAGAGGATAAGAATAGGCTGTTTCGCTACATCGGCCGGTTTGTCCCGGACAAGGAAATCCACTGGGAATTTATCCGGCTGGGGGGGATGTCCATAGCCAACACACTCATCGTTCCCATGCAGGATATTTTAGGGCTGGGAGTCGAGGCGCGGATGAACAGGCCGGCTACAAAAACAGGTAACTGGCGCTGGAGGCTTTTACCCGAGCAGTTGACACCAGCGTTGACCCAGAGTTTGAGAGAGATAACGACGACCTCTGGGAGGGCATGATTTAATTACGCCTTCTCAATATCCCTTAAATATTTCGCAGCGTCCTCGGGAACACTCGGGTTGATGTAAAACCCGCTCCCCCACTCGAACCCGGCGATCCTGACGACTCTGGGGATAATATCCATGTGCCAGTGATAATCGTACTTGAGAGTCGCCCATTGGTCGGGGAGTTTAGGTTTGGCTTCTGTGTTTGGCGAAGTGTTTAGGACAAAGTTATAGGGAGGATCATTGAGAACTTTTTTGATCCGTGACAGGATGTCTTTGAGGAAATGAGAGAATGTTTCCAGGTCGTCATCGCTGATGTCTGCGTAGTTGTGGTTGTGTTCGACAGGTGCAATGAAAACTTCAAAGGGAAAGCGTGAAGCATAAGGTGCGATGGCGACAAACCCGTTTTCTCGGGCAATTATTCTTGATTCGGTGCTGATTTCCTGTTGGATGAGGTCGCAGATCAGGCATCTTTCCTTGCTCTCATAATGTTTTCTGGCCGCATCGAGCTTCATGGTGACATTGCGGGGAACAATGGGAGTGGCGATCAGCTGGGAATGGGGATGAGCCAGTGAGGCGCCCGCCCTCTTTCCGTGATTTTTGAAGACCAACGCATACCGGAATCGAGGATCTTTATAGAGGTCTTTGATCCTTTCGCGATAGGCGAGGAGAATCCACTTAATATGGCTTGGAGGAAGGTCGGGCAGGCTCAGATCATGCTGCGGAGTCTCTATGATTACTTCATGAGCACCCGCTCCTTCGATCATGTCGTAGTATCCAACCCCTATCCGTTTTCCTTTGGCTTCTATCTTCAGAGCTGGATATTTATTTGAAACAACCCTCACTTTCCAGCCGGGAGAGTTGGGTGGGGTTTTTGGGTCTCTGTAAGCCCATATTTCGGGTGGGGTGGATGTTTCGTGGCCTTCACAGAAGGGACAAACCTTCACGTGGTTGTATTTGCTTGTGTCCGCTAAATCCGAGGGCCTTGTGGCTCTTTCGGTGGCAATGATCACCCACCGGTGTTCCAGTGGGTCATATCTCAGTTCTGGCATGTGTTTCTCCTTTTTGGCTATATCTCGGTTCCATCGGGGATGGTCGCATTTTTGGGGACAACTATGATTCCATCTCGAATCACATACTCTTCGTGAGTGTCCTCATCGATACCTTTTTCATTCACAAGTTTAACTCCGTTTCCAATACGGGCATTTTTGTCGATAATTGCATTGCGGACAATGCAATCATTTCCTATCCCGATTCCAGGGATTTTTTTTTGAAGATTTCTCTCGATCTCTTCTTTGGATTCAAAAAAATCAGCTCCCATCAACACAGAGCGCTCGATGGCGGCATTGTTGCCAATCCGTGAGCGAATTCCGATGATGGAGTGGGTTATTTTCGAATTGTTGATAATACTCCCCTCGCACAGGATGGAGTTTCGAACTTCCGAAGATAAAATTTTTGATCCGGGTAAAAACCGGGCGAGGCTGAAGATCGGTCTTTGTTCATCATAGAAGTTAAACCGGGGAAGGGGCTGTGTCAGGTCCATGTGGACATCAAAGAAGCTGCGGATGGTTCCGATGTCTTCCCAGTAACCATCAAAAAAGTATCCGTAGACATCCTTCTGCGTGATGGAAGCGGGAATAACCTCTTTGCCGAAATCTCTATAGTCGTTGTTCTCCAACAATTCTTTAAGGACATCCCAGTTGAAAAGGTACACCCCCATTGATGCAAGATGGGTCCTGCCTGCGGGATCAATAGAGAATTGTTGGAATATATTTTCGGGAGCTTTCATGTTTTCGATTTGGGCAGGATCCTTCGGTTTTTCTAGGAAGGCGACAATTTGGCCTTGATCGTTGACTTTCATTACTCCAAGCTCAGGAGCTTGACTGGGATAAGCAGGAAAAACAGCAATGCTGATATCGGCCTTTTTTTCCATGTGGAAATCGATAAACTTTCGGTAATCCATCCGGTAAAGGTGGTCACCCGAAAGGACCAGCACCAGGTCTCCTTCCGTTCGGACGAAAAGGAGATTCTGGCGGACTGCATCCGCGGTTCCCTGGTACCAATCAGGGCTTTCAAGCGTCTGTTGAGCAGAGAGAATGGTCACGAAATCTTTAGTAAAGCTGTCAAAGCGGTAGGTGAGAAATATGTGACGGTGGAGCGATTCGCTGCTGTATTGAGTCAGGATGAAGATCTTTCTCAGTCCTGAATGGATGCAGTTGCTTATGGGAATATCGATAAGGCGGAATCTTCCGGCGATCGGTACTGCAGGTTTACTCCGCTTTTGCGTTAGGGGATCGAGCCGCTTCCCTTGACCGCCTGCGAGGATCATTGTGACTACATTTGCCATGTTCGTATTACCAGCGTAATTGAGCAAAGAATTATATATTAAACGAGAATAAAAAGCAGTTAAAAAGATTCTTCCAACAGCAATGACAGAGATATTCTGGTTTGCCCTTGTTCCTCCAAACGCCGATCTTGTCCGGAATTTAATGTTTTGCTCCCATTATCTTCAGGATCACATCGTTCACTTCTACATTTTGCACGCTCTTGATTGGGTGGATGTAGTCAGCGCCTTAAAGGCAGATCCAGCAGAGACATCCCGAATCGCCCAGAGCATTTCCAATTGGCCGAGAAGTTCACCCAATTACTTCCGAGACATCCAGAAAAAGATAAAGACACTTGTTGACAGCGGACAATTGGGCATTTTTGCCAATGCTTACTGGGGCCATCCGGCCTACAGGCTCCCGCCAGAAGTTAATCTTCTGGGCGTGGCTCATTACCTCGAAACACTCGAATGGCAGAAGGAGATCGTTAAGGTCCACGCAATTTTCGGAGGAAAGAATCCGCATCCTCATTATCTTGTGGGAGGAGCCCCGTGTGCCGTGGATCCGGAAAATGCCATGGCCCTGAACGCCGAAAGGCTCGCATTAGTCGGGAAGCTCTTTGATGACGCTCTTCGTTTTGTGGAGCAGGTTTACATCCCTGACCTTCTGGCTGTGGCTTCTTTTTACAAGGATTGGGCATCGATTGGTGGAGGATTAAGGAATTATCTCGCTTATGGGGATTTGCCAACAAAAGGATATGACGATCCCAGCAGCTTCCTGTTTCCACGAGGAGCAATCCTGGATAGGAACCTGAATGAGGTTCTTGAGATCGATGGGACGGACCCCGAACAGATTCAGGAAAATGTCGCTCATTCTTGGTACACCTATCAAGGCGGCGACGAAAAGTTTTTGCATCCGTGGGAAGGAGAAACAGAATTGAATTACACCGGGCCACAGCCTCCATACCAGCATCTCAACGTTGAGGAAAAGTACAGTTGGCTCAAAACTCCGCGCTGGAAAGGACACGCGATGGAAGTCGGACCCCTGGCTCGCATGCTCGTTGGCTACGCCGCAGGTCAGGAGGAAATTCGAGACGTTATCGATAGTGCTCTTGCTGAGATTGTGTACTCCTTCATGTACTTGGCGATTGTCTTCCAGATATTTACAGGATTTGCATTATACTCGCTGATGAGTGCGGGCTTTTTTCCTAAGCTGTTCTCCTGGGTGATTCCTCTAATGGGAGGGATTGCAGTGGTGAAGCATTGGCACCACCTTTTCATGTGGGTCTTCGTGACCTTTACCATTTTGCACATCTACCTTTCCTGGTACCATGACTACCTGGAAGGGCGGGGCACCATCTCTTCCATGATCGGAGGATGGAAATTTATCGAAAAAACACCAGAGATGCAGATAAAATGAACTGAAGGGTAAAAAACCTAGCGATTATACAGTTCATTCAGTGACAGATTCTAAATAGGTCTTGATTTCTTCTGCCACTTGCGGAACAACGGATCGGATCTTTGGTGAAAGACTCATGCCGATTTTATCGACTTTAGCAATTGAGATTGTAAAGAGGATTAACTCCGGCTTTTTATCAAAAAGGTGAAGCGCATCTAGAATATCCTTCAGGCCGATATCATGAACCATAATTGTTTTCGGATAGTCCTTTGAGTAAATTGGTGTTAATCGAGTCATAGTGGCCGGTTCCCGATGGTCCATTGCGGCATCGACGAGAATTACCAAATCATGTCTGAGAAAAAAATCCAGGAGTTGAACCCCACCGGTTCCCCCATCTTTGATTTCAATATCGGCCAACTCCTTGTTTTTCTGGAGCCGGCGAATCACATGGATACCGACACCTTCATCTCTCATGAGGAGATTTCCTATACCCATAATGAGTGTCTTTTTCCTTCTATATTTGCCTTGCGTCATTCTGAGCTATAATAATGTTATTCGATATTTTGAGAGAAATACCAGGAATTAAATATCTTCATTCATTCAATTCCACACGTACAGTGATTACATGAACTGGCTTTATCAATTGGCTAACTAACCAGTCGAAATCTTCTGTGACCTGAACCAGCTTGCCTGATTGATCTTTTCCAGAAAATTTCATTTTAAGCACACTGAGACTCAAATTAGTGCTGTATCCTTTCAGGATTACATTATCTACTTGATCGATATGTTGAAGGTAAGGATTGAATTGGTCCTTAGATTCTACAGCTTCCGCTGTTATGAAAAAAATATTCTCCTCCAGGTTCCCTATTTCCGTTTGAAATTCTGCGGTTTCAGCCATCTGATAAAAGCCAGTCACAACAACCCTTATCCTTCTGTCTGTATTGAATTGTTTGGAGATTTCAAAGACAGTTATCCGAAGGGGATCTTTAGTTAATTTGTATTGCCCAATAACCTGAGTGCCCGCTGCGATTTTTGCTTTATAAAGAAGAAAAAAGTCTTTCCCATATTTATTATCCAACCTCATCTTCGTTTTGGCTAATGGTTGATCTTTTATGCCAGTTAAATCGTCAATTACTAAAGGAATAACTTTGTCTGGAGGAGAAATCAAGACGAAGTCGTGAATAGTTTGGGATGTACAAATTGAACAAAACACAAAGATAAAAAGCCAAAGCAAAAGAAAATATTTGGTGCTCATCTTAAATCCTCCTGGTCATCCATTAATTCTGGGGTTTTCGGCTCTAACAGGGAAGTACAATAAGGTTCGCTGTTGGGTTAGACGCATGCCCCAGTTCTTCGAGTTTCCAGGCTGACGAGATAGTTTTTAGCAGGGAATAATGCGAATAAACCGTCGAATCCTCGAAGCCTCTTTTGACCAATGGCGAGATCAACACTGTCGCTACCCGGCCGCCCTGTGCCAGAGGAGATGGGTCACAACAGCCTTCGTTGGATGTCCCCTCATCGAATGTTAACACCAACAAGCTGTTTTGGTCAAAAGCCAGCGAATTCAGGATCGAATCTACAACACGTCCTAGCCACGCATCGGTGACTTTCAGGTCGCAATCGTGTGAGGAGTTGCACATATCGGGTACGATGAAGCTGAAATCGGGAAGATGGCCCTTTTTCAGGTCGATGTCGAGCTGGTGCAGAGGCACCACGCTGTGCTTGCACCGTGCCTGATCATTGCGGATGGCGTCGAAATAGAGGAATGGATTGTGCTTTATTGCATACCTCCCTGATGAACTCCCTTTAAAACCGGCACGGGGGAGCCCCTCCTGGTAGGTTTTCCATGAGCGGCCGTTAGCCTCGAGCAGATCGGGGAGACTACGGGCATTGACAAAGCAGTCCGTGCAGTCACTATCAATCCCGAAGGTACTGCCGCTGATAAGAGCTAGGTAATTAGGTAGGCTAGGGTGTGTGATGGCATAATAACGTGTGAGAAGTGTGTATTGTTTCGACAGTTCGTTGAAACGGGGCATCTGCGAATTCCCAACCACTTGTCCGAATTCTCTGTTTTCAAAGATAATCACGATCAAGTGGGAGAAATTGGGGACGATGCCGTATTCCTCTGGATTTGTTTCCAGCGCAGTTATTTGGGCAGTCTGAGCCACTGTTGCCTCGGCTGGACAAGCCCATCCAAAGAACATCGGAATTATAAGTAGGAGTATGGCATGAGAAGGCAGTATGAAGAGGGATCTGTTCATTATAGAGTTCCTTTCCGAAAAATGTTACCGTAAGATCTTGTATTTTGATAATGAATTCTTAGTCCCCAATTATAATAAACACGGCGATAAGAACACCTGGAGCAATAGAGACTGAATGGCGTTGAAAATGAGGGGGAGCAGATCACCTCAATCCCCTAGCGGTAATACCTCGCTGTGTTCATTTAAGTTGGGATAATTACTTTTCCTTAAATTTTCTTATTATGCTACTGGAAATCAATGAATTTGGAATTATGAATCTATCACTATTTTCATTTTCAATAATGGTATCATGCCAACTAATTTCAATGACTTTTCCATCCTTTCCTTGGATCTCTATCTTGTCATTTATTTTAAAGGGTTTATTTAGCATAATAAAAATGCCACTCATCATATTGCCTAATATATTTTGTGAAGCGAAGCCAATAATCAATGTGGTCGCGCCTGCACCCGCAAGTAGCGAATGAGCAAAAGTTTTGGTAATCGGAAGGACAGAAAGTCCCCATCCTATGCCAACTAGATAAATAGTCAATATGAGAATATGCTTTATGAACATAAAACTTGTAAGGTCAATACGCAATTCCTCGTTTTTATTTTTTAATTTTTTTAGAAAAATTCTATTCACAAAAGTTGAAAATATTATTGTCGCAACGACTATGACGCCAAAAATAATCAGTGATTCTGTGTCAGAAAGTAACTCTCTAATTTTCATACATGCTCCAATTTTGAAAATTCATATAAATAAAACTATTGCATGGATTTCGCTTTTGTATGATCGGGGCCAAAACCATCCGCAAGTGTCATTAAAAACGCAAGGAGGGAATCGATTTCTTCTGAATTTAGACCCAGATTTCCCAGCTCTTTCTTGTTGACAGTTTCCGGGAACTCTGGCGGAGGCCATTTCGCAGTGTCGCGCGTGTTGTAGAAATCGACGACTTCCTTCAATGTCTTGAAGACTCCATTGTGCATGTAGGGAGCTGTTAATGCCACATTCCGAAGCGTAGGAACTTTGAACTTCCCATTCTCTGATGGCTTTTTCACGGTAACTCCTAGTCCCAGATCGATATACTTTTCGCCCTCAGGATTATACCTTATCGGCATGTGATAAAAGGGATTCTCTGGATTTTTTGCTATACCCAAGTTATCGTATGAGTAATCGGTGAAATGCGGTGGATTCCCATCAGAATCCGGACGACTTGGATGACAAGCGGAACAGTCCCCTTTTTTCTCATCTTCGAAAATTGCAAGACCTCTCATCTCTTGGTCCGTCAATTCCAGCTTTCCCTCCAAATAAAGGTCGTATTTGGAACTAAATGAGTTCAACTCGGCCGTTTCTTCATAGGCAGCAATCGCATCCGCTACAAGGTTATAGGCAGTCTCCACCTCATCCAGGCTTCCGGGGCCATACACCTCTTCAAATAAGCTGGTATACGGCGATTTTCTGATCTTATCAACCACAGATTTTTTGTCCGGATTATCCATTTCTAGGGGATTTAGCAAAGGGCCTTTTGCCTGTTCCGCCAGGGTTGGCGCTCTTCCATCCCAGAATTGCCCACCGATATATTCCTGCCCCTTTTCATCATAGTGAAAATACGGCGCGAACGCGGCATACGCAGCAGTGGGAGCATTTCGGTTGCCAGCCCGCCCCTTAACTGCACCGGGAGACTCTGCCCGCTTTCTGGGATCGTCAAAGCCGTGGATCGGATCATGACACGTTGCACAAGATTCGCCAGGCGGATTGGAAAGACTTCTATCAAAAAACATTTTCTTGCCGAGCATTTGTCGCGGTGTGAGATGCTTTCCCAGCGTGGTTTTGACATTGAATCCAGACTTTTGAACTTTGAGTTCTTTTTTACAATTAAAAGAGAGACAAAGACTAACTAAAATGAAGGGAAAAAATATTTTTATCTTATATGACATAATTCATCTCCTCTTAATCCGCTATAGAAAAGCGGCACGTATCCTTATTCCTTAAGATCTTGTATTTGCTAACGAATTCTTAGTCCCCAATTATAATAAACACGGCAATAAGAACATCTGGAGCAATATAGAGCTAATAGCGTTGAAAATGAAGGAATTTACTCGTAGTACTTTAGTTCTTTGACCACTTGTAAAAACTCGGTCGCTAATAGATTAGTCCATTCCGTTTGCTCAACCAACTTTCGGGTTGCAACAAAAAAGACATATTGTCTCCAAGGCTCCATCCCGGAACCAGGAACGTATACTCTAAAAGCAACTCTGTCGGGTGTGTTGAATTCTTTATAGAATTTCTGGATTTTGGGGGCCAGATCTAAGCCGATTTCTTCATCAAAATTGCTCATATCGACGATGTAAAGATGGTAGCTAATCAGAAGCTCCTCTTGAGTCTGGGAAACGTCGGAAATACCTGAGTTGGTTTCGGCTGTCTTACCAAAAATCGGAATTAACTTTTTTACAGATAGGATTTCCGTTACTCCCTCTTCTTCTTTCTCTGCTTCTCCTTCTGCTTCCGCCTTTTCACTGGATTTGCACACGGTGAAGAGCACAAGGATCAAAAAAACCAGCGTACAACAAACAAAACTGATAATAATCTGTTTGCTTTTTAGATTTGCCATTTCTCCTCCTTCAAAAAACATATTAGGAATCTATAGATTTTCCCTGATGAATCATTTATCACTGAAACTTAATCGTGGTGAAGAACGTGTTCGAACCACGGCGCACGAGCAAAGCCGCAACATCTCCGTTTTTGAGGTCGTTGATTTCGTTTTCAAAATCCTGAACTGTCCGGACTTCCTTTCGGTTCACCTCTTTGATCAAATCCCCCCTCTGCAACCCTGCTTCTTCTGCTGGACTTCCGGAGAAAACATCTATCACGATGATCCCAGATTCTTTTTGATAGCCGAGCTGTTCCGCAATATCAGGAGTCAGCATCTGCACACTCAGGCCGAGTTTCTGGCTAGTTTGTGCCTCTGCTTGCGGTTCCTGCGGAGCCCGACCTCCTCTACTCTCTTTCGGCCTTTCTCCCAAAGTGACTGTTACCTCCACTTTTTTCCCCTCCCGCAGCAGCCCGATTTTAACAGGTATGCCAGGTTTAGCCTGGGCAGCCATATTGCGGAGCTGCGCGCTGTTCTCAACTTTTTTGCCATCAAACTCAACAATGAGATCACCACGTTTGATCCCGCCTTTATCGGCAGGTCCTGCTCTGTCCACATCTCCCACCAGGATTCCCTCCGTGCTTGAGAGTTTTAGAGCCTTAGCCAGATCTTCGTTTATATCCTGAGGAACAAGACCGATGTACCCTCTGGTCACTTCGCCTTTTGAAATCAGGTCTTCCATCACCTTTTTTGCCATATTGATGGGAATCGCAAATCCGATCCCGACATTACCGCCCGAGGGACTGGCAATGGCTGTGTTGATGCCGATGACATTGCTCTCCATATCTGCTAGTGCCCCACCGCTGTTGCCGGGATTGATCGAGGCATCCGTCTGAAAGAAGTCTTCATAATCTGCCAAACCGACTGATGACCTTCCCTTCGCACTTATGATTCCGTGCGTTACGGTATGAAACAGCTGGAAGGGATTACCAACGGCAATCACCCATTGTCCAACCTTCACCTCATCCGAATCGCCCAGTCTCGCAGCAGGCAAATTATTCGCATCTATCTTGATAACGGCCACGTCAGTTGGAGGATCAGTACCGATGATTTTAGCCTCATAGGTTTTGTTGTCCCCAACGACCACAGATAATTTCTCGGCATTGGCAACGACATGATTGTTGGTCAGAATATATCCATCTTTGGTCACAATGACACCGGAACCCAAACTCCGAACTGTCCTTTTCTCATCCCTTGGTGTAGGTGTTCCAAAAAAACGCTTGAAAAAATCCTCGCCGAAGAAATCCTTGAACGCATCATCTGGCAGGCCGAACGGACTCTGGGTTTGAACCGTCTGTTCCGCAAAAATGGAGACGACCGATGAACTCACATTAGCTGCCGACTCTTCGAAGGCTTCACTTATTTGGCTCAGTAAATCATGAACTTGGGGAATATCTGTTGACACTTCGGGTGCCACGGTTTGCTCTTGGATCGTTGCCCTCGGCGAAATCCCTAGAGGGGCAGCAAGAAGAATACCAACAAGAAATCCTACCACAAGGAATACAAATAAAAACAAAAAATTTCTATTTGTCTTAGACATGATAAAACCTCCTTTTTATTTTCATTTTTGGTTGGGAGCCCTTATCTCTAGAGAAAATGATTATAGAAGTAGATATGACATAAATTGTTAATAAGCTCTTTTCCTTCTTCTGTTTTCCCTAAATTTCCCAAGCAAATGTAGTATATACAAAATATTATTTGGTAACAAATGTTTTTTTCAGTCTTCGAGGTCTACTTTAAGGGACAGGAATTCCAGCATATCCTTGAGTGCTATCACACCCAACAATCTGTCTCCTTCTACAACCATGAGGCGGCTCGACTTCGCTTTATTCATGATGGCCAGAGCTTTCATGGCATCTTCATCGGGACCGACGGTATTTTCCTTTGTACAACTCTTGGCAAGGCTCCTGATAGTCTGGTTATGCCTTTCTCCTCTGGGGATTTCTTTCACCTGATTTATGGTGACACAGCCCAGGAGTTTTCCGTCTTCTACCACTGGAAACATCTTAAAATGATACTTGTAAATATAGTCTTCGATCAAATCTTCAACAGAGATAGAAGGAGATACAGTTACAGGATCAGATGCCATGAATCGACTTACTTTTTCTCCCTCTAGAGATCTACGGACAATGAGCTGTTGATAAGACATTTGGGATGCCCCTCTCATGAACATGCCGATCAGAACCCACCATACTCCCCCGATAAGATTTCCCATAAACACACTCAGCACACCAAAAAGAATAAGAGCAATTCCGAATGCAGAACCTATGCTGGATGCGATCCGGGTTGCCCACCGGAGATTGTCTTTCATCCCCCAAAGGACCGAACGAAGCACCCGTCCTCCATCGAGTGGAAAGGCAGGTAAAAGATTAAATCCTGCTAAAATGAGGTTGATAAGCGCCAGATAACTGATGACACCTAGGACAGGCTTTGACCAGCCTATCCCTTCTCCGAGAAGCCGAACTCCGAACAATCCCAAACCGAGGATTATGGAGGAGATCGGACCTGCAATAGCCATAAAAAACTCGGCCCTCGGACTCGGTGGCTCTTCTGTCATTTCAGCCACTCCTCCAAAAATGAAAAGAGTGATGCCTTTCATCGGAATCCCGAATTTCCGCGCAACAAGAGAATGAGAAAGTTCGTGAAATATGATTGCGATGAACAGCCCCAATGCCCCTAAAATCCCCATAATCCAGTAGGTTGAGTTCTGGAAACCCTGATAATAATGAGGAAACGACCCCTTGGCGAGTGTCCATGTGATCAGGAGAGCAATGACCAGCCAGCTGATATCGATCTTAACTTCAAATCCAAAGAGTTTAAAAAGAGTAATGCTTTTTCCAAACACTTTTTATCCCCCACATTTATGATTGTCTTGTTAGCATCTTATCGGCCGATATATTATATCAGAATAGGCCAAACAAAAAGAACCATCAATCATAAATCCTCGTGAACTAGTGCAAGACAGTACCACAAGGAAAACAATAATTCTTGTGGTAAAAATGATCCTGCAACATTACCCGGCTTATTAAACCCAACAAAAACAAAATAATTGTAATAAAAGTAATTTATTAAAGCAACTATTATAGATGATTTAGTCTCCTGCTCTTATGCCACCACGGATTTGGAAATATTAACTATCGTTAAAAAGAAATTGATCATGTCAACTATAAGTTGTATAAATAATTGAACGAATTGAAAACAAGAGGCTGACAAATGTATGAACAACGCGCTCAGGAATTAATTCCTCGTTCTAGAGTAATTTGAAATCTACACTTATCTTAAAATTCAATCACCCTGAGTCGACGTTTTGACTTTTAAGCTCATTGGCAAACCAGAGAGTTATTTGAGGAAAGGCGATTTCAATTCCGGCCTGTTCGAGTGCACTTTTTATCCTCCATAACACAATCTGTTTGAGTTCAAACCACTCAGAGACAGGCGCCCAGATTCTCACCATGATATTGACTGCGTTATCCCCGAGATTATCCACGTAAACCAGGGGCTCGGGTTTCTTGAGGGCAAATGGATGCTGTTCGATCACGTCTTTAATAATGGCGATCGCCTTATCGGCATCATCGCTATAACGTATACCCACCATGTAATCAAATCTACGGACAATATTGCCCACATAATTGATCATTTTGGTGGTAAAAACAGTCTGATTGGGGATTCTGGCATACAATCCATCATAGGTCCTGATGCTTGTGGAGATGATCCGAATATCCTCCACGAAGCCGGTCATATCGTCAATATTCACCTGATCCCCGATTTTGATGGGTTTTTCGATGATGAGGAAGATTCCGGCTATAAAATTGCCGACGATACTCTGGCTGGCAAAACCAAGAATGATTCCGGCCATCGCGCCACCAAACAATACTCCAGTCAA
>CAZIMJ010000211.1:0-2983 GCA_964540205.1 uncultured Eubacteriales bacterium | reverse complement strand
TATACATTATTAAAAATACAGAATCCGTTGTCAATGCTTTCGACTGAATGGGATGTATTGCGAAATCCGTGATCGTATGAACACAAGTTGCGTTATTGAGTGTTCCAATTGTGTGGTGGAGAAAACCGTGAGAAGGGCTGGACGGGCATGGCACATCTCCCTGGGGGAGATGTGAGGGAAGCCCGGATCCGAGCGAAGTTTCCTCGCTGGGGAAACTGAGCGTGTTTTCGAAATCACCAATAGGGGCACTCGGATAGCCTTCATCGCGGATTTTAAAATGCTTTTCGACTGGATGCAGTAATTTGAAATATGCCCATGTTTCTTTTAGAATGAGAGTAAATGCACCCACCGGGAACCCTTTCCAAAAACACCGACAAAGAAAAGGAGCCTCTCTTCCGCCAAGTCTGTTACCGGTGTTTCCGGCCCACAAAAAACTGCCTTTGTTCAGATATCAAAGCCTTTAACACACACTCTCGTTTTGTGATCCTCATGCATCCCAAGGAATCGCGCAAAGTGAAGCTTGGAACCGGTCGCCTGACCCACCTTTACCTTAAAAATTCCGAAATCCTATCTGGAGTAGATTTCACAGAAGACCAGAGAGTCAACCGCATGATCAAGGACCCTGCCTACTATCCTGTGCTCTTGTATCCTGGGGAGAATTCCATCGACATCTCTGAATTCAAGTTTCCCGTTGGCGTCCCCAACAAGAAAAAAATTCTGGTCTTTGTGATCGATGCCTCCTGGACCTTAGCCAGGAAGATGCTGAAACTGAGTGCCAATTTGTTAGCTCTACCCAAAATCCACTTCCGGCCTCAAGGGCCGTCCCGGTATGTGATCAAACAACAGCCTCATGAATACTGTCTCTCCACCATCGAATCGGTACATTTTCTTCTTCAAGAGCTGGACAGATTGGGGATTGAAGAATGCCGTGGACAGCATAGATCTCTGGTCGATTTTCTGGACAAGATATGTCGCCTTCAGCTGGAAAACACAGAAAATGTCTCTCTTCCCGGACGCAGAAAAAACGCAGCAATACCAGCAGGTAAAAAAAGGTGGCCGGATAAGAGTCGATATCCAGGAAAACGGCAGAAGCGGAGCGTATACTTCGATTAGAAGGTGTGTCTGGAAGATACCTCAGATTCAGACTATAGATATGGATTAGCTTGTATACATTATTTGGATCGCACGCTTAAAAAAGCGTCAGTATTTGACGTCTACATCCACCGTGAAGAATTTATAATCCGTAAAATCGATCTCAAGCTTTGTCCGCTGCAGAGTATTTTTCTGAACGGTGTTAGTGTAATTGCTCCAGAGTCCTACCTGTACCCTATCGGGTGTGTAATTTTCCTCAAAAACAGTCTTTGAAGGAAACATGAGTCCGTTTTTCTCCACATCATACTGGTGGGTAACGGTGATGAGGTGATTGATCCCTTTGACCTTTGGATCTTTATACCCCACCAGCGATTCCTGAGCCACATCGATCCGCAATATCTGGAAATTTTCCTTATCGACCCAGATTCTTCCGTAGTTGGAATTTTCTTCAGAGACCGTTTTAGGCGTTGCTTCGATCACCAGGATATCCCTGCCTTTCTGCTTGTTTTCCTCGATGATCCTGTAGTTGAACTTGTTCTGTTGAGATTTCCCCAGAAGACCGATGGGTCCCAGGACAGACCTGTAGGAATAGAACTTCCGTGTCTTTAATTGGGCATCCTTCTCATTTTTCTTTTTCCCATTCTCTTCCAGAAGTGTCCGGCTCTCTTCGATATTGTTCCCCTTCTTGATCAGCTGGTAATCATAGACATACACATTTTTTCTCAAATTCGTCTCATGAGGGCCTTTTCTGTAGCGATCTGGCGTTCCTTCATGCCGAAACTCTTGATTTCTTCGGGGATCCGTTATTTCACTATAGGAAGGCTCTCGAGGGTTGGAAAGCCCTCCTTTCTCACTTTCTCTAGAAGTTTCTTCCGAAATTTTCTCCAGACAAACAAAATAAAGAGCTGAATCGGCCAATTTCGAACAGTATTCGGCACCTTTTTTTAGGATCTTATCCAGATCTACACTCTCATCCCCCACTGCACCTTTTTGGGAACTCAAAGTAGGATAAACAGCGAGAGTAAAGACCAGGACAGAAATAAAGCTGAGTTTTGAAAAAATTTTGTAAACCATTTGATTCCGACTCCTCAAATTCGACTATTAATATCACATATTATTAAAGTAGGCTATTTTATAGCAAAAACCATGCCATCTCCTTTTTCAGGTTGACCATTCCGATGTACATAAAATCTCTGTCTACAAATATGGACAGGTGTGTGATTTTACATACAAAAAATCTTGTTGAATCTCCCCCCTCAGATCATTTTGGCGTTAGGCTACCTCTCTTTATCCCAGACTAGCCTTGATATTTGCAACTGCCGCCTTAAGGTTTTCCATGGAATTTGCATAGGAGATCCGGATGTGACCGGCGCCATTTTTCCCGAAACATTCCCCCGGCACTGTGGCCACTTGGGCCTCTTCCAGTAGCATTTTGGACATCTGGTATCCATCCATCCCGGTTTCTTTGACTGAGGGAAAGAGGTAAAAAGCTCCCTGTGGTTCAGCGGATAAAAATCCATGAATTTGATTTATGGCCTCATAGATATAATCGCGCCGCCTATGGAATTCCTCCACCATAGCATAAGCTGGATCTTGATCTCCCTTCAAAGCCGTCACAGCTCCCCACTGCGCAAAAGTGTTGGTGGATGTTACCATGTACTGGTGATATCTGAGTATCGGATTCAAATGCTTTTCCTCTCCCAGAACATATCCTAATCTCCAACCCGTCATCGAATAGAACTTGGAGAGGCCGTTTAAGATAAGGGTCCGCTCTTTCATCCCCTCCAGGGTGGCGATAGAGATATGTTCGGCTGGCGGATAGATGATCTTTTCGTAGATCTCGTCGCTCAAAACCACCAGATCATGTTCTTGAGCCAACTTAGCGATTTTT
>CAZIMJ010000210.1:0-3911 GCA_964540205.1 uncultured Eubacteriales bacterium | reverse complement strand
AGTAATTCCGGAACCCAGGAAAAAGTGGCTACTTTCGACCGGAATCGGTGTCTACTTTGCTCCGGAATCAGTGGCTGCTTTGAATCGGAATCGGTGTCTACTTTCGACCGGAATATGCATGTGACACCCTCATTTTTTGTCGCTCAATATCTTTTGTTATTAATAAGTTAATTATCCTAAACGCTTACTTTCTGATACCCTTGATTTACTTCATTTTGGGTGCCTGTCACAAAAATCGAGGGTATCATGAAAAACTCCTCTCTTTTTTCTTCCGGGGATATTCCTCCTCTTTTCCAATATGAAAAACTTTTCTCTCATCTCAAATATGTTCCGCGGGACAACCAATCAAAAAGAGGAAGACCTCCATATTCAAAAGCCTCTCTCTTCCGCGCTCTTGTTTATAAAAATCTCCGAAGTCTGCCAACGCTATCCGATTTATCTTTCGAATTGGGGAATAATCCGGTTATGGCCGAAATTTTAGGATTTGATCCGTTGAAGAAACCTCCCACAAAGGAACGGTTCTCTCATTTCCTGAGATCCACTCCCAATGAGCAGTTCCAAGAGCCAAGAATCTTTTTGGTTCGCAAACTCCTTAAGCGGGGTGCTGTTACTGGCAAGTCTATTGCACTTGATTCCTGTCCGATCAAAGCCAATGTTAAGGAGAATAATTTAAAAACCTCTGTTAAAAACAGGTTTGATAAAACACGCATCCCTTCGGGAGATCCGGATGCCAAGTTGGGTATCATAGTCCATTTCCCCAACCCCTTTAAACCAAAAATAACGTACTTTTGGGGCTATAGGAATCACACCATCACAGATACCCATTCAGAACTTCCCATATATGAGAAAACACTTCCCGCAAACAAAGATGAAAAGAAACAGGCTGTTCCTCTTCTCAAAGAACTGACGTCCTGTTTTGAGTTCCCTGTAGAGAATGTCATTGCTGACGCCAATTATGACACAGAAGAGATCCTTTCCTATATTTATCATCAAATGAAGGCAGCTCCGATTGTACCAAGAAATCCTCGAAGATCAGAAATTGAGCCGTTCACACTTAATCGGGATACCGTCCTATGTCCTGCTAATCTCGAAATGCATAAAAAGGGGAAAATGACAAGTAAGGGAATCACCTATCTGCAGTACACCTGCCCCCTCCATTGGGGGAAGAAGTATAAAGGTCAATATCTTATCTGTCCCGCCAACAATCCGAAATATACCAATCAAAAAGGATGTAATTTTCTAATACGTTTGACTCCGAGTGTCAGAGAGAAGATCAACTATGGAACCCAAAAATTCAAGACAATATACAATCAGCGGACATCGGCCGAAAGGGTATATTCCCGGCTCCTGGCCATAACAATGCAGAATCCGACCGTGATTGGATTGCAAGCAACAGAGAATCATTGTACAATCGCCCATATCACGGTGTTGTTGGTGGCTTTAGCTGCTCATCAAATGGGATTTATAGATGAAATCCGGTATGTGAAGTCCTTTTTGCCCAAGTTTGCCGGAAAACTATTTTTGTGACGCCCTATTAAATCTAACCTAAAAAGAAAGAGAAAATAACCTCATTTAGGGATTGACTTTTTATAATATCTAACATAAATTTAGCAAATAAAATGAAAGGAGGAAAAAACCATGAAAATTGGTAGAATTTTATTCGTTTTCTTTGTTTTTCTTTCTCTAAGTAGTTTTCTTTTTTCTCAGGCAGCAATTTCAAAAATCGTAGGAACTGTCACAGATCAAGAAGGTTCACCCCTACCTGGAGTATCGGTAGCAGGAGACAGTCTTAAGTTAGTAGGTCAAGCTACAGCAATAACCGATACTGACGGAAGATATCGTCTCCTTGGCTTACAATCTGGAGAGTATACACTTATATTTACTTTGCCTGGATTCAAGATGTTTCAACAAGAGAACATTGATTTACTTCCGGAGCAGACTTTGACAGTGAACGTCACTATGGAACAAGGCCTTGAAGAAGAAGTCACTGTTATCGCTGATGCACCACTGATCGATGTCAAGAGTTCGGCAAGTGGCATGACCATGGACAAGGATATTTTTGATATTCTCCCCAAAGGTCGTAATTTTGACTCAATCATCACTATGGTTGCCGGAGCAACTCACGAAGACCGTGCAGGAGGGGCAGCAATTGAAGGCGCCACCGGTCTAGAGAATATGTTTTACTTTGATGGAATGGAAACAACTGAAATCCTTAGAGGCCATGGCAGCCAGGAGGCTTCCTTTGAATTTGTTGAGGAAGTTCAAGTCAAATCCGGCGGGTACCAAGCTGAGTTTGGTGGGTCTTTAGGTGGTGTTGTGAACGTGATTACTCGTTCGGGTGGAAATACGTTTCAAGGTGAGGTAATCGGCTATTATAGTGGCAGCGCACTCACTGGCAAGGAAAGAGATACTCTTCGGCTCGATCCTTTTGATGTATCCAAGGCTGAGTATGTCAATTACCAGGATCTATACGGTAAAGACAAAATTCACAACTATGAAGTAGGTTTTGCTCTTGGTGGCTATATTCTTAAAGAAAAAATGTGGTTTTTTGGATCGTTTATCCCAAAATTTCAAGATACAACAAGACAAATCGAATGGCTTCAAGGCGACATTCCATCAAGTTCTCACAGTGAGAAATGGAGATGGTATAATATATTGGCTAAAATTTCCGCCCAACCCCTACCAAGTTTGCGATTAAGTGGTACTATTGTTAATAGCTCTTCGCATTACACAGGACAATTACCTGATAGAGACGGTGCCGGTAATTCAGCTTTTCCATATGGAGAAGTTGGGTTTAGTTACCCCACTTTCACGGCGACTCTGTCTGCTGATTTAATTCTCGGCAACAATTTCTTGGCAAATATCCGTGGTGGTTACACTATGTATAACGAAACTGATCAAAAGCTGCAACCGGAGGGACCACGTTATAGTTTTGGCGGGGCTGGGACAGGAGGTGCTCAGACAAATGCTATCTATCCTGATCTAGTAGAAATGTATCCTGAATACATTAGACTGGCTGGATACCAGAATTTTGGAGAAGATGAGCTCACGGTATCAGAGAGAGATTTGCTTACTCGAACGAGTATAAACACAGACTTCACCTATTATTTCGACCTGGCAGGCGAGCACGCTGTTAAGGCTGGTTTTCAATGGGTCAGACTTATGAACGATGTCAATAAAACATATAAAAATGCAAATTTTAGTTTTGGCTGGGGATCAGAGTACGTTGTTATAGGTGAGGAAGATACGCCCTATTCAGGTGAATATGGTGTTTATAGTGTAAACAAACCTGCGGATTATGGGACTATAGGCAAAGCCGAAACCGATCGTATCGCCCTTTATATACAGGATAGTTGGACATTAGCCAATAAAATCACAATTAATATCGGTTTGCGAGTTGAAAAAGAGGAGTGTCCTACTTATGACAGTGAGCCGCGGTTGGCAGGAAAGTCCCTGAAATGGGGTTTTTTTGATAAGTTCGCTCCCCGCTTGGGCATTGTTTATGACGTTTATGGAGATTCAAGCCTAAAGATCTTTGGCAACCTCGCCATCTACTATGATGTTTTTAAATTAAATATGGCAAGGGGTGCTTATGGCGGTATAAGGGAGATAACCGAATATTATACTTTGGATGATCCGAAATGGTGGACATATGGAAACGGAAACTTTCCCGGTGAGCTTATTGCCAGGTATGACTATTGGGGAGATCCGGTTGTAATGTGGGATAATACTGATAAGGACCTGAAGCCTTTAAGTCAAACAGAAGTTTCGATTGGAGCTGAAAAAAGACTATCTCAGGACATCTCAGTCACTCTTCGTTTTACAAGAAAGAGTCTTCGCCACACTATCGAAGATGTGTCTGCCATAAGAACATGGGGTGCTGAATGGTATATAGGGAATCCTGGTGAAGG
>CAZIMJ010000209.1:0-5807 GCA_964540205.1 uncultured Eubacteriales bacterium | reverse complement strand
TATTATAAGTATGTTCCCCAAATCAAGGCTTTTCAATTCGTGCTTTTACCTGTCATTCTTTTTGTCCTGATTTGCACCTCTATTTCTCTAAGAACAGGCACATTTAGCTTTCTATTCTTGATTCCTGTGAGCAGTAGTCTGCCGTATTTTTTCAACTTTTCAGGTTTTAGCCCTCTTTTCTTTATATTTTATGCGTACTTGCTGGGATTTTTGATTCATCAAATCAGAAAACCAAGTCGCTTACAGCTAAGAAACCCGCTTTTTTATCCTATTCTTGGAGCTTCGATCGTTCTTATCCTTTCCGCCCTGGTCACCTTCTGGAGATATACAAACTTTGTTCCTTTATTCTCGACTTCCGTTCATGAGCTTGCCGTGAATGTTCTTGGTGTCAGTTCAGGTGAAGCTGTCAGGAGAGTTCTTTTTGATTCTTTGAATTATTTAGCAGGGTTTATTTGGCTTATCATAATCGTCAACGTATTAAAAACAAAAAAAACAATTCAAAAAGCAGTTTTTTGTCTGGCAATTTCGACAATCCTTTCTTTTATTTTCGGATTTTATCAAGCCTTTAAAAACATAGAATTGGGGAACACAAGTTTTTTTGTATCTTTCGGTCGAGTCAATGCTCTCTTTACGGATCCGAATGCTCTCGGAGTGTTTTTGTCTTTGACCTTTCCGCTGTTTGTTGCAGCTTTATTGTCTTTTGATAAGGCAAGAAAGCCCTTGTTTTTTTTGGCCGCGGCGGGTGCCGTGCTTTTATTGCCGCATGCGGGTTCCAGGAGTGGTTTTTTAGGGTTGATATTAGCGGTTGTTTTTTTGGTTATCTTGAGTGCAAAAATATTTATTCGAACACAAATCAAAAAACTTGAAGTGTTGAAAAAACCGCTGATTTTTATACCAGCCGTATTTTTTGTAGGTGTGCTGATTGTTTTTTTGATAATGGTATTAAAGGAAGGGACTCTGTATAAAAGACTCACCAAAGACATCGGGCTCTTGTCAAAAGCGGGAGGGAAGATTGAAATTTTGCAGGGCAGGCATCTCCTCTGGTCCTCTTCTTTACATATGATAAAAGACTACCCTCTCAGCGGCGTCGGGATTGGAGCATACACCTGTGAATTACCGAATTTTTATAAAAAATACAACATGGTTCGCATCATGCCTATTTCATTTTATCGGCGCGCATCTTCTCCTGGTCTCTACATTGATTCCGCGGGCAGCTTTTATTTGCAGGTTGCATCTGAATTGGGCTTGATTGGATTGTTTTTCTTTGTATGGATATTTTATTTAGTTTTAAGACAAATATATCTGTCTAATTTTAGACAGAAGGAGGAAGTGAGGCTAAGTTATCTGAATGCTGGAGTTTCAGCTGGGATTCTAGCAATGTTCGTTATTTTTCTTTTTGGTGCCCATACGTTGAGTTTTGAGATCCAGATGGTTTTTTGGTTGCTTGTGGGGCTGCTGTTTACAACCTCTCCTGCAAGGGATACATCTGGAAATATGAAAAAGTTTCAGATAATCACTACCAGTCTATTCATCGTGATTTTTGCTGTTATGTTTACCTGGAATTCTTTCCACGAACTATCACTCCAGAGGAGAACTGAGAGATTCGATCTCATTCAAGAGTTTGGCTCTTATCAAGTCGAGAAAATGGGCGAACAAGAGTTCAAATGGACACAAGAGACAGCTGGTTTTACAGTGAAAGTTAAAAAACCTCTCTTGATTATACCATTAATTGCTTCTCATCCGGACATTCAGAAAGATCCTGTAAAGGTGAAGATATATGTTTTAGGACGCCAGTTTAAGAGAAAAAAACTATTGGATGACATTGTGCTTACAGATAACTCATGGCATGAATTCCGATATGACCTGTCTCATGCGATCAGCGATAATATCCTTTTATTGTTTGAAGTCAACAGAACATGGAAGCCATCGGAAATTCTGGGCACTTCCGATTCGCGCGAATTGGGAATCGGAATAGGGATGTTTAAGTTCCAAGATGATTTATTTTTAGGCCCTGAAGAGAGGGCTAAGAGAGAAGGCCTTGTCTTACGATACACTCAATCGGATTGGAAAGGATTACAGGGAGGAAATCTTCATACAAAAGGTCAATGTTGGATAGAAACTTCTCTTCCTGATGGCGAAATATCATTTACAATCTCTGCAAAAGGACAAAAGGCAAAAGGGGAATGGCCATACATGATTGTGTGGTTGAATGAGGAAATGATCGGGGATGTTTGGGTCTCTTCTGATGTTTGGAAATTTTATCGCTTTCAAAGAAAAATAAAGCGCGGTCAATACAGGATCAGTGTGGAATTCATCAATGATTATCCCACAGAAAGTCCGAGTGAAGATAGGAAACTATTTGTCGGAGATTTAGAAATACTCCAGTAGCGGTTGGGATATGAAGGAGTGATCTTTCTACTGTTTATCCTTAGCCGCAGGGATCGTGATGTCGATGACATTCACATCTCCCAGATTTGAGAGAGGCTTGTCAAAGGCCTCCTTGTTCCCTACCACTAATATCTGAACCTTGTCCGGCTGAAGGTATTTTTTGGCAACCCGGAGGACATCCGCCTTAGTCACCTTTTCGACGCCTGTCTTTATCGTCTCCATGAAATCCATCTGATAATCATTATAGGTGTATGTCATCAATCGGTTGACGATCTTAGCCTTGCTGTCAAAATTGAAGACATACGTGTTCAGGTACCGATCTTTGGCCCTGGCCAATTCATCATCACTCACCTCTTCTTTGGTTATCCGTCTCACTTCCTCGAGCATGAGCTCGATGGCATAGACGGTCGACTCAGATTTCGTCTGGGCCGCGCAGCTGAAAACACCTGGATGCCGGTAACTCGCGCCATAGGTCCCCCAAACACTGTATGCCAACCCCTCATCAGTCCGTATTTTTTTAAACATCCGCTCCCAGGAAAGGATGTTGTTCATGACACTCAATGCCGGATAATCTGGATTATTCATCAACCCTCCGATATGTCCGAGGCTGATGTGGGACTGGTTGACATCCGGTTTGTTAACGAGATTCACCGTGTATTTGAATTCATACTTCACCGTGGGCGGCGAGGGAATGTCGGAAGTCCCTTTGGGCCAGGTCCCGAGCGTATTCTTAAGCCTCTGCACCATCTCGTCCATCGCAAAATCTCCCCACACGGTCATGATAGTGTTATTCGGGTAGAATCCTCTCTTATAAAAACGAACGACGTCATCTCTTGTCACGGCATCGATAGTGACGTACTCCGGATGCCGGGCATAGGGGCTTGTTGCACTATACATCAGCTTCCAGAATTCCCTGCGAGCTATTCCTTCGACCTCGTCGTTCCGGCGTGAAATCTCTGATTTCAGCTGGATCCTGGCCAGATCGATCTTGTCTTCACTGAAAGCCGGATTCACCAGGATGTCTGTCAAAATGGCCAAAACGAGATCCACATCCCCTTTGAGCATCGAAGAGACAAATCCACCCGAACTCTGCCCTATGTAAGTCTCGACGGTGGCAGCGAGAGACTCAAGCTCTCTATCGATGTCATCCCCCGTTTTTGAGGCCGTTCCTCCCGACCGCAGAACAGTTCCTGTCATCGTTGCGAGCCCGACTTTCTCAGCAGGCTCATAAACCGATCCGATGCGAACCACCGCCCGGATGTCGATGGTGGGGAAGTCGTGGTCCTCAACGAGGAACACTTTAAGCCCATTTGCCAACTCCAGCGTTTCTATCTTGGGCATCTTGATGGGATTGAGAGGGAGGAACTCAAATTTTTCCTTGGGGCTCTTCTGGGCAAATCCCGAAAGGACACTCAGGGCCAAGATAAGGACAAATGCACCCAAAACTTTTAAGGATTGTATGTTTTTTTTCATCGTTTTTTCCTCTGTATAACATCCAGCCTGTTTCATCTGTTGGCCCTCATTTTCCTTCAGGAACGATCTCTCCAATCGTCCTGTGCTCATCCACGAGATACATTTTGGCCACACGCTTGACATCCTCAACACTGACACCCTGAATTTGCTCGACTTGATCGAACAACCTCTGCCAGTCGCCTAGGACAACGTCAGCATAGGTCAGCAATTCCGCCATGCTCCCGTTAGATTTCATTCGAGAGAGCATGGCTTTGACAGTACTGCGTTTATACTTGGTCAGCTCGTCTGCCGTAACGGACTCTTCTTTAATCTTTGCGATCTCTTCATCGATAAGCTCAAGGCACTCTTCGGATGTGTGCCCCTGGGAAGGGACTGCGATAAACGCGACAAGGTTCGGATATTTCTCCCCCGGGAATCCGTTGAACACTCCGCTCTGAATACAGACCTTTTTGTCCTTGACTAGGGACTCGTGCAGTCTAGATGAGCGTCCCTGTCCCAAAATATTAGCGAGTGCATCCAGGGCAAAGCTATCGGCGTGACGCACATCGGGCCTGTGGTAACCCATAATGAGGATGGGCTGTGACTTGGCCACAACCTGAACCTGTCGTTCTCCCCACTGTTCGGGTTCTTTGGTCCGCAAAGCTTCTGGTTTGGGCTCACTGGGGATTGTCCCGAAATACAGTTCCGCCATCTCAAAAACCTCGGCCGATCCTACATCACCCACGATGCTCACCGTCAGGTTGCTGGGGCCGTAGTACTTGCGGAAATAGTCCTCCACATCTCTGCGGGTGATAGATTCCAGGTCCGACATGTGTCCCACGACCGAGTGTTTATAGGGATGTGCCTTAAAAGCCGTAGAAAGAAAATCCTCCACCAGCCGGCCGATGGGCCGGGTCTCCAAGGAGAGCCGCCTCTCCTCGATGACCACGTCTCTTTCCTTATAAAACTCCCGGAAGACAGGATTCTGAAACCTGTCCGCAGTCATGGCCATCCAGAACTCCATCTTGTTCGAGGGGAGGCTGTTCACGTACTGTGTGGCATCAGTGCTGGTGAAGGCATTAAGACTTCGGTCTCCTTCTCGCATGAACATGTCGTCAAACTCTCCATTCACTACAAATTCCTTGGCCCTAGTCCTCAGGGCTTCAAACTTTTCCATCATCTCCTGTAGAGCTTCTTCATCCGGGTTTACTTTGACCTGTTCGGCTTTGATCTTATCGTACAGGGCATCCAATTCCTCTAAGACCTTGGCCTCTTCCTCATAGTTCGTGGTCCCTACAAGCTTGCTACCCTTAAAGGCCATGTGCTCCAACAAGTGAGAGATCCCTGTGATCCCGTAGGATTCATTGGCGCTCCCCACATCGGCATAGACATGGAAGGAGACGACCGGGGCTTCATGGCGCTCCAGCACGATAAACTTCATTCCATTTTCCAGGACGCGCACTTTCACTTGGCTCTTGATGGCGTCAAAGGTCTGCCCCGTGCTGCTCACACCGAGAACCAAGACGAGGGCACAAACCACACACACCCTGTTCATCGATATATACCTTTTCCTCATGTCTTCACCTCCTCATCCACATAATATCTTAAGATCAGGCTTTTGTTTTTTTGAGGCCCAAGTTTTCAAGCTGCTTGTCGTCGACTTCGGAGGGAGAATTGGTCAGCAAACACAGAGAACTTGTCGTCTTGGGGAATGGGATGACATCACGGATCGTGTCTTCACCGGCTAGGAGCATAACGATGCGGTCGAAGCCAAGGGCGATCCCCCCGTGTGGTGGGGCGCCGTAACGGAGAGCCTCCAAAAAAAATCCAAATTTTTCTTCTGCTTCTTCCGTGTTCAATCCCAAAGTTTCAAAAATCACCTTCTGCAAATTCAGATCGTTGATACGGATCGATCCCCCTCCTATCTCCACACCGTTAAGGACGAGGTCATAGGCCTTCGCCCTCAC
>CAZIMJ010000208.1:0-1619 GCA_964540205.1 uncultured Eubacteriales bacterium | reverse complement strand
TGGCTGATGCCGCTAGAGCCTTTGAACCGAAGGTCCTTTACCCCTATCATTTCGGAGACACAGACACATCACAGCTTGTTGAGCTTCTCAAAGATACTCCCGACATCGAGGTGCGGATACGAAATTTAAAATAGCAGCTTTTATGAATAATTCAAATTAGTTTTTAGGGTTGAGCTTCTCTTTGAGCTCTTTAAGCAGATTTATCACGACATCCTGGGTGTTTTCGCTTTTTGCGCTGCCTTTGATCTTGATCGTGGCAGTTCCTGATTCAACATCAAATTCGGACTCGATGTTATACCCCTCGGGAAGATCTTGTTCGACTTCTTTGACAGCATCGGTAAAGGCTTGTTTTTGAGTTTTTTCGAGCTTCATATTGGCAAGGAATGTCGCTTCGCCCTCCTCATTGACGAAACCCATGAGTTGGCCTTTATCTTTGTCGATGGTAATAACATCCACTTCTCCCTCTTCTGTGTCTGTTTTGTGTTTAACGGATATTTTGTGGTCATGTTCTAAGGCTATGCGACGTGGCTCCTCGTGGATGCTCAGAGTGATGTCTTTCACCTTGTTTTCCATTGTTTCGAGTTTTTTCTCAAGTTTTTTGAGCGTTTTCTCCATATCTTTCAGAGCCTGCTTTTCCTCTTCGGTTTTGGACTCCATTTTTAGTGAGAGCCGCTCGTGGATCTTTTGGAGTTTTTCATGGATTTTTTTGAGTTCGTTTTCCTTCATCTGAATATGGACATCCGGATGATGTTCCACATGAACTCGGGGAGCGACGACCACAGCCTTTTTTTTACCTCCGTCTTCACTGACTTTGATAGTGATGTGCTCGGATGGATGTTCACCTTTTTTTACGACAACAGCCGGAGCTTTGATCTCGATGGTCTTTTGTCCATCTTTTGTCCTGGTTTTTAATGTAATCACAAACCCTTCACCAAGAACGATCTCTTCCATGTGTTCGTGTAAACTCAGGGCATCTCCTTTAACAGTCCAAATGCCCTCTTTAACTTTTTTGATATCGATGGTTTCCCCTTTGGAAGTTATGGCGATTTCTTTTCCAGAGTCATCCTTTTTTATGATGATGACTGGTTCTTTTATTGTGAAGCTAGTTACTTTCCCCTTATCGGTGATGATGACCTCGACTTCACCTTCTTCCCCCTCATCCATGTGCCAAACAAACACATCTTTTTTCTTTTCTTTGTCCTCTTTTTTTTCTGCTTTTTCTGTCTTTTCTTTTTCCTTTGTCTTTTCCTGTTCCTCTTGGATCGCTGTATCACCGCTGAGATTTTCGGGGATCAATACATCCTCGATACAGGTCTTATCCGTATCGTGACTCGCAGGGGACGGCCTCGCCATGCCTAATAATGCTATTGTCATAATAACCAACACAGAAAAAAATATTTTTGTTCTCATTTTAACCTCCTTAAGTTCGATTTTATGTTTGAGAATAGTCAACAGCCGATCATTGAGCTGGGACCTCCCCATGACTCCTAGAACGGCTGCGGGTGGATTCCATGGCATTCGCAGGGATCTCCTGATGGACAAAAGGTTCGCTGCATAATTGGATGGTTTGATCCCAGTTTTCAAGACCAACTCGTCGCATGCTTTCTCCTGTTCCTTTT
>CAZIMJ010000207.1:0-48074 GCA_964540205.1 uncultured Eubacteriales bacterium | reverse complement strand
GGATCAGCTCCCCGAGCTGACCGATGTAGGGTCCTTTTCCTTGAACAAAAATACCAGGGTCTGTTCTCCGAACTGCCCGTACTTTTGTCCTTGAAGATAAGAGCCCCTGGATTTTGTTGATTTAAGGCGGGTTTTATGTTACACAATTGATACATTCATATAGGAGGTTTACGAATGGGAATTAAAGTAGGAATAAACGGATTTGGCCGTATCGGAAGAAACTTTTATCGCGCATCATATCAAGATCCCGAGATCGAGATCGTTGCCGTCAATGATCTGGCCGACGCCAAAACCCTGGCTCATCTCCTCAAGTATGATTCTGTACTGGGAATCCTGGATGCCGATGTCAAAGCTTCGGAAAATTCAATATTTGTTAACGGTATAGAAACAAAGGTCCTTTCCGAGCGAGATCCTGCCAACTTGCCCTGGAAAAACATGGGGGTTTCCGTTGTTATCGAAGCTACGGGCCTGTTTCGCAAAAGACCGGATGCAGCCAAGCACATAGAAAGCGGGGGCGCACAAAAGGTCCTTATTTCCGCTCCCGCCATTGATCCAGACGTGACTTTGGTCTTGGGTGTCAATGATGACGCTTACGATCCCGATAACCACAACATCATATCCAATGCCTCCTGCACTACGAACTGCCTTGCTCCTCCCACAAAAGTCCTTCACGAAAGATTCGGCATCGAAAAGGCTTTCATGACCACAATTCACGCCTACACGAACGATCAGAGGATCCTCGACTTCCCTCACTCGGACCTTCGACGGGCCCGTGCAGCTGCTGTATCCCAAATACCCACAACAACAGGGGCAGCCAAAGCCGTAGGCATCGTTTTGCCAGAACTCAAGGGAAAGATCGACGGGATCGCCATGAGAATCCCCACACCCAATGTTTCGGTGGTAGACCTTGTCGCTCTGATGAAAAGAGATGTCACAGTGGACGAAGTCAACGCCGCGTTTAAGGAAGCTGCAGAAGGCAAGATGAAAGGGATCCTCCAGTATTGCGAGGAGCCTCTTGTTTCCATTGATTTTTTGTCCAACCCTCATTCTTCCATTGTGGACAGTCTTTTTACTCGCGTAACAGATGGAAACCTTGTGAAAATCCTCGCCTGGTACGACAATGAATGGGGCTACTCCTGCCGGCTCAAAGACCTTGTGAAGTTCATATAGCGTTCGATCTTATGCTCCAACTCAAAGACTTAGATCTACCCGGGAAAACTGTTTTCTTGCGGGTGGATTTTAATGTCCCTTTGGATGAGGAAGGACAGATCCGTGATGACACGCGTATCAGGGCTGCACTTCCCACTCTAAATTATCTCCTAGAGCAGAATACAAAGGTTGTCACCGCTTCTCATCTCGGGCGCCCTAAGGGCCAGTTCAATCCCAAACTCAGCATGAAACCTGTGGCGCAAAGACTGTCCCAGTTGATCACAGAAGACGTTGTCTTAGCTCCTGATGTTTTCGGTGATGGAGTGGATAAACTGAAAGATGGTCTCAAAGAAAAACAAGTCCTCGTCCTTGAAAACCTCAGGTTTTACGCGGGAGAAAAAAAGAACGATCCTGAGTTTGCCCAGAACCTGGCCAAAGGCATAGATTATTTTGTCAACGATGCCTTTGGTGCATGCCACAGGGCACATGCATCGATCGTCGGAATCCCCCTATACGTGAAAAAATCTGCGGCAGGCCTTCTTGTGACCGAAGAACTCGAATACCTCAATCATGCTGTGCATTCCCCACAAAAACCCTACACGGCCATCCTTGGAGGGGCAAAAGTTTCGGATAAAATCCCGATCTTGGAAAACCTCATTAATAAAGCGGACAATATCCTGATCGGTGGAGCCATGGCTTACACTTTTTTCGCTGCGCAGGGCTATGACGTGGGACGCTCGCTTGTTGAAGAAGATAAAAAAGACCTGGCACTCCAGATTTTGAAGAAAGCCAAAGACATCAACACCAATTTTCAGCTCCCTCTCGACCACATCGTGGCCACCGAGATTGCCCCAGGAAAAGAAACAAAGACTTTGGACGATTTTCCGATCCCGCCGGATATGATGGGGCTGGATATCGGCCCAAAAACCATTCAGGCATATGCAGCTGTTATCGCTTTGGCAAAAACAATCCTGTGGAACGGTCCCATGGGTGTGTTTGAAATTGAAGAATTTTCTCAAGGAACCATAAAGATCGCCGAAGCGGTGGCCGATTCAAACGCTTTGAGCATCATTGGCGGGGGGGACTCGGTCGCCGCCGTCATCAAAGCGGGTGTGAGTGATAGAATATCCCACATATCCACAGGAGGAGGCGCTTCCTTGGAATACATAGCCAACGAAACTTTACCAGGTATCGAGGCTTTATCGGAGAAAAATAATGACAATGACTAATCAAAAACCATTTATTGCGGGAAACTGGAAATTATTTATGACAAGCTCAGAAGCTGTTGAACTCGTGAGTGAGCTGCAGGAAAAATGCGACGAATTCGAAGAAGCACAGATAGTTGTGATTCCTCCATTCACAGCTCTGTGTGATGTCCATATCACACTTCAGGGCAGTCCTATCCAAATCGGTGGTCAGGATGTTTTCTGGGAAGAACAGGGGGCATACACAGGAGAGATATCTGCTCCCATGCTCAAAGATGTGGGATGTACCTATGTGGTCATCGGACACTCTGAGAGGCGGCAATACTTCGGAGAAACCAATGCAACCGTCAACAAGAAGATTAAGGCTGCGCTAGCACATGATCTGACGCCGATTTTGTGCATAGGGGAATCCCTGGATGAGAGGGAGAAGGGCGAAACCATAAACAAGGTGCAGACCCAGATATCTGAAGGGCTTGAGGGTTTTGATAAGGACACCGTCGAAAAGATCATCACCGCTTATGAGCCCATCTGGGCCATAGGAACAGGCCTCACTGCTACACCAGAGCAGGCCCAAGAGGTCCACAGATTCATCAGGGATGAACTGTCAGAAAAGTATGGAAACGAAACAGGCTCATGTGCTATAATCCTGTACGGCGGGTCGGTCAAACCCGCCAATACTTTTTCTCTGCTAAAAGAAAAAGATATAAACGGCGCTCTGGTTGGAGGAGCGTCGCTCAAAGCTGATTCTTTCATAGAGATAGCTAAAGAAGCGACAAAGGCGTACGAAGAAAAATGAGTGTTTTAATCACGATAATTCATGTTATTGTCTGTTTCATACTGATTTTGGCAGTTTTGCTCCAATCGGGAAAAGCCGCAGACCTGGCAGGAGCCTTCGGCGGCATGGGAAGTCAATCTGTGTTCGGACCTCGAGGTGCAGCTACTCTTCTCTCTAAGCTCACCACAATCAGTGCGGTTCTCTTTATGATCACATCGTTAGGTTTATGGATCTTATCAAGCAAAGGGACGTCGAGATCTGTCCTTAGCGGTGAAGAAGCACCCGCGCAGGAAACACCCGCAGCCACAACAGAAGTCAAGAAAGAAGCTGAAGAACCCAAGGCCAAACAAGATGCAACACAGCCCGGCGATGAGAAAAAAGCAACCGAAACGAAAAAGAAGGCTGAAGACTCAGAAAAAAAACCCGCTCAGACAGAAAAGAAGCCTCCGGAACAGAAAAAGAATTAAGTGCTATATAGATAATTCATTTCCCGGGATGGTTTCATTCGCTCTGCCATTTTGCCGAAGTGGTGGAATTTGGTAGACACGCATGGTTGAGGGCCATGTGAGCGTTTAGCTCATGGGGGTTCGAGTCCCCCCTTCGGCATTTTCTTTTTTCAGCAACTTACATAATATTCTTCAAACAACCTTACATCCATCATTTTGAAAAATGGGGAAATATCCTGAGTAGTCCAAAATTTGCAAATTAACACCGACAATGAATTTTCTGACATATACAATTTCTTATTTTTCATCTTTTCAGGTTTAAGGAGCAAAAGAGATGCGGAAAAAATCGATCCTTTTATTGATTATTATTGCACTGTTCAACATCAACTGTGAAAGGAGTGAAAGGAATCCTTCTGTCAAAACTGAACTCATCGATGGGATACAACACGTCTACAACACTCTGGAACCCTTTAAGGGGGAAATTTCTCTAGAAGTCGATGAGGTACTGAGGATCGATCCATTCGAGCTTGATCAAGAGGATCCGCCCCTTTTCCAAATGGCAGTGAAAGACGATACGAGAAATCTATATCTGGCAGATAGCCGGAACGTCAAAGTATACAAGTTGAACTCTAGGGGCAAACTTGTTACTCAGTTCCTCAGAAAAGGACAGGGGCCGGGTGAGTTCCCCAGATTCGGTGATTTGCAGGTCAATCATAATTTTATATGGATCATCGGGAACTGGCCAATGAAGATCGCCAAATTAACGCTGGATGGACAATATATAAACGAGTGGCTGTTCCGGACATTTCGGAACTTCTACCTTCGAACCCAGGTGATAAGCGAAGATAGGTTTTTAACCGTAAGCTATCGAGAAGGGGCAGAGAACCAAGACCGCATTCGAGTCTCCACACTAATAAATTCAAGTGAAGAATTTCTCACTCAATATTATGAAGATAAAAATGCAGGGATCTTTCGGATCCGGACTGAACAGCAGGAGGGACCTGCCATCGCCTCCACCAGCCCTCTTGTGGCCGCTGACATCCATCATGTCTATGACCACAATTCAGGCATAATTTATGTCTGTAATAATAGAGAGTATAAAATCCAATCGAAAAATACTGATGGAACTACCCGGATAGTTATACACAAAGACCACAAAAAAATAATCCTGGATGAAGATAAAAAGGAAAACATCCTTCAGTTGATCGCTCCACGAATTCCCATGGAGGCCAAGCAGCAGGCCAAAGAACAGCTCCCCGACACACTGAACGCGATTTTCGGAATCGCAGTCCTTTCCAGACGGACACCTGGCTGTAAAAAGGATCACAGGCCTGTAATCAGTTGAGATCGATGTCTTTGACAGGAATGGCCATTTCATCTGCACCATCATCCCATCGGTGGAAATCCCGGATCTGAGGGATATGATAATATTCGAGAACACGATAGGGATTTTCACTGAATTGGAAGAAAAGAATATATTTGTCGAATACAGAGTAAAAAACATGAAGGGAATATTTGACTGACTTTCTAGAAAAAGTGAAGTTATGAATCCTTGCTTTTTTGAATACAAGTTACAGTCTGTTCTGCAATCTCGAGCTCTTCATTGGTGGGAATAACTAAGATTTTTACCAGGCTGTTCTCTGCCTGGATCTCAGAGAGGCCAGAAGCCCGTTCTTTATTCTTCCGCTCATCCAGGATGATTCCTAGAGAGGATAAATCAGCGCAAGCTCTCTTGCGCACAAAATCAGAATTTTCCCCTACACCAGCTGTAAATACAAGGGCATCGACATGTCCTAAAACAGCGGCATACATACCTACATACTTTTTAAGGCGATAACAGTACATACTCAGAGCTAATCGAGCCCTCTCATTGCCAGCTGTGGCTAATTCCTCTATCTCCCTCATATCATTTACGCCGCAAACACCTTTCATTCCACTTTCCTTGTTAAGGAGTGCATCTAGCTCGTCTATGGATTTTCCTGTTTTCCGGCTGAGATAAAAAACAACTGCCGGATCGATATCACCGGAACGCGTCCCCATGATAAGACCTTCAAGAGGGGTCATTCCCATGGATGTATCGACACTTTTGCCATCCCGGACAGCACAGACACTGGCTCCATTACCCAGATGGCAGGTGATCAGATTCAATTCCTCTAGCGGCTGTTGAAGATGCTGCGCAGCGGCTTTGGCGACATACTGATGAGATGTTCCATGAAATCCATACCGGCGGATATGGAGAGAATCCGCAAGCTCATAGGGTAAGGCATACCAATAGGCATATGGTGGGATCGTCTGATGGAAGGCCGTATCGAACACCGCTACTTGAGGAATGTCAGGACGCCTTTTAAAGGTCACCTCTATCCCCAAGAGGTTTGCAGGATTGTGAAGAGGTGCAAGAGGGATCTGCTCTCGAATGGTCTCGATCACTGAAGCTGTGATCAAAGTGGGTTTTTGAAAGACCTCTCCCCCATGAACCACCCGATGGCCGATGCCATAAAGAACATCGGAATCCTTTAAAGCACCCGTAGAGGCAAAGGCTTCCATTATCCTGTCAAATCCCTGGACATGATCAGCGACTGAATCGTTCTGGACCAAAGCTTGCATCTCACCATTTTCCTGGCGCGTCTTGTGTTTCAGTTGGCTTGTCTTCTCACCAATTTGTTCCATTAGACCAGAGGCCAGAACTGTCCTGCTCTCCATATTGAACAGCTGGTACTTTATGGAGGAACTCCCTGAATTTATAACGAGGACTTTCATGACTATGTCTTCTTAGCTTGTGCTTGTATTGCGGTGATGGCCACGGTGTTAACGATGTCAGTGACCGTACACCCCCTGCTGAGGTCGTTAACGGGCTTGTTGAGGCCCTGGAGCACCGGCCCGATGGCCACTGCATTGGCCGAACGCTGCACCGCTTTGTAAGTGTTATTCCCTGTGTTTAAATCCGGGAATATGAAAACGGTCGCATGGCCAGCCACTTCGCTGTCTGGCATTTTGGTGGCTGCAACACTGGAATTAATGGCGGCATCATACTGGAGTGGCCCCTCTATCTTCAGATCCGGCCTTCGTTCTTTAGCTAGTTGAGTGGCCTCCCTCACCTTCTCAACATCCTCCCCTTCGCCTGATTCTCCAGTCGAATAGGACAACATTGCGATGCGGGGTTCGATACCAAACAATCGCGCGGTTTCTGCTGAAGCGATAGCAATGTCCGCAAGTTGTGTGGGATTTGGATTGGGATTGACTGCGCAGTCCCCATAGACTAAAACACGATCTGCCAGACACATGAGGAACACGCTGGAGACGATCGAATATCCCTCTTGCGTACGGATAAACTCAAAAGCAGGCCGGATCGTATGCTGTGTTGTATGTATCGCACCGGAAACCATTCCATCGGCCAGTCCTTTGTAGACCATCATAGTGCCAAAGTAGTTTCCATCGGCCATCATCTCTGGAGCAAATTCTCGAGAAATCCCTTTATGATGACGCAACTGGAAATATGTCTCTGCAAAATCATCCAACCTCTCAGAACTCAAAGGATTTTCAATGTTGACATTTCTCAGATCCAAACCTAAAGCAGCTATCTTCTGCTGGATCTCATCTTTTTCGCCCAAAAGCGTTAATTTGACAGCATGTCGTCTCAGCAAAATTTCAGCAGCCCGCAGGATCCGTTCTTCATTCCCTTCGGGCAGCACGATATGTCTCCGGTCGGATTTTGCCCGTTCGATCAACTCGTACTCAAACATAATGGGCGTCACGCGAGTTGATCGGACAACTTCAATACGCTTCTCCAGTTCGGGAAGATCAACCCGGGACTCGAAAAGCCCTAAAGCCAGGGCGATCTTGCGCTCATTTTCCGCAGAGATAGTAGAATGCACAGCACTTACATTCATGGCCGTGGTGAAGGTGTCTGTCTCGACGGACATAATGGGAAAACACGGTGTGTTCAGACCTTCTATCAATTTCAGGACATGAGGTTCCGGCTCCAGCCCCCCTGTTAAGATGAGACCGGCAATGTTGGGTGCCCTATCCGAAAACAACGTCACTATGCTGCCCAAAATCACATCAGCCCTATCCCCAGGAGTGATGAGCAGAACGCCATCTTGCATGTGTGCCAGCACATGACGCAACTGCATGGCCGCCACCTTGTACAGACGAACCTCCCGGTCGAGTGCCCTCCCCTCACCTATGAGGAAACGTGCATCCAATGCCCGGGCAATAGCGCGCACCGAGGGAAAAGCCAGCACAGGCTCCTCCTTCAGAGTGTACACGGGTCCAAGATCGACTGACTTTCCAATAAGCTGTTCGGTCACGGCCTCTAGGCAGGCTTCCTCTATACGATTGGCCACTGTAGCTATCACTGTGCACCCTTGCTCTTGAAAGGCCTCACGAGACATCCGCACTGCGGCCACAATATCCTCTGGGGACTTTTGATGGCCGTTGACAACGAGTAATATGGGACAACCAAACTGATTGGCGATATCCGCGTTAAAATCAAACTCGAAGGCCGTGGCAACCCCAGTAAAATCCGTGCCCACACAGACCACAAAGTCGCACTGTTGTTCCAAGTTTTTGTACTTGTCCACCATCAGTTTGACTAAAGCGTCATACTGGCCGCTGCCGAGGAGATGACGGGCTTCTTGATGAGTGCATGCATATAGATCTTTATAATCGAGTTTCAGCTTGTATCTCTTCCGAACTAGTTCGATGTATCCATCTTGCTTCTCTCCTGCCCGGACGATCGGTCTGAAGATGCCGATGTTCTGGATCCGGCGGGAAAGCATCTCCATTAAGCCGAGCAGTACCACAGATTTTCCACTCTGCGGCTCCATTGTGGCTATATATACATTTTTACCCATCTAAATATTCTCCTCATGTAAAAGAACCTGAATTATATATCTTTTTTGTTAAGAATGTATGAATTTATTAAGCAGATTGATTCGGATCTTGACTGTATCTTGATCTTTTTCTTCAATAGCAGGACAAGGTTTTTCAATCTCGCCCCGCTCTTCTAATATCTGAATAAGCTGTTGATATCTTTTTGCAGGGATCTCTATCATTAGGCTTTCTATAACTTGAGTATCTTTGTTGTATTCTGATTCTAATATTTTGCCCCCCAACCCAGTGATGATGTCTTGAAGATTTTTCTCCCTGGGTACTGACTTTTGGGGAGTGTCTTTTTTGGCCTCTCCTTTTTCTTTATCGGCTATTTTTAGACTAAGGTCTTCCCTTTTATGGGCTTTTGCGTTACTTGGTGCTTCTGCTTCGATCTGGGCCTTTCTCTCGATTTGCTCTTCTTGTGGCTGAAGGCTGTGCACTCCTTTCTCCTTAACCATCTTGCTGCGCGGCAGGGCTTCCTCAACTTTGTCTAGTCTTTTCTTCTTTTTTTCTTGAGGCGCCAAAACAGGCACTTCTTTTTTGCTAGGAGAGATAGCTTCTTCAGCCTCTTCTCTTTTATCTCTCTTCTCCAGCTGCTTGTCTTGCAGCTCCGGGGCAGGTTGAGCTTTTTTGTTAATAGTGATTGCTTCTTCGAGCACGGCTCCTCTTTCCATTTTCTGCTCCTGAAGCACAGCTAGTGGTTGAGATCTCTGAGCATATGCCAGCTCATAGACATGTTGTTTTCCGCGTATTCCTACGATATAGATCACCAGGAGGGCTGCTGCAGCCATCCCTGCAAGCTCGAGAGGGATCTTAATCTTTAGAGGAAAAAAGAGCCTTTTAATGAGTCTTTGGAGTAAAAATTGCTTTTCTAGCCGTTCGTGAACTTTTTCCACGAAGGAATCGGGGGTCTCCAGAGTTTCCATCTGGTTCATGTGCCCGATGATTTTGAATATCTCCTCGTATTCTTCCATACAATCCGGGCAGCTTTCCAGGTGCTCTTTAACTGCAGATGCTTCCTCTTGATTCAGCATCCCATCGATGTATTCGGATAATTTATCTCCCATATGACGCCTGTTCATTTTAAACCCTCCCCCTCAATGTCTCTCTGAGTTCTTGTCTAGCTCTTGAGAGTTTGGACTTGACGGTTCCAGGTTTAAATCCAGTGATTGCAACGATCTCATCGTAAGATCGCCCTTCCATATTCCGAAGGACAACCACCATTTTCTGAGACGTTGGCAATTTGTTGACAGCTTCCTGGATGAGTTGGGAGATCTCTTTGCGCTTGAGTGATAAATCCGGAGAATATGTCTCATCCCCTATCTCGACATTCTGCGGAGCATCCTCTGCGGGTTTGTTGTTGTTTATACGCATCTTTTTAAACCTGAGCCGATATTCCAAAGAGTTCAGTTTGTTCTTGCATGTATTCACCGTAATCCGATAAAGCCAGGTCGTGAAATTGGATTCGAACCTGAATTTCTTGAGCGAACGAAAGACCTTGAGAAACACTTCCTGGGCGCAATCAGCGGCATCCTCATAATTGCCGAGGAATCTATAACACAGGTTAAAAACCATTTTTTTTCGCAGATGAATGAGTTTATCAAACGCATTCTTATCATCCTCCAAAAATGCTTTTACAAGCTGAATACTCTCACGTTCGATGTTGGTGTGTGTATCGTGCGAATTCCTCATCAAACCTGCTGCGTCTCTTTTCCCTTATTCTGCCTTTAAAACAAGGTAAAAAACAAGAGAAAATCAAGGTGCCATTAGATAACATTTTTCATCTCTTTGGATTAGACAGACTTTTTCAAAGAAAGTTCCGAGAAATAGAATGAGTTAAGGGAGTAAGGGGGGACGGGCCACGGTAAGCTGTTCTAAACAAAATAAATAAGTCGAAAAAAATCCCATTTTTTTGCCTTAGATGTCACTTTTGAGGGGTAAAATTGTATGTCTAAGAAAGTAGAGATAAAGTCAAGAGGCATCTATTTTCTGTACGCGCCATATAGAATCGACAAAATATTTCTTGGAATCATAAAGCTGCTTCTCGATCACAAAGCCCGTCTCAGCAGCTAGCTCCTGGATATCCGATTCCAGATACTTGTAGGAATATTCGGTGTGAATGGGCTCCCAAGCTTCAAATAAGAAAGATTGACTGATCTCTTTGACGAACACGGTCTGCTTTCCCTTGCTAACCAGATAGCTCTCCATCGCTCCGGTGAACACATCGTAGCTGGAATGGAATTGGAACTTGTTAAGGTCGAAATCCCCGCCCAATTCACGGTTGATTCTGCGAAGCAAGTTCAAGTTAAATTTTGCGGTCACACCTTCTGCGTCATTATAAGCCTTCAGCATGAGGTCGATATCTTTTTTCAGATCGAAGCCGATCACTACAAAATCTCCATTGTTGAGGGCATTCCAGAGGTTGTGCAAAAAAGCACGGGAATGGGCTTTGTCGAAATTACCGATATTCGACCCAAGAAAAAGAACCATATTCATTTGTGAGTTCATGTAGTTGAGCCATTTGAGGCCATCGAAATACTCCGCCACTATTCCATTGGATGTGAGTTTTGGGAATTTTTTGTTTAAAAGGTTGGTTAGAGTCTGCATGGACACTTCAGAGATATCAATGGGAATGTATTGAAAGGCGAAATTCTTTTTTAAAAAATGTTCGAGGAGGATGCTCGTTTTCCTGCCATCACCAGCACCGAGCTCCACCAAGTTGAATGACTCCCCTTCCAGGAGTGAAGAGAATGCATCTGTTCGAGATTTGAGAATCTCGAACTCGCTGGCCGTGAGATAGTATTCGGGAAGGTCCATAATCTTCTGGAAGAGAAGGCTTCCTCTCTCGTCATAAAAATAACGGGAAGATAACCTTTTAGGTATCTGGGAAAGCCCCACCAATACGTCTGAGGCAAATGCCTGATCAAGACTTTCCACCTGATCTAGGTCCTTGTGTGTCAGAACTTGGTATGTGGCACTCATTTCGAATTTTCCAAAATCTTATGAACCTATTATATAAAATGGACTTGCTTCCGTCAGTCTTCTTTTATTTACAAGGGAGAAACCTGATCGTCGTTTCCATTTCCTCGAGAACTTGAGAAAGCGCAGAGAGTGTTTCGTCGATCTCCTTTTCTGTTGTGGAATGAGACAGGGAAAAGCGTACTGAACAGTGTGCGTCTTCTTCGCTTTTCCCCATTGCGATGAGCACATGGGTAGGCTCGGCGGATCCAGACTTGCATGCCGAACCGGAAGACAGTGCAATTCCATGCTGATCCATGGCAATGACTAAGGATTCTCCTCTGAGGCCGGGCAGCGTCACATTGAGTGTGTTAGGCAAACGGTTTTCCGGCTGTCCGTTGATGATGGCATCAGGGATCAGCTTGCGGATGCCCTGCTCGAGCTTATCCCGGAGATTTTTCGTCTGTTCTGATTTCGGCAAATTGTGTTGAGCCAATTCGGCGGCTTTTCCTAAGCCGACAATGCCAGGGACATTGTGGGTTCCTGCTCGGAGACCTGATTCCTGACCGCCACCGTGAATCACAGGTTCGAGTGTAATCCCTTTTCTCACATACAGGGACCCCACTCCTTTGGGCCCGTAAAATTTATGCGCAGACAGGCTCAGAAGGTCAACGCCTAAGTCTTCGACATCCACATTGATCTTGGCTATGGCCTGAACAGCATCAGTGTGAAATAAAATGTCTTTTTCATGGGCAACAGCGGCCAGCTCTTTAATCGGCAGGATTGTGCCCACCTCATTGTTGGCCATCATGATGGTGATAAGGATTGTTTCATATGTGATCGCTGATTTGAGATCTTTGGGATGAACAAGGCCATACTCATCGACATCGAGATAGGTCACTCTGTAACCTGTATTCTCTAAGAAAGCACACGTTTTGAGGACTGCGGGATGTTCGGTGGTTGTGGTGATGATGTGATTGCCTTTCTCACGACAGGCAAAAGCCACGCCCTTTATGGCCATATTGTCGGACTCGGAACCGCCACCAGTGAAGATGATGCGACGTGGTCGCGTGTTGAGGAGATGGGCCACTTGGCGGCGTGCGTTCTCCACGGCCTTGTGGGCTTCTTGGCCTGCGCGATGGATACTGGCGGGATTTCCATGTTGAGCAGCCAGGAAAGGGAGCATGGCCTCACGGACAGCATCCGCTACGCGTGTGGTGGCGTTGTTATCCAGATAAATGCGAGCTGTGCTTTTTTCGCGCGGGGTGATGCCATCTTTATAGTTTTCCTCAGTCATCATTGCCACTGCACGTGCTGTACGTTTTGTCTCTGGTGTGCCCTTATCGATCTTTTTTACATCACAAAGCAGTGCCTTGTAAACCGGAAAACCTGAGATCTCGTCATAGTTTTCGAGGTCCGTCAATTCATTGACATTCCATTCCTGCCAAGCTTTTGGGCCGACAGGTGTCCCGCCACCCATGTTGCACTCTACAGCTCCTCTCACGATATCTTCTGTCACGCGCGCACGGAAAGGAGTGGATCCCCTGAGAGATTGGACCTCGACTAGATCACCTGTCTCTATATCTCTGGATCGGGCATCCTCTGGATTTATTTCAACAGTGGGTTCGGGATTGTCCTTCACCAATCCTTCGATACCATGGTGTTGGGACCGAAAGTCAGTTTGGGGACGAGCGCCAGAATTAAAGATCAAGGGATACTTTTCTGCCAGTTTTGGATTGGCGATCGGGCCCTCTGTCACTTCTGTATATTTCGGGAGGGGCTCATACCCGTATTCATCTAGTGCGGTAGACCAGATCTCAAACTTGCCCGTGGGCGTATCGAAACCCGGTTTTCCATCCTTACGCAGTTTGCCCTTCTCCCACTTCTTGTATTCCATCATGGGTATGGGCAATTTGATCCAACCACCAGAATTTCGGATATCTTCCACAGTATACCCAGATCCATCAAGGGCAAAACGGAGGAGTTCCTCCTCTGTTTGAGGAAAAAGATGGCCATATCTGAGGTGATCCGCCAGTTCTGCCATAATTAGATAATCGTTGCGAGCCTCCCCCACGGGGTCTATCAATTTCTCTCTGAGGCGCAAAATCGGTCCATACACCATGTAGGATTCGATCTCGAACATAGTGGTTGCGGGAAGGAGGATATCCGCATAAGCCGCATCAGCAGTCATCTGCCGGTCGATACAGACCAAAAAATCCAGTTGGGACAGTGCTTTCCGCCAGATTGACGTCTGCGGCCATGATGTGAGAAGAGACCCGCCGTGGATGATAAAGCCCCTAATGGCATAGGGATTTCCCTTAAGCACAGAATTAACTAACCCAGATGCGTGAGATTCACCCCGGTAATCGCTGTAAACAGGGAATTTATCTCGGGCGACGGCTAAATCCAGATCAGGATTAGGTTGGTTGCACGAACGATTGATCGGAAAGTGAGAATTCGCCATGGCCAGGCCGATTCCGCCGGGGACATCCAGCTGCCCGGCCAGAGCAAACAGGCTAAATACTGCGCGGATGGCTTGTATTCCGCTGTTCGAATATTCGAGGCCCGTGTACATGACCGGACAGGCTCCGTTAGCATCACAGATACGGCGGCTCAGATTTCGGATGGCGTCGGCTGGAATCCCTGTTATCGATTCAACCACTACGGGCCGGAAATGCTGCACATAACTCTTGAGCTCTTCAAAACCATGGCACCAATTCTCGGCAAATTCCTCATCATAGAGATCCTCGTCTATCATAACCTCAATCATGCTAAGGGCCAGCGCTCCATCCGTTCCCGGCCTTATCGGTATCCACTGGGCATTCGTACGCACCGCTGTTTCTGTACGGCGAGGGTCGATGACTACAACATCAGCCCCCCTTTTGGCAGCCGCTTCCAATCGGTACATATCCAGTGGTGGCGAATCTGTGGCCGGATTCGCTCCCCACACAACAAGTAATTCCGAATTTTCCATGTCGGTGAACATGTTGATGAGCATTCGCCCCATAATCAAATGAGGGGCGATCATGGCAAAGGAGACATAACAGAGAGCACCAACTCCCATGGTATTGGGAGACCCAAATGGAAAAAGGATATTTGACGCCGATGATACGGCCACTCCCTTTGGCTGAAATATATCGCAGAGAGACAACTCAAACGCCCCACGTCCTGTATATATGGCGACAGCTTCTGGTCCGAATTCCTCTTTGATTTTTGTAAGATTATCAACAATGGTTGCATACGCCTCATCCCAACTGATTCGGTCGAATTTATAGGTTCCTTTAGGGCCAGTCCGTTTCATGGGATATTTGAGACGATGTTCAGAATAGATGATTTCTGGGGCATGTTCTCCTCTGCGGCAGATCATCCCCAGGGGATGGGTGTTATCAGCTTTGATTTCCACCAGACGGCCATTTTGCAGTCCTACCTCGATCCAACATCCAGCCGGACAGATGCCGCAAATCCCTTTTTTCCATTTCAAATCCTGCATCACGGCCTCAACTGATAAAGATTAGCTCAAAGTCCCATCCAAATCAAATCTGATATTAGAAAGGCAATAAAAAGGGGACAGGCTGCTTTTTTAATTACCCCAATAAAAAGAAGCCTGTCCCCTTTTTCAATGATATGTATGGACTGTTTCCCAAACGGTCCGTTCGGGGGACGAATGCTACATTTCCTAAAATGAGATAAGACTTATTTGTTTTTTAGGTTGGCAGCCATAAAAACATCGGGGATCCCATACCCATGGATAAAAAGCGGGTCCGGTTGGCCGTGAGTGCGGAAATAATCGCCGGAATGGAACATAGATTCTCTGATTTTTGCAACCGTCCAATCAGGATTAGCCTGGAGGATGCAGGCCACAGCTCCGGCCAAAATTGGCGCAGCCATGGAGGTCCCTGATCCTTGGACATAGCCCTATTGATCGCTTATGGATATTGTCCATCCGCCCGCACCACAAGCTAAGACCTCGGGCTTCAAACGCCCATCCACAGTCGGCCCATCGGAGCTGAAGCGAGTGATAATCCCATCTGAATCTATCGCACCTACAGCGATCACTCCTATGGCATCTGCAGGAGGGAACAAATGGTGAATGTGAGGATCATCATCATGCCCGAAATTACCACCTCCTTGAATGCCAATCACTCCATTACCTACAGCAAGATTCCAACCCTTTGCCATCACCGATGTTTTTCCATCAAGCTGGTCTTGTGAGTAACCTGTGTATAACCCAAGGGAAGAAGTGATCACATCAGCACCGCAGGATTCTGCATACTCCAGCGCTGCCACAAACCATCGTTCTTCTAGGAGATACTCCTCGGCATCGTCTTCAGCCTTGCAGAGTATGAACGAGGTAGCATAAGCGCTCCCAACAAACTCCCCTGGAGCGTAAGCTGCGATATTCCCGAGAACATAAGTGCCATGAGTGTGTTGAAGAGGCCGATCCTTTCGTTCTGGAGACGTTATTTTGTCATTGTCCATAAAATCCCTCTGAGCGATCACTTTAATGGGGAGCTCCGGATGATTAAACGCACGATGAGAAAGGTCAAATCCTGTATCGATAACAGCCACAACAACATTCCGACCGGTAAAGCCTGCTTTGTGGAGCCGGTGGAGTTCCAGCTGTTCAATCTGGACCTCGGATCTTCCATAAAAGCTTTTGTCTTCATCCAGTGGTCCGCGATGGACATCTGCAGGATTTTCCGGACGGCTTGCATATCTTCCGGTGTGGCTACGGACATGGTAGTCCCCTACTTCCTTCACATACGGCAGAACAACGATCTTCTTGAGCTCGTCAGCTGTGGCTCGAACCACAACTCCGTTAAGCCACCGGCTTAGTACCATCAATTCAGCTCCTGTCACCGCCACTCCTTTCAGATACTCTCTTACTACAGGAAAATCTCTCTCATCAAACAGACCGGGAAGTGTCCGCCGTTTTTTGCGCCTTGCAAGAGCTCGAGGATCAAAATTTCTCTCAAGATCGACAAGAATTTTCTTTCGCTGCTCTGCAGATTTTACTCCCTTATCCAGGAATTCCACCCATGCTTCATAGAGAGTGGGCTCCTCCTCAGAGACAGATTGGACTAAACTTGAAGATGTATTAGAAGATTGGGAAATCGAGGCAAACACCACGAGCAAAAGAAACACAGCACACAGAGAAACAAGGGATTGTTTATTATTCATCACATTAAATTAAATAAAACTGATAGATCTTTTCATCCTTGTTATATAATACGAAGAGCACGGACATTCGTTCCGCAAAAAAGGGGACAGGCTGGTTTTTTAATTACCCCTATAAAAAGTAGCCTGTCCCCTTTATCTTTACTGAGTCGTGTTATGCGGCTACAATGGAGAATGCCTTTGTATTCAGGAGTTGCCATGTTTAGAACCATACCTATTATCATTTTGCTATATCTATTAATTCTTCCTTTTTGTGCACCGACTTCAAAGGCACCCACGATCGCTCCAGGCGAGCAATCCCAACAAGAACAAATAGATCAAGCGCTCTCCAGCGAAAGATTGATGGACTATGTCAATAAGCTGTCGTCAGAGGATTACGCCGGACGCCTCACCGGAACACCCGAATACAGGGCCTGCGCCCGCTGGGTGGCCTCTCTCTTCGAGAAATGGGAGCTTCAACCAGCCGGAGAGAAAAACACCTACCTTCAATCTTACCCCAATCCCTACACGATCGTCTTTGTGGGAGGGGAACTCTCCCACAGCTACAAATCACAAGGCCGCTGGAGAACAAAGAAATATCTCTATGAAAAAGAATATTACCCAGGCTCCCAATCGGGGAACGGAAAAATTTCAGCTGAGGTCGTCTACGTCGGCTATGGGATCACAGCACAGGAATTGAACTACGACGATTACAAAGGAGTGAATGTCAAAGGGAAGATCGTCCTCATCGAGCCCGAAGTCCCCGTCTCCCCTACTGAGAACCCAGAGCAATACAAAGAATGGAAGCCCTATTCTACCTACCCGTACAAGATCAAGATGGCAGTGGCCCATGGGGCAAAAGGTATGCTCATCAACCGGCTCGAGGTCAATCCAGATATCGACTACGTCAATGGATTCATGACAGCCCAGGTTGGAGAGGCTGTCGTCAGTAATGTTTTTGCCGGCACCGGACAGACACATCCAGAGATCATTGCCAAAATAAAAGATACCCTGCAGCACCAGTCTTTCCGTTCCCGAAAGACCTTTACCATCTCCAATTTCACAGAACACCATAAAGATGGCACAGGATACAATGTGTTGGGTCAAATCGAGGGTACAGACCCCATACTCAAAGATGAAGTGATCATTGTGGGAGCGAATATCGACCACGTCGGCTTCTGTTATGAAGTCATGCCTGGCGCCAATAACAACGCTTCGGGAGCCTCGGTAATGCTAGGCCTAGCCGAAGCTCTCTCTCAAAACGCGACAAAATCCAAACGTTCGATTCTCTTTATAGGTATCGGCTCCAAAGAACAGACTTTCAAAGGCTCTCAAGCTTACTTGAACAATCCTGTCTTCCCCAGATCTAAAACCGTGGCCTTTCTCAACATGGACATGGTGGGGTGTGGCGACAGATTGCAGGCTCTTGCAGCACAGAATTATCCGGACCTGTGGGAATATATCGCAGATGCCAATAAACATACGGTCAATCGCCCACTCGAACCGCTCCCATTCGCCAATATCCGCAGGCCAGAGCTCGATGCCGCGATATTCCTCAGCAAAAAAATCCCCAGCATCACCTTCCGTGCCACCGGTGCTCCAACATTCCCCTACACAACAAAGGATAGACCCAACACCCTCACACCACAGACCATGTCAGACCTGGCCAAAATTCTCTTCAGTGCTATCCTGGATATGGCTAACGCAAAACACAACTTTTTCGAATCCGAATAATCAATTTCGCACTCATGGATGTATTTCCAAATATTGACCCACTCTACTGAATCGGATACCATGTAGCCGTGTTTAGAGTATCCATCGGAGCGCTTTTCCTCTTCAACCTGATCCCCCTGGCTGGTGTCCTTTTTTTCGGTTGGAATCTTTCTTCCATCATGGTCCTCTACTGGTTCGAGAATGTCATCATCGGATTCTTCAATGTACTGAAGATGGCAAAAGCTGAGGGAGCAAAACCTCGAACAAAATTATACAGCGGGAACAAGGCCGTGACTATCGCCCAGAAATCAGGTCTTATCCTGTTCTTCATCGTCCATTTTGGGATGTTCACCTTCGGACACGGAGTTTTTATCTTTGCATTTTTTGGGCGCGACCTCCCTGCCTTTTCAAGCCTCTTCCTTGCAGCACTTTGTCTCTTTGCTAGCCACGGAATTTCCTATGCCTACAACTTTATCGGGAACGAAGAATACAAGAGAGTGGCCTTCCAGGACCTTTTTTCCCAGCCCTACAAGAGAATCATAATCATGCACATCACGATCATTGTCGGTGCATTTATCGCTTTCAAGTTCGACCAGCCGACCTTCTTTCTGATCTTGTTGATCTTTCTTAAAATCGCAATCGATATCTTTTCGCACAAAAAGGAGCATGCCAAATTCACCAATTAAAAGATTCTCCCAAAGAAAACCGCCAGTTATTGATATTCACAGACTTGGACGGCACGCTCCTTGACCATTTGACTTATTCATTCCAAGCGGCACTTCCTGCACTAAAAACCCTTAAAAAGAGGGGCATTCCCCTAGTCTTTTGCACGAGTAAAACCAGGGCTGAAACCGAGAAAATTCGAAGGCAAACGGAAAACATCCATCCATTCATCGTAGAAAATGGGGGCGCCATATTTATTCCTGAAGACTATTTTCCCCAAGAATCCGAAAGGACAATCGAATTCACTCAAAAGGGCAAAAAGAGCGCAGAATATCAGATTATCGAGCTGGGAACTCCATATGCACATCTCAGAGAAACTCTTTCCCAGATCCAAGCTCAATATCCCGGAAAGATTAGAGGCTTTGGTGACCTGTCTGCCGAGGAAGTCGCCAGACTCTGCGAATTTTCACTTGACGATGCCTCTTTAGCCAAAAATAGAGAGTATGACGAGCCTTTTGTGCTGGAAGAGGAGAGTTTGTTAGACGAGATACAAGATGCTGCAAGGCACTTAGACCTCCAGATCACAAAAGGAGGACGGTTCTATCACCTCAAAGGAGCAAACAATAAAGGGAAAGCGACTTTGTGCCTAATCGAGATTTACAGACAAAAATTCAACGCTTTAAGAAGCGTCGCCCTGGGAGATAGCCTCAACGACTTGCCGATGCTGGCCGCTGTCGATATCCCGATCTTACTCCCAATACCCGATGGCCGCTATGACTCATCAGTGAAACTCAACGGGTTGATCTTTGCCGAAGACACTGGTCCAACAGGATGGTGCGATGCTGTACTCAAAATCATCCACGGCTCCTTATGAATCAAAGATCCAAAACAAAACCTGTGATTCTAATCCGATTGAATTTTTGAGTGCAATCCATTATTCTTGAAAACTAAAATCGATTGCAAAACTGAAATTTAAAAGGAGAGTTCTATGACCAAAAAAATCCAAAAAATTCAAATCTTGCTCTTCATCCTGATTTTTCTTTCCTGTTCACTGTTCATCCATGCCCAGAAGAAAGGAGATAAGACAGAAGAGAAGGACTCGATCGCCAAACTGTCCTTGAGCGCGCTTAAGTTCAGGGCCATCGGCCCTGCGTTGACCTCGGGCCGGATTTCTGATTTCGCTGTTAATCCCAAAAACAAAAGCGAATTCTATGTAGCCACATCTTCTGGCGGTATTTGGAAAACCGTAAACGCCGGGACCACTTTCACAGCGATTTTCGACAAGCAAGGCTCCTACTCCATCGGATGTATCACCATGGACCCGAATAACACAAATGTCTTATGGGCGGGAACGGGCGAGAACAACAACCAGAGAGCCGTGGCCTATGGAGATGGGCTCTATAAAACCGAGGACGGCGGAAAATCCTGGAAAAACGTGGGTATCAAAAATTCAGAGCACATAGGCAAAATCGCAGTCGACCCGAGAGACTCTGATGTCGTCTATGTGGCCGGATATGGGCCGTTATGGAGTGCTGGAGGCGACAGAGGCCTTTACAAGACCACAGATGGCGGTAAAAACTGGGAGGCTGTGCTGACCATCGATGAACACACGGGCGTCAGTGAAGTCCATCTCGACCCGTGTGACCCTGACGTGATCTACGCAGTCGCCCATCAGAGACGCCGCCGCGTGTGGACATATCTCGGCGGAGGGCCCGGATCAGCCATTTACAAATCTAAAGATGCCGGCGCCTCTTTTTCGAAGATCAACAAAGGCCTTCCGGAAGGAGACCTGGGGCGTATAGGCTTGGCAATCTCGCCCATAGATTCCAATACGATCTACGCCATCGTGGAAGCCCAGCAAGGCAAAGGAGGATTCTACAGAAGCACAAATGCGGGCGCTTCTTGGGAGAAACAAAGCAGCTACACATCTCGAGGCAACTATTATCAGGAAATTTTCTGTGATCCCAAGGATATCGATAGAGTATACTCGATGGATGTGTACCTCCAGGTCACAGACGACGGAGGAAAAACGTTCCGGAATCTGGGTGAACGGAGCAAACACGTCGACAACCATGCCATGTGGATCAACTCCAACAATACCGACTATTACCTTGTCGGGTGCGATGGAGGGATCTATGAATCCTTTGACAGGGGCCAAATGTGGAAATTCATGCCTAATCTTCCTGTCACTCAGTTCTACAAAGTTGCGATCGATTATGCAGAGCCTTTCTATTATGTCTATGGCGGAACGCAGGATAACTACAGCCTGGGAGGCCCTTCTCAAACGACCAGTGCCCATGGAATCGTAAATTCGGATTGGTACACCACACAAGGTGGCGATGGTTTCGAATCCCAGGTCGATCCCAAAGACCCGAATATCGTCTATGCACAATCTCAACACGGAAATCTTGTGAGATACGACAAGAAGAGCGGCGAGAAAATGGGGATAAAACCACGAGAAAGAAAAGGGGAAAAATCCTACAGGTGGAACTGGGATGCCCCGCTGTTGATCAGTCCTCACTCCCACACGCGGCTGTATTTTGCAGCAAACAAGGTCTTTAGGAGTGACGACAGAGGAAACACATGGACAGTCATAAGTGATGATCTTTCTCGTCAGATCGACCGGAACACATTTCCGGTCATGGGCAGAGTGTGGCCAATGGATGCCGTGGCTAAAAATGCATCGACATCCCAGTACGGAAACATCGTTGCCCTGGATGAATCCCCTATCCAGGAAGATCTGCTGTATGCGGGAACGGACGATGGGTTAATCCATGTCATTGAAAACGGTGAACAGACCTGGAGAAAGATGGATAAGTTCCCAGGAATTCCGGCGAAAACCTATGTCAACGAAGTCCTTGCTTCCCAACATGACCGAAATACTGTCTATGCAGCCTTCAACAATCACAAGAGTGGCGATTTTAAGCCTTACATCCTGAAAAGCACCGATTTGGGCAACACCTGGGTGTCTATTGCTTCGAACCTTCCTGAGAGAGGGTCGGTCTACGCTTTGGCAGAAGACCATGTGAATAAAGACCTTCTCTTTACTGGCACAGAGTTCGGTCTATTCTTTACAGCCGACGGCGGTAAGAGCTGGAAACAACTTAAAGCAGGCCTTCCGGTAATTGCGATTCGTGACATCGCCATCCAAAAAAGAGAGAACGATTTGGTTCTGGCCAGCTTCGGAAGGGGTTTTTATGTGCTGGACGATTACACACCGTTAAGGGAGCTCAAGTCTGTTGCCGGTCAAAAGGAGGCCCACATCTTCCCGATCAAAACATCTTTGATGTTTGTACAGAGTGCACCTCTTGGCTCCTTGGGAACACAGTCAAAGGCATTCCAGGGTGAAAACTACTTTACGGCCGCAAATCCTCCAGTCGGAACGTCATTCACCTATTATCTTAAAGAAGATATCAAAACGCAGGAAGACAGACGCAAAGATAAGGAAAAGACGCTCATCAAGGAAAAAAAACCCGTTCCCTATCCGACTTACGAACTGCTCAAAGCAGAGGAAGAGGAGGATACGCCCTTTCTGATCTTTACAATTCTCGATGAGGAGGACAATGTCATCCGGAACTTGAGAGAAAAAGCTTCCGCTGGATTTCACAGGATGAATTGGGATCTGAAGTATCCGGGTGTGAATCCAGTCCGCTCGAACGATATGACCCCGACAAAAAGCGGTCCTTCCAGCACTTTTGTTTTACCGGGCACATACAAGGTTTTCTTGTCTAAGTCCGTAAACGGAGAGGTCACAAAACTCACAGAGCCCGTGACTTTTGAGGTTGTGACTCTTGCGAACGTGTCACTCCCTGCTGAAGATCGTACGGAATTAGTGGCCTTCCAGAAAAAGGTGAGGGAGATCAGTCGGGCTGTCACAGCATCTACCAGGGTTTTGGGAGAGATCTCAGAGAAAATCGATCACTACAAAGCGGCTCTGAAAAGTCTCACAGCTCCAGACGCAGATCTTATTTCAGATATCAATACGTTGGAAACGAAGGTAAAAGTGTTAGAGGTCAAATTTAATGGCGACAGGACCATGCGGAGGGCAGATAAAGATGCCGTTCCTGGAATCTCCACTCGGATAAGGAGCATCGCATACGAACAATCCAGGTCGACATCAGCGCCTACGCAGACACAAAGGGACGCCTATGAAATAGTAGCAGAGGAGTTTGCTCCGGTCCTGGCAGAATTGAAGAAGATCGTGGAAGAGGATATAGAGAAGATCGAGAAAAAATTAGAGGGATTGGGGGCACCATACACTGCGGGGCGGCTTCCCGTGTGGAAAAAGAAATAAAGACATGGAGCTTCTACAATCTTGAAAAAGGAAAAGGGCGAGTTTGCGGTTTTTTCTCCATGGACACACCCGCCAAACTTGTGCGGTGATGTGTTGTGGCTCTCTTCTTAAATCCTCACTCTGGTGCTATCAAGGGCAAACTTCGATATAAAAAAACTACCGTCACCTTCAAATTTTTGTATCCTGGTACGACAAAACATATGAGTGAGAATACAGGTGCAACTCTGTAATACTAAAATTTTTGTTTCTATAATCGTACTTTGTCTTTTAACTCCCTTTTTTGCTGCGGCACAAGACCCCCAAACAAAAGATAACGGATCATTCCATCTCTATTTTGAGAACGATACATTCATGAATACGGATCGCGGTTTCACGCATGGATTTAGGTTCAGCTGGTACTCGAACGATAAATATAATAAAAAGCCGGGCTTTCAGAACTATATCTCCCTCTCTGTCGGCCAAAACATCTACACACCTGATAACCTAAAGCAAACTCAACTGGATGAACTAGACCGTCCCTATGCAGGGTATCTCTACTTTGGGATTGGGATACACAGAAGAAACACCCACTGGATGGAAACCTTTGAATTCGACCTTGGAGTTGTTGGCCCTCATTCATATGCGGAAGAAGTTCAAAAAGCCACTCATTTTCTTTTAAACAACCAAACACCATCCGGATGGGATAACCAACTCAAGGATGAGTTCGCTGTCCAGATGATCTACGAACACAAGGTGAAATTATACCAGGCAGGAGAAAGAGAAGGCCTCGGATTCGAAATAATCCCGCACTTCGGAGGGGGACTCGGAAACGTCTATATTTATGCTAATGTTGGATATCAGATCCGTCTGGGATGGAAGCTTCCTGATGATTTTGGGATGGGCCCCTTCCGGCCTGGAGGGGATTGTAACATCAATGCCAGGAGCCGCAAGGGATTGGGCGCACATGTCTTTTTCGCCCTTGATGGACAAGCTGTAGCGCGAAATATTTTTCTAGATGGCAATACATTTCTCGATAGTCATAAAGTGGAGAAAAAACCTCTCACAGCAAATATATTGACTGGATTGAGTTTGATCGCGGGTGATTTTAATTTCAGTTTTACTTATGTGTTCTGGACAAAAAAGTTCATGACCGAAAAACACAGAAATAGCTTTGCTGCTTTGAACCTATCCTATGTCTATTGAAATAAAAGGTGACAGTCCCGTTTCTGTGTAGGGTCCGTTCCCCCGAACGGACCGTTTGGGAAACGGTCCCTACATTAAAAGAAATTTTTACCCTGTCTTAATCAATTAGAATCTCATCGGCAAATATCCACGCTTTGTTGCCTGCCCCATCGTGCCAGTGGGGACACACCTTTCGATTCTTTGCCCTTACTCTAATGAATCGAGCTCTTGTTGGCTGAAATGACAGACTAAAATCTTTGCGAATGGCCCCTTCTTTTTCTGGAGGGATATCATTCTTCAATGTCCCGATGACATGGAAATTATTGCCATCATCTGATACAGCATACTCCACCTCGATCGGCATAAAGATCCAGGAGTTCTGATCTTGGAGGAAGCCGGTCACAATTCTTCGGAGATTCTCTCTTGTTCCCAGATCGATCACAGCATCAAGGTCCACACTGTGATAACCCTGCCAGGTTCCCGTCCGGAAATCGTCTGTCCCTCGGATTGTATCGATCAGGGCAATATCCCCCCCAGCCGAGTACTGGGAGTTGTAGGTGGTGTTAAGAGCGATCTTTCGGTTATGGGTTATCTTTGTGAACATGGCTCTCATCACAAAACTCGGATCCCACCCTTCTCTGGTAGCAAGAGCTTTGACAGTTGCAGAACTGTTTAGCCGGAATGGTTGTTTATATATAGGGGAGTGAATGGTCGGCTCACTCCCATCAAGTGTGAAGTGAATGTCTGCATCGCTCGTTAGTGAATCTAAAACGATTTCCGTAGACTGGGAAAATGTCCTCTCCCCCGATGCAACAACTGGTACGGGAAGAATTTTATGATCCATGATTTCAGAATGTGGAATATCCTCATCTTGACTCCCCCACTCCCTGCCGGGCTCAGAGCCCATTTCAAAGACCAGTTCCCCGCCTGTCAAAACATCCCCGTGCAGCACATATGACTTCCGGTAAGGCTCGCCATTTAATGTCGCACTCTTGATATAAAGATTCCTTGTCGGATCATTATTAGCTGTGATGATGAATGTCTTCCCATTTCCGAGATCGATTTTGGCCTTCTGGAAAAGTGGTGTGCCGATCACATACTCGCCATTCCCAGGACAAACCGGATAAAATCCCAGTGCGCTCAACACATACCACGAAGACATCTGACCGCAATCTTCGTTTCCGCACAATCCATCTGACTGTACGGTGTACAGCTTATCCATAATTTCTCTGACGCGTTCTTGTGTTCTCCAAGGCTGGTTAGCATAATTATAGAGATAGGCCATATGATGGCTGGGTTCGTTCCCGTGGGCGTACTGGCCGATCAATCCGGTGATGTCAGGCTGCCGTCTTCCCGAAACCTCCGGATCCGCGGCGAACAGGCCATCGAGCTTTTCGACAAAGCTATCCTTCCCACCCACGAACCTGATCAAACCAGATAAATCCTGGAGCACATAAAAGCTGTACTGCCAGGAATTGGCCTCTGTGTAGTTAAAATTCACTTCAGCTGGGTCGAATGGAAAAAACCAACTCCCGTTCATCTTTGCGCGCATGAAACCCGAATCAGGGTCTAACACGTTCTTATAATATTGGGCGCGTTGAATGAACCTCTTGAAATCCTTTTCCTGTCCCAAGTCCTTGGCCATCTGTGCGATACACCAATCATCGTAGGCATACTCCAAAGTTTTGGACACGGATTCCGATTCTTTATCAGCCGGGATATAACCAAGGCTTTTATAGTATTCCAAACCGAGATGATCCAGATCAGCACTGTGTTTCATGGCTTCAAAAGCCATCTCCACATCATATGCTCGGATGCCTTTCATGTAAGCATCCACAATGACAGGGATCGCATGATAACCGATCATACAACCCGTGTAGTTGGCGGCCAGCTCCCAAATGGGCAGTTTCCCGCCATGCTCATATTGCGCGAGAAAAGTCTTAATAAAATCCTTGGTCCTTTCAGGTTCGATGATCGTAAATAGAGGGTGCGTTGCTCGGTAAGTATCCCACAAGGAAAACACAGTGTAATTCACAAAATCCTCAGCTCGGTGGACATAAAGGTCCATCCCTCTGTATTGACCATCCACATCCATGTATACGTTGGGATTGAGAAGAGAGTGGTACAGCGCTGTGTAGAAGATGATCGACTGCTCTTCCGTTCCTCCTTCTACCCGGATTTTGGCCAAGGCTTGATTCCATTTACGATCGGCCGTCCTGGTCACACGGCCAAAATTCCAACCGGGGACCTCAGCCTCCAAATTCTTTCGCGCGCCATCGATGCTCACAGCTGATATTCCAACTTTGACGAAGATCGTCTCATTATTCTTGGTGGAATATTGAACATAGGCTTTTAGATTCTGTCCTGTGACTTCACGTAGATTTTTTTTGATTTTTTCATCCTGAGAAATTCCAAAGCTTTTAAACGGCTTGGAAAATCGGGCCACAAAATAGACATGTTGGTCCTGTGCCCACTGGCGCGATCGACGCATCCCTTCGACCTGTGAATCCCCGACAATCCGAAGGCGCGACTCCAATACCTGGTCCCTATGTACGAGGTCAAAGATAACATGATTCTGATCTCCCTCCGGAAAAGTATATTTGTGAAATCCTACACGCTCCGTGCAGGTGAGTTCCACGCCTATCCCATAATCCTCAAGAAAGACCTTGTAGTATCCAGGAGAAGCCCTTTCTGTCTCGTGCAGAAATCGTGAACAGTAACCCGACTCTGGATCATCTGCACTTCCTCTCCCGAGTTTCAGCGAGCCAACTGTTGGTATCAAAAGGATATCTCCATAATCGGACACTCCAGTTCCGCTCAGATGGGTGTGACTAAAGCCAAAGATCACATTGTCGGATATGTGGTACCCGGAACAGCCATCCCAACCCGTCAACCTCGTGTCGGGGCTCAGCTGCACCATGCCAAAAGGGAGAGTGGCGCCAGGATAGGTATGACCATGCCCTCCGGTGCCGATAAAAGGATCGACAAACTTGGTCAGAGGATCCTCTTTATGAGACACGCAGACCAAGATCGATATCAAGGATATGGCAAGCATAGGAATAAAAAAAAGTTTTTTCCGGTTCATGGATCCCCTCCCTGAGGAACTCATTCCATAGATGGACTTGTTAAGACCTCTTGAATAATATATCAAAAAAGCTTTGATGCGGGAATAGCACAAGCTTGCGAATACTGAGAAGCAACAACGTTGGGCTAAGGAAAAATTAATTTCTGAAGCTGTTCAAGGCCATAAATCGCGTCGGCCTGGAGATTTATACGCAAAATGCGTCTTTTTCGTTCGAGGAGAGCCAGATAATCACCGTGAGCTTGCGCACGGATGACCTGACCGAAAGTGAGATCCGTTTCAGGGACATTACAATCATTCTTAGGATCATCTACAAGTTGAATGAAAAGCCCTGTATTCGGCCCCCCTTTATGGAGCTGTCCTGTCGAATGAAGAAAGCGCGGCCCGAATCCCAGAGCTGTCGCCAATTGTGTGCGGTCCAAAAGCATTTTTCGAATCCTCTGAAGCGCCTCTGTAGCTGCGGGGCTTGGCTGGAGAAATGCCTGTAAAGCCACATAATCCCCTCTTTGAGCTTGAGACATCCAACTTTCCAGAGCCGCTGATAAGGATTCGTGATCTGAAATCTCCAGCACCCCATGACTTCCGGCATCCGGTGTTTCTGTGATTTCGTTCTCGACCTCCGATTTCCCAGGGGCTCCCATGATCTTTTTTGTGAAATCCTTTGCCAACTGGACATCTGGTTGATTGAAAGGATTTATCCCCATCACTGTCCCTGCAAGAGCTACAGCAATTTCCCAATGAAAAAATTCTCGACCCAGATCGTACACATCTTTCAGATGGATGCGGACAACAGGGTGTCCGAGACCGGAAAGTTCATCGAACAATCTCTCAAGCCCCCCATCACTTTCTCCATCGAGGAAAAGCCCGATGAATAATCTATCCTTGCTGTAATCTTTTGCAAGCCCGATGGGTTCATTCACTACAGGAAGTATCCCTTTTCCATCCTTGCCAGTGCTCTCGGCGACGAGTTGCTCCACCCAGTCAGAAAAACTGTTCAAGGAGGGTGTTGTCATCAATGTGATTTTATTCCTATCGCCAGAAAGCTCACCCAGAGTGCCGCCCAAAACAATTCCTGCAGGATCCTCTCCCAAACTAGAAAACATAGAATTCTCAGCAGCATTTCGTGCCCTATCAATGAGCTTTTTTACATCTACACCGATAAGAGCCGCAGGCACAAGGCCAAATAAAGTGAGTGCAGAATATCGTCCTCCGACATCAGGCGGAGCGGCAAAAACTGCCCTGAATCCCCTTTTTTTAGCCAAACTTTCAAGAGATGATCCGGGATCGGTGATGGCTACAAAATGCTTGCCCGGTTCCTCACTTAGCTGATTTGTTCTACTCCAGAAATACCGGAAAAGAGATAGAGTCTCCAGTGTGGTCCCAGACTTACTGGAAACACAAAACAGCGTGTTTGATAAGGACAAACGATCTTCCAGATATCGGACGGCTTCTGGATGTGTGCTGTCCAAGACAGTGAGTTCGGGATATCCTGGAGAGCTCCTAAAACACTTGGCGAAGACTTCGGATGCTAGGCTTGACCCACCCATTCCCAGCAACACAACATGAGTAATGCCATCTGATCTCACTTTTTTTGCGAACGCAACCAAGTCGTCCAATACTTCACGCTTAACATCAGGCAGGATCAACCATCCAAGACGGTCTGCGAGCTCTGGTACAGGCTCATCAGACCAGAGCGTGTGGTCTTTGCTCCAAAGTCTTTGGACAAGCTTTTGATCCACCCAACTGGCCAGCCTATCATCTACACGGGTTCTGTACACACCCAGCTCAAAAATCATAGAATCTTTTCGTGTCTTCATTCATTTTTCCATTCAAAAAAGGGGACAGGCTACTTTTTTTTCTACCTCTGGAAAAAGTAGCCTGTCCCCTTTTTTGGTGCATTTGAGATTTTTAGTATATCAGAAATCACATGCCTTATAAAAGCGAGAGGATTCCAGAAAATTATCATGGGGCCATCAATGTATCATTCTTATTAGATATCCACTTGAAATTTTTCCCTAAATCTGGAAATATAGAGAGCTTGAATTATTTACACAATTGCCCAGGCTAGCGATAAATGAAAGTTGCCCAAACAAACAATAAAATCTCTTCGACCTCTTCGCAGGACAACCAGATCGGCTTGAGCCGCGATCTCAGCCTCTTCTCGGTCACCATGATCGGTGTGGGGGCGATGATCGGCGCAGGAATCTTTGTTCTTACCGGAATCGCAGCTGGAGTGGCCGGGCCAGCCATCATAGTTGCTTTTCTCCTTAATGGCATCGTCGCTATATTCACTGCTTCAGCCTATGCAGAATTGGGCGGATCGATCCCAGAAGCGGGCGGCGGATACCTCTGGGTAAAATCGAGCCTCCCACAGCCATCCGGATTTCTCTCGGGATGGATGTCCTGGATGGCCCATTCTGTGGCCTGCGCACTCTACGCTGTTGGTTTCGGTGCCTACTTCGGGGAGGTCTTCCATGAATTTGGCGCCAACCTCTCAATCCCCCCTGAGATCCTGAAAAAAATGCTAGCCGTAGTGATCGTGATCCTCTTCACATACATCAATTTCAAGGGGGCTAAAGAAACAGGAAAAGCGGGTAATATCGCCACTATGCTGAAGATCTCAATTCTTTTCCTGTTTATCCTCCTCGGATCAAAAATCATATCCTCTGAGCCAAGCCGGATTTCCCACTTCACACCATTCTTCGGGAAGGGTTTCTTTGGAATCCTCACGGCAATGGGCCTCACCTACATCGCATTCGAAGGCTATGAGATCATTGCCCAAAGCGGAGAGGAGATCAAAGACCCCGAGAAAAACATCCCCAAGGCTATTTTTATCTCCCTCCTGATCGTTGTCCCCATATATATCCTGGTGGCTTTTGTCGCTTTGGGCGTTGTCAACCCCGGCGATATGACAGCTTGGGATTTTCTCGCCGCTAAAAAAGAAGTGGCCATGGTGGAAGCAGCCCGAAACATCTCTTACTGGGGAAGCGCTCTCCTTCTGATCGGGGGTCTGCTCTCAACCATATCCGCTCTGAATGCGACGATATACAGCTCTTCCCGCGTCTCATTCGCCATGGGAAGAGATCACAACCTGCCCCCGATATTTGGGCGTATTCATAAGAGATTCAAGACCCCGGATGGATCCCTTTTTGTCTCTTCAGCTCTTATCATTTTGATGGTGCTTTTACTTCCCATAGAAGACATCGCCTCGAGTGCGGATATCATGTTTCTATTCCTCTTTATCTTTGTTAATGTTGCTCTGATTCACATCCGAAGGAAGACTCCGCATCTCCTCAAGGGCTACAAATCACCTCTCTTCCCTCTTTTCCCATTGTTGGGCATTTTGACACAGAGCGTTCTCATAATAGTGATGTTTTTGTATAGTCCAAAGGCCTTCTTTCTGAGCCTCCTCTGGATAGGAGCGGGTCTTTCGATCTACTACGGTTACTCCAAACACAGGGAAAAAGCGGAAGTGGGGCCCAAGATCATCGTCGAAGAAAAAGACCTAGCCCAAAAAGATTTTAAGATCGTCCTTGGTATCGAAACAAAGAATGATGTACTCCCTCTGATGAAAACAGCGCTGCCTATCGCCAAAGAAAAGGACGGAGAGATCTTCGTAACTCATGTGATCCCACTCCCTCCCCAAACACCTCTAAATGTCGGAAAACAATTCATCGAAGAGCGAAAAAAGTTTCTGAAAGAAGCCGATGAGATGGGAGATCGATACAAGGTCCCAGTCAGCTTCAACATCCGCGTGTCCCATGAAATCTATTTGGGCCTCTTGGATAGTGTCGTGGAGAATAAAGCAAATGCTCTCATATTGGGCAGCGGCGCAGTCACAACGAGAGAGAAAGTGCTCGGTAGTGTTCTTGATCCGCTCGTCCAAGAAGCCCCATGCGATATTGGTGTTCTCAAAATTAAGGAGAACACCAAGATCAAGAGGATTCTCCTCCCCACAGCGGGTGGGCCCAATGCTAAGCTTGCTTTTGAATGGGGGTCTTGGATCACCCAACAGAACAAGGGAACATTGACCTTGCTCTCTATCGTCAGCGATGAGCGCAAGATAAAAAGAGGTCAGAGTTGTCTTTTGGAAACAAAAAAAACAACGGAACACGAAACAAAGAGGATCGAGGAAAAAATCGCTTACGGAACAGATGTCCTGAAGACCATCCTCAAGGAAAGTAAAGGGTATGATATGATCCTCATAGGAGCCTCAAGAGCCGGTTTGTGGCAGCGGATACGATTCGGGACGATCCCTGAAAAATTAACCCGGCGGTCTCCGGTTTCCGTTCTCGTTGTCAGAAAATACGAGGGCCTCATAAAAAACTGGCTGAGACGGTTCATTGCAGGATAACTTATGGCCTAAATATTTCACGATAGGGAATTTTTTATGCCTTCCAATGACATAATCCTTGTTTTCGTTGTTGTCGTATGCGCCGGGGGGATATCGTTTTCTTGATTTTGCCAGGATAGGTGCCCCACTTAATCTGATATTCTGGGCAATAGCAGTCCTTTTAATCCCTGTATTTTGGCCGTTCTAGTCAGGAACCTGGGATTTGACTCGGCGAGTTTACGCTATTTCTTCTTTCCTGCAACCAGATATCCGATGAAAAATCCAGTGAGCAACATGAGCACGATCATGATGATCCGGGACATCTGAAACTCTAAAAACAAAAATTGAACCGAGACAACTTGGGTGTTCTGTACGATAAACACTGTGGCCATTATAACAAGGAGTAAGATAATGATAACTCTTGGTTTCACGGCTTTGCCTCCTTCTTTACCTTGTTAAATCAAATCCAAAGTGTTTTGGCTACAAACACTTTATTCATAATTCCATGCGCAGTCAATAATAATATAGACATCAGTCGAGAAAATTTATAACATAATTGACCTGAATAAATGACGTAATCACATTTGATTCAATCCATGGGAAAGATCCCCTTTCTCAATAAACAATAAGCAATAAAGGAAAAAATCTGTGGATACTGTACTTTTAGCCAAAATTCAATTCGGCTTTACAGCGGGATTTCATTTTTTATTCCCACCGACGACACTGGGCCTGACTTTTATCATTCTGATAATCGAATCCCTCTATCTCAAAACAAACGAAGAGCTTTACAAAAAGATCTCGAGCTTCCTCATAAAAATCCTCGCTGTCGTTTTTGTGATGGGAGTATCCACCGGAATCGTTCTCGAGTTCGCTTTTGGCAACAACTGGGCCGAATATTCGAGAATGGTCGGAGATATCTTCGGTGCGCCTTTGGCTGCAGAGGGTGTATTCGCATTTTTTCTCGAGTCAGTCTTCCTTGGCATACTCGTCTTCGGCCGCTCCCGTATCTCAAAAAGAGCTTACTGGTGGTCGGCATTTTTCGTCTTCTTCGGGTCTCATCTCTCGGGGATTTGGATCATTATCGCCAATTCCTGGATGCAAACACCCGCAGGCTTCAAGATCGAAGGAGGACGAGCCGTGCTCACGAATTTCCTTGAGGCAGCTCTCAATCCCTCCACAGTCGAGCGTTACTTCCACACCATAGCTGGAGGATGGATCACGGGATCCCTTGTTGCCACTGGCATCGCTGCCTGGTATCTTTTGAAGAAGCGGCACATCGAATTCGCCAAACCGCTTTTACTCATCTCTATGATCGTTTTTATCATTGTCTCCATCCTTCAGTTGGGATTAGGACATGCCCATTCCATCCAGGTCGCCAAGACACAACCCGAAAAAATGGCTGCCTTCGAGGCCCTCTGGGAAACTCAAGAAGGAGCTCCATTTGCCATCTTCGGCATTCCGGATGAATCGCAACAAAAAAACCATGCTTACATCGGAATCCCCAAGATGCTCAGTATCCTCATCCATTTCGACCCGAATGCCAAGGTCCCCGGTCTCAATGAATTCCCCAAGGATGAACGGCCGCGCGTCTTCGTTCCCTTTGTCTCATACCACATCATGATCCTCCTGGGGATGGTGTTCATAGGAGTGTCTGTTGTCGGAATCTGGCTCTTTGCACGGAAAAAGATCTACGATTCCCAATGGTATCTCAAACTCTTACTCTTTCTCATCCCACTCCCCTACATAGCCAACGAGACCGGCTGGGTAGCCGCAGAGGTCGGCCGGCAGCCCTGGGTCGTCTATAAGGTCCTCAAGACTGCAGATGCTATCTCGATAAATGTGCCCGCAGGAAATATTCTGTTCTCACTTATTCTTTTTATCGTTGTTTACACTCTTATTGCTGCTGTGGGAATTCCCATCATCCTAAGGCTCATCAAAAAAGGTCCAGAGGAATCCGTTTCGGAAGGATACTAAAGGAGAACGATCATGGAAACTTGGGATATACTTCGCAATATATGGTTTATTCTCATCGGTGTTTTATTCGTTGGTTATTCCATTCTCGACGGATTTGATCTGGGAATCGGCGCTCTTTTCCCATTCCTGGGGAAAAAAGAGGAGGAGAAAGAGGCCTTGATCAAATCCATCGGACCCTTCTGGGATGGGAATGAGGTCTGGATATTGACCGGAGGAGGAGCCCTTTTTGCTGCTTTTCCCCACGCCTATGCAACGGTTTTCAGCGGATTCTACCTGGCGCTCATGGTCGTGCTCTTTTCACTGATCTTTCGTGCTGTATCTCTGGAATTTCATGCCCACGATACCAAAAGAAAAGGATTCTGGGAAGGAGCCTTTGTGGTCGGGAGTCTTCTTCCATCTCTGCTCTTTGGAGTGGCATTGGGAAATGTGGTCGCAGGTGTTCCTTTAGATAATACGATGAACTATACCGACAACTTTTTCACACTGCTTCGTCCCTTCCCTCTGGCAGTGGGATTGCTCGGGCTTACGGCCTTTCTGGTCCAGGGAAGTACATATGTAGCCACGAAAATCGGCGGAGTGGTTCAGGAAAGGGCAAGACAGATCGCAAAAACTCTATTTTTCCCCAACAAAATCTTGCTTCTTCTCGTTTTCGTCCTCACGATCGTCTATATGCCCGAAGCCTTAAAAAAACCTTTGGCATGGGTAAGCACAGCATTTTTAGGATGTGCACTTGTTGTCCTCTACATCGCCCTCCAAAAAGCCAAGGATAAACTGGCTTTCTTGAGTTCTTCACTGGCCTTCATGAGTTTGTGGGGAATTTTGGGCGCCATTCACTTTCCGAATCTGGTCAAAGCGAGTAACGATCCCGCCCTAAGCCTTACCATATACAACGCTAGCTCTTCCATACTGACCCTTAAAGTGATGCTCATCATCGCCCTCGTAGGAATGCCAATGGTAATCGGATACACGATCTATCTCTACAAGATCTTTAAGGGAAAGATAACTGTAGCGTAGGGCTACTGGAAAGAGCTATAGCTCATTATAATTCGAGACATGATAATCCCTAAAGAATAGATATCCGAGCGCTGATTTGTGTGTTCGAGGCGATCTCCGGTCTTATGATCTTCAAGGCGATATTCTCATCGATGTCCTTATCAAAAGCTTTGTAGACTTTTCCCATCCCACCTTTTCCGATCTCCTCGATGATTTCATACCTTTCACTGAGCACACTTCCCCGAGTGATATCCGGCAACGGTGTGGATAAAGTTTCCGTGGGAGCTTCAAGAGTTTCATCCGGGATCGAAAGCAGGGCCGCACAATTCCCACAGAACCGCGTGTTATCAGGATTCTCGAATTGACACTTGGGGCATTTCATGGTGGACCCATCCCCTCGAATGCATACTCATCTATAAAATAAGATTACATAAATGAATAGTCAAACCGATTGGCTAGACTTTATTCCCTAAGAAGCACTCCTACAGAGTATATCAATTAAAATCACAAACGCTTAAAGCGTTTATAAAAATACACTTCTCTCTTAGAGGTTACTTAAAATATTTTAGCTAGATTGGTTAGTCGGAATATTTCTTATAACAAAATCGATAGCTATATGGTTTTGGAAAAAAGATCTTATTGATGTCCGTTATTAAAAGTGGGACGAGAATGCCCTCCTCCTCTCGAAGAAGTATCACTATCAGGGGATCTGCCTTCGATATCGTAAGATATCGAGATAATTTCATGAATTGTATAGACAATATCTTTATCAGGATAATCTGGGCTAGGGTTTTTAGCTAAATATTCATCTACGTCAATATAAACCAAGTTTGTATCAAATTTAGCTTCTGTGACATTTTTTTTATTCTTGAGTTCTTTGAAATAATTGGCGATAGCACAAATTCCATAAACGTAGTTATCATAATAGGTCCTCACCATTCCTGCATCTCCATAGTACTTACCAATTTCTTCAAACTCATCATTTTTATAGTGTGTGGTCAGTTTAAGATTTCTCTTTTTAAAAATTTCAGTAAGCTCCTCTAGTCTGTATGTCTTTGGCGCTTTTTTCATGAGCCAGTCTACTCCCGGCCCGATGAATTTCATCTGGTCTCCATCTTGTGCGACTGGCCCACATTTTAAGCCTGAGGCTAAAAGGATGACAAACATAAATAAAATCGTCCAAATTTTTAGTTTCATGATTTCCTCCTTTTCTAAAATTAGGAAAATTGTATTTAATCTGACACCCCTTTTCTCAAGCGCAAAGAGACGACAGTTGTATTATACCGATCAAATAAGTCACTCTTTCCCCTCATTGCTAATTTAATAACATATTAAATGCTTTATATACATTTACTCGAACAAAAAACTATTGTCAATTAAATCTATAAAAACCCCTCGCTTTTAAACAATCATAGCCCACTATATTTCGCTAATTTTTCCTCATATTTTTGTTTTTCTGTGTCTACAATTTTTTGAAAACGGGGATCGGCCCTCAAATTGTCCAAGCAAGGAGTGCTTATCAAATAAGGATAGGAGTAAAAACAATCTTTATATATATCGAATCCCCTGTCAATTCCATATTTGATATTCTTTATCGCTTCATCTTTCATATCTAAAAGTGAATAAATGCATGTAAAACGATATAAAAAAGTGCTTTCAGCATCTTTTATTAACTCTAAAGCCCTCTCTTTCTCTCCCTCAACGGCCAATAACCATGCGCGGTAATGCCTGATAGATTGCTCTTCAGGATACAATTTCTCAGCTTCGGATAATTGAATCTCTGCCTCTTCATATTTCTTCATCTTGATGAGTTGCTGAATATAATTGCGATGCAGATCAGCGGCAGGCTTTATTATTAAAGCAGTCTTCAAATAGTTTGCAGCTTCTTCAAACCTGCCAGTGAAGCTGTAGCATCTTGCACGAACGATATTCCAATCAGAAAACTCTGCGGGTGTGGGATCTAGTTCAAAAGCCTGCGAATAATATTTTATGGCTTTCTCATACAAACCGATGCTTCTTAAAAAGCCGCCTACATGAAAATTGATCTCTGCATTATCCGGGTCGAGCTCATACGCCCTTTTAAAATATTGAAAGGCTTTATCATTATCTGATTGGTCAAAGTGATACCACCCCAATCCAACATTCACTTCTGCCAAATTCTCATCGATCTCCTTGGCTTTCATGAAATATTCATACGCCAAATTGAGATACTTTTCTCCTATTTTATTAACGTACAAATTGTAATAAAAATTTCCCAGCCGCCAGTATGCTAAAGCATAATTTGGATCATGTTTTATTGCATCTAGGTAATTTTTTTCACACGCTTCAAGATCTTTTATAGCGTTGGATTCATAATAAAGTATCTCAAAATGCCGTCCATATTTATAAGATTCGTAAGCCCTAAGACTCGCAGATTCTCTTGGTTTAACTCTACTGTATTTTTCATTAACACGTTCGATCCCCAACACCTCTGCTACTGATTTCGAGATGTCATCGTGAAGTTCAAACTCATCTTTCCTGTTCCGTTGAAACTCTCTTCCCCAGTAGACTGCACCGTCCTCAACATTGCTGATTTTAATGGTGACGCGGAGATTGTCCTTATCTGTGTATAAAGTTCCTTCTAATACATTTTCGACCAGTAATTCCCTCCCAATCTCTCGAATGGATTTGTTTGAATCCCGATAGGATAGAGTGCTTTCCAGACCGATCACTCTTAATTCATTAAAAGCAATGAGATTCATGATGAGTCTCTCAGTCATTGCAAGGCAGGATGCGCCCTGATTCTCTTGTGGACTCAAATCTCTAAGTAGCAACAAAACAATTGAATTCTTATGCTTTGTGCCTCCCGGTCCTTCCTCTTCACGGCTTCCTGTTGACAAGATTTCCGTATAAAAGAAATACCCCGCCACTACTACTAGAACAAAAAATAAAAGTGCCCTAGGAAGTCGAGATAATTCTAGCCACTTGCTCATAGTCTTAATATTAGAGTCTTCTCTTGAAACCGCGGTCTCACTTGTAGGAATTTCACTCTCGATTAGTGTTAATTCAGAGCAGAGTTCTTCTGCTGTTTGATACCTCTTCTCTGTTTCTTTTTCCATGCACTTTAGGATAAGCTGACTGAGTTCTTCAGGGATTTGGGCGTTAAACTCTTTGGGATCGCGAGGTATTTCTGTTTTGTGTTTGACAGCAATGCTAAGGGTTGTGTCCCCATCGAACGGGACTTGTCCTGTGACCATTTCGAAAAAAATCACTCCTAAGGAATAGATATCAGCCCGTTGATCCACCCTTTTTCCTTCCACTTGTTCAGGTGATAGATATTGGGGTGTTCCTATTATGATATTCGAATCAGTGATTCCATTCGCCTTTTGAGACAGTGCAATCCCAAAATCCATAATTTTGGCATTCCCCTCTCGATCGATCATGATATTGTGAGGCTTGAGATCCCTGTGGTAAACACCTAGGTGGTGTGCTTCTGAAAGTCCCTGACATATCTGTTTTCCAATTGAAAGCGTTTTCCTCATGGAGAGCGGTCCCATCCGTCTTATGGATTTTTTTAAATCTTCACCAGAAACATATTCCATGGTTATGAATCGTGTATCTCCATCCTTTCCGAGGTCGTGCATCCGACAGACATTTTTATGAGTAATCGTCCGAGCCATTTTCAGTTCATTATGGAAACGCTCGATTATTTTTTTATTGGTTGCGATTTCAGGTCTGATTACTTTAACAGCAATCTTATCATTTATTTCTCTGTCCAGTGCTTTATAGACTTTCCCCATTCCCCCTTTGCCCAATTCCTCGATGATCTCATACCGGCCTGCCAAAATGCTACCTGTACGCATTTCGACTAATGGAACTACCAGGGTTTCAGTTTGAGCTTCTGGAGTTTCATCTGATAGAGGAAGGAGTGTTGCGCAATTTCCACAATACTTCGTGTTATCCGGGTTTTCAAATCGGCACTTAGGACAGCTTTGTGTCAACGTCATCCCCCTGCGTCATTTATGTATAAAATATTATTATCGAGAGAAATAGTCAAACACAAAAATACTGGCTATATTATTGTGTTTGCCAGATTTACATGAGATTAGCTAAAACCCATTAGAAATATCGGGCATACTTTCCCCAGAGATTGTCGCCAAGGGTCCAGTAGGCATCCACAGCATTGTTGGCGATGTCGAGGCAGTATTTGGTGAGGAACTCCTTTGCTTTTTGAGGATTTTCCTTGTAGAGGCGGAGGGCTTCTTCTTCGATCTTCACTTGTTCTGTAAAGGCCTTTTCCTCGATCGGCCTCCAGACATTCTCGATGTCTTTGGTCATGTCCTGCCATCGGAACAATGCTAATTTGCTGACTCTACGGAAGGCCCACCAGGCACAATCCGTCCGGTATCCCCACCGGCCATCCACCATGTAAGAATCAGGCATCTGGGATATGCCACAATAAAAAGGTATGTGAGGAGTTGTCGCAGGATTGTCATATCCCAACCAGACAACGCCACCGATCGCATTCGGCAGCCATTCTCTCGACTGCGTGACCTGAAGGTATGTGGCATAGGGCACACAGATCGTCCTGTGCCGCTCGATATTCATGAGCTTTCTCAATTCTCCATTCATGAAAGGTGTGGCCACCGGGCTTTTGACCACCTCGCCTTTGCTATTCGAGGTCATCATCTGCGTGGTGATGTCAAAATTTGTGTCATCATAGGCATCCCTGAAGATCTCAAGGATATCCGGGATCGAAACTTTTTTGTCCGGTTTGACCGAAAGCGGATAATTCTCTGAATAGGGATTGAGCTTAAGTGATGGGGCCAACCAGCTCAAAACTCGCCACTCCCGAAGGCGGGTGCCCATACTTGTCCGCGTCCCTGGCGCATACGCATAACAGAATTCAAAAGACTCCCCGCTCTTGGGGTCCCACCAGCCCATCTCTTCTGCCAGAGAATACACATTATCCGAGGCCATGAAATTATCCTTGTCTTCAAGGTCTATCTCTCTGATCCTGCATCCGTTGGCCGATACCGCGATCTCATCATCGGGGATCCTCACTGCAGCCCAGACAGCACCCCTTCTATCTCTCCCAGGACCCAAGATCTCAAAGAACCAGATTTCTTTAGGATCTGCAAAGGTGAAACATTCACCCGCATCGATGTACCCGAATTCTTTAGTCAATTCATCGACAACCTTGATGGCTTCTCTGGCAGTTTTGGCTCGCTCAAGACACAGACGATAGAGCTCTGGAGCATCCAGAATCCCCTCTTTGCTCACAAGCTCACGCCGCCCACCGAATGTGGTTTCTCCGATTGCAAGCTGATGTTCATTTATCACTGCGTAGGCTGTGTTGATGTACGCATACGTCTCGGCGACTTGAGGGATCTTCCCTTTGGGCAGACGATCCGGATGATCCGGACCTTTTATCCTCTTGGAATGGTAGTAGACCGTGCACATATCTCCAGGTTTATGCTTTATGCGGGGGACAACATTGATCCATGTGCGGTCTGTGCCCGAATCGCAGGAATGTGACGTCATAGTCGACCCATCGACTGACGCGAGTTTCCCCACGAGCATGCTCGTACATCCATCAAACTCGATGAGCTGATCGTCTGGAGGCTCAACTGAAATGGCTTGTAAGATGAATGCGACAAAAACAACACATCCGAAAAAGACAATGGTTTTTCTTAGATCAAATCTTTTCATGAATCACTCCCTCCGCATTTTTACTCATCATTCTGTACGTCCCGGGCTCTTAGGCTTTTTCTGTATTTTGGGGAATAAAAACGAATTCTCCAAAGCCACTGTTGGACGCTTGACAGATAACATTTCTCAAATTTATAACACAGAGAAGATTTAAAGGTCAAACACAGCTTACTCTCTTTCTCCTTGGCTGGAATAATTTATGAGTGCCACAAACAACTCGTGGATTGACTGTCAAACATACCTATGCTATAAGTGCAGTCAGGCGGGAAAAAATCAATGAAACAATCTGAACCCCCAAAAAATGTTAAAAACTCCGATCCTGGAGCACAAGCTCAGGATCAAGAAAAAATCGCTCCCAAAACATCTTTCGCTCCTCAGGAAGAGATGCAGAGTTTTTTCTTGCTTGATGATGCCAGTTCACAGATCACTCCTTTTGAGCTAGAACTGGAGACACAGAAACGAATCGCCGCCGATAAAACCCAGGACCTTGAAACACGGCTGGAAGCCTACGAAGACATTTTTGAGTCAGAAGTGGGAGATACGTCCTTAGCCCGGGCCCGAAACATCGAGAGGGAAGTTGGATTCCGGCAGATCTACCTCAAATTTGAAGGGGGAAATCCCACGGGCACCCAAAAGGATAGAATCGCGTTCACACAAGTTCGTGATGCTGTCAGGCGGGACTTCGACGCCATCACGTTGGCCACTTGTGGCAATTACGGTGTGGCTATGGCGTTTGCCTCCTGTCTTGCGGGACTTCGCTGCATTATCCATATTCCTGAAACTTATCACACAAAAAGGGCCCAAGAAATGAGTGATCACGGTGCAGAGATCATTCGTATTGAAGGAGATTATGAAAAATCGGTCATAGTATCACGGGAATATGCCGAATCCAATGAAGTCTATGACGCCAATCCCGGGGGAGCCAACACAGTCTTGCAGCTGAGGGCTTATGGAGAAATCGCATACGAAATCTACGACGAACTCAGAGACGCCCCCAGCTTCGTGGCTGTTCCGGTCTCAAACGGGACAACTCTTGCGGGCATCTACAAGGGTTTTGTCAGCTTGTATCGACGTGGAAAAACATCCAAGATGCCCCGTATGATCGCCGGGTCATCGTTCGGGAAAAATCCGATCATCTCTGCCTTCTTGAAAAAGATGCCCGAGTGTGCAGACCTCAAACCCGAACAAATCCGCGAAACATCAGTCAATGAACCCTTGATCAACTGGCAGTCTTTGGACGGAGACCATGCGCTCGAAAGCATTCGCCTCTCACGGGGATGGGCCGCCTATGCCAGCGATAAGAACATGATGAATTTCTCGCGTCTCATCCGTGAAAGGGAGGGTTTGAACATACTCCCTGCCTCCACCGCGGGCCTGATAGCCCTGCTTGACCTGCACACAAAAGAGAATCTCGGAAATGACCGCTTTGTGGCCATCCTGACAGGAAGGAAGTGATGGCAGATTTTCCAGAAGGAAACGCGATCATCTTCTGTGAAGGAGCGTTCGGAACTCCCAACGGCAAGACCGCACACGGTCTGGTCCGCCGAACAAAACGCTACCAGGTTCTCTCGGTCATTGACTCAACGTGTGCATTCAACGACTCAGGAGTAATCTTAGACGGCAGGCCCAACGGAATCTCCATATTTCCAGACCTCTCTGCAGCGCTGGACAGCACACGGACAACAGGGCTGCATGCGACTCATTTTGTGATCGGATTGGCTCCCGACGGAGGTCGATTGAGCACGGAACACCGCACATCGGTCATCGAAGCCATCCAAGCAGGGCTGAACATCGACTCTGGCCTCCATGATTTTCTCTCGGAGGATGAGGAGATGAACCGGCATGCTCAAGAATATAAGGTTCGCATTCGCGATGTCAGAAAACCGCCACCTCGCAGTGCTTTACATTTTTTCAGCGGAAAGATAGAACAGGTTAACAGCCTAAAAGTGGCTGTCCTCGGTACAGATTCCGCTGTGGGCAAGCGCACGACAGCTTGGGTTTTGACCGAGACTCTGAACGCGGCCGGACACCGGACAGAGATCATAGGGACAGGTCAGACGGCCTGGATGCAGGGAGTAAGTTACGGCATCATCATGGATTCTCTGATCAATGATTTTGTCTCTGGGGAGATCGAACATGCTGTGTGGTCCGCCTGGTATGAGCGCCGACCCGATGTGATCATTATCGAAGGACAGGGAAGTTTAATGAATCCCGCCTACCCAGGTGGCTTTGAAATATTGGCAGCGGGTCGTCCGGATGTGATCATACTGCAGCATGCTCCGGCCCGTAAAGATTACGATGGATTTCCCGGATACCCGATCCAGCCACTGGATATCCAGATCAAGGCTGTAGAGCTCATTTCAGAAAAGCCTGTGATCGCCGTCACGATCAACCATGAGAACCTTTCCAGCGACTCGATTCCCTCGATCTGTCAGGAGATCGAGCACCAGATCGGAAGGCCAACCGCGGATGTTCTCTTAGAGGGTGCGGATAAAATCATTCAAGAAATTCTATCATCCCTTGGAGCATAAGCCCAAAAGAATAATAAATACAGTAGGAGAATGAGCATAACCAGCACTGCAAAAAAAGTACAAACGCCAGCGTCTTCCCAGGAGGATCCACTCCGCACACTCAAAGTGATCCAAAAATTGGAAGTCGGTCCCGTCGAAGTAAGGTCGAATAGGCTGATTTCTCCCTATTCAGTAAGAACCGAGGAGGGAAATTCTGTTTTTAACCTCATATACCGTTTCGAAGAAGACGTCTTTAACCCAAAAGACCGGGCCTCACTCAACCTTGCCAGCATGATCGCCGCACAGGTGGCAATAAATTACGGCCTCTTCTGTGAAAAGATCGTCTTCCACGACCGTTTAGACAAAGAGGACATACGCTTCATCGAAGATATGATGGTGAACACGGCACGCGAGATCTACGTGATGAAATTCCTCCGGCCAAACCCTTTCCTTCTCGGAGAGGCTTCCATCCTCCCTTTTGTAAAGAAAGACAACTATCTTCAAGCAAGCCTTGAGTTCCCATCCCGGACAGAGCAGAGAACAAAATCCTCCTTTTGGAGAGGGGATAAATCCAAACATGCCGTTCTTTCCAGTGGTGGAAAGGACAGTCTCCTGAGCTTCGGCCTTTTGAAGGAGATCGGAAAGGAGACCCATCCCATCTTCATCAATGAATCGGGAAGGCATTGGTACACAGCGCTCAACGGATACCGATACTTAAAAGCCACCTACCCCGAAACAGCCAGGGTTTGGACGAACTCAGACAGACTTTATTCCTGGATGTTAAGGCATATGCCCTTTGTGAGACAAGATTTTTCCAGGATTCGCTCAGATGATTACCCGATCCGCCTTTGGACAGTGGCAGTATTTCTTTTTGGTGCCCTTCCTCTTCTTAAGAAGAAAGGGATCGGGCGAATTGTCATCGGCGATGAATTTGATTCCACAAACAGATCGTCACACCAGGGGATTACTCATTACAACGGGCTCTTCGATCAGAGTCGTTATTTCGACAATACGCTCACTCGTTATTACTACCAAAAAGGATGGGACATCAGTCAATTTTCCATTCTCCGGCCGCTCTCAGAGATCCTCATCGAGAAGATCTTGTATCAGAGGTATCCATTTCTCCAACGACACCAAACGTCCTGCCATGCCACCCATATCAGGGGCGATCGCGTCTTTCCGTGCGGGAAGTGTGAAAAATGCCGCAGAATCGTCGGGATATTGAAAGCTTTAGACGGCGACCCCACTAGCTGCGGCTACACCCCCAAACAGATCAAGGATTGTTTGGAAGCATTGGCAGAAAAGGGTGTCCATCAAGAATCTGCGGCTGCACAGCATCTTTTTTACCTCCTTTCAGAAAAAGGATTTGTACAGAAATCCGCAAAGGGAAAGCGACAACAACCACAGCCAGAAATCATGAAGATCCGTATCGATAATGAAAAATCCCCGATCCGTGGCATTCCCGTCGACCTCCGCAAGCCTCTCTTCCCAATTTTCCTGAAACATGCTGATGGGATTTCCAGGCGACAGGGCCGAATCTGGATAGACTATGACCTAATGAATGCACCGGAACTTCTGACGCCTTATCCTTTTGAATCACCTGAAGACAGAGCTAAAAACGTGAAATCCTCGCCAAAACTCAAAAACGCACAAAGTGCATCTTATCTTTTGGCAGAGATGACTTGGCCAGAGGTTCAAGCCCGGTTCAAAGAGGTGGATATTGCCTTGCTACCTGTAGGTTCCACGGAACAGCATGGACCACATTTGCCTCTCGACACCGATGCCTTTGACGCGAAATACCTTGCACAGCATGTTGCTGAGGCTTGCACTGATCCAAAACCTCTTGTACTCCCGCTTATTCCTTACGGCGTATCTTATCATCACGAAGATTTCAGTGGAACTCTCAGCATCAGCCCAAAGACGCTCGCTCAACTTGTCTATGAAATCGGAATGAGTGCAGCTAGACACGGCGTGACAAAACTCGTGATTATAAACGGCCATGGAGGCAATATTCCCGCACTCCAGTTTGGCGCACAGATGATAAACCGTGATGCACACATCTTTACCTGTGTTGAAACGGGTGAAACCAGCGAAAAGGACATCGAAGCCTTGACCGAGACGCCCAATGATGTCCATGCCGGCGAAGTGGAAACAAGCACTGCACTGGCCAACCGGCCTCATCTGGTCAAGAGAGATAAAGCGAGCAAATTCATTCCCCGATTCTCGAGCAAATACCTCAATTTCAGCTCAAAAAGGAGTGTCGAATGGTACGCTCGAGTCTCTAAAATCTCGACGACTGGAGTTTTGGGAGACCCGACTAAAGCAAGCCGAAAGAAAGGGGAAAAGATATGGGAGATCATGATCAAGCATCTTGTGGAATTCATTGAGGATCTAAAAATCATGAGTCTGGATGAAATCCACCACAAGAGGCTCTGATGGAAGCGAGATGAAAATTACAAAAATCGAGGCCTGGCCCGTTTCCATGCGCTTGAAAGAACCCTACACTATCGCCTACGAAACCATCGAAACAGCGACAAATGTATTTCTGCGCGTGGAGACAAACACCAAAATCACCGGATTTGGCTGTGCTGCACCCGACCTTCAGATCACCGGAGAAACACCAGAGTCAGTGCTGAAAGCCATCAGAGAGATTGTTTATCCTTCCATAAAAGGCTCAGACCCTCTGCGCAGGGCCTTACTTCTTGAGCGATTGGCTTCACAGTTGGGTTCTCAATCTTCCACGCTTGCGGCTTTGGATATGGCGTTTCATGATATTGTCGGTAAAGTCAGCGGACTTCCGCTCTGGAAATTACTGGGTGGTTTTAGAGATCGAATAAAGACAAGCGTCACCATAGGAATACTGCCTGAAAAAGAAACGGTGGACCGTGCCAAAGCATGGATCACCCAGGGTTTTAAATGCCTAAAGATTAAGGGCGGAAAAGATGTGAACGAAGATATCATCCGTGTGCGGAAGGTACGAGAGGCTGTGGGAACCCATATTGAATTACGTTTTGACGCCAACCAAGGTTTTAATCTCGAGCAGACTCTCCAATTTGTGGAAAAAACACGAGCATGTCGACTTGAATTGATCGAGCAACCTACTCCAACAGGTCATCCAGACCTTTTGGGACAGATCACATCAAGCGTAAAAATACCCATTATGGCAGATGAAAGCCTTATAACCCTGAGAGATGCCTTCCGTCTTGCGCGCAGGGACCTTGTGGACATGGTGAACATCAAACTGATGAAAGTCGGGGGAATCGCAGTCTCCCGCCAGATCAATGCCGTAGCACGGTCAGCGGGGTTGGAGGTCATGGTCGGATGCATGGATGAGTCCGCTATAAGCATCGCCGCAGGCCTTCATTTCGCTCTCGCCCAGCCGAATGTCTTTTATGCCGACCTGGATGGACATCTGGATCTTTTGAATGATCCCTGTGAAGGCGCAGTTCTCATCCGCAACGGGGTCCTCTACCCCACCAGCAATCCTGGCCTAGGATTCGATATTCCTTGCTGACCCAGGGATCACTTTCGGTCATTATATTAAGCTTTAAGCAATGGAGGATCCTTCAAGTTTCTGTTTGATTTTGGATAAATTTGTAATAAGATAAACACCTTGATTGACCGATCCAATCTGACATAGATGGAAGGAAAGGACAAAGACAAAGAAGGAGAGCCCTATGAAACTTGATAAGTTATACAGAAAAGCCGTGGAAACAGGGATAAACAACGACCTGAGAGGCAAAAATGATGTTAAGAAGATCTTAAAAGAAGAGAAGGAAAAATTTGAAAAGCTCGAAAAGGAAGAGCTCGAATTCTTTGATAAAGACAGGCTGTTTAATCCTTACGCCGATACGCGCATCCTTAATGGAGATAAAAACCTAGAGATCCGGAAGATCATCATCGGAATAGATATGCAAGTGGGGGAAATCCTTCTAACCCACCTACTGAACAAAGAGAGAAAGGGACAAATCGACCTGCTTGTCTCCCATCATCCCGAAGGATTTGCGCTTGCTCGGCTCTATGAAGTTATGTGGCTGCAAGCCGACCTTCTTGCCCATTACGGGATAAGCATAAGCGTCGCTGAACAACTCATGGAGAAGAGAATCTGCGAAGTGGAAAGACGGCTCCTGCCGGTCAACCATACAAGAGCCGTGGATGCCGCAAAAGTGCTTGGGATTCCGATGATGTGTATCCATACTCCTGCGGATAATTGTGTGGCCAATTATTTAAAAAAGACCATTGATAAAGAAAAACCATACAGGCTGAAGGATGTTTTGCAGCTCCTGAAGGCAATTCCTGAGTACAAAAAATCCATAAAATTGCAAGTGCCTCCCAAGATCGTCAGTGGTGTGGAAAACAACAAATGCGGGAAGATCTTCATAGATATGACCGGGGGGACCGAAGGCTCCAAAGAGATATTCGAGAAATTTGCCAACAGCGGAGTAAGCACGCTGGTGGGGATGCACTTCAGTGAAGAGCATCTTGAAAACGCTAAGAAAGCGAACTTGAACATGATCATCGCGGGCCATATAGCTAGTGATGTCCTAGGGCTGAACCTACTGTTCGATGAGATCGAAAAAGAAGAAAAGCTTGCGTTTATCGGTGTATCCGGCTTTGAGCGGATTCGACACACAAAAGAATAAGGCTATAGCTTTGTAATCCCAGGAATCCTCCTCACAACACACATCTTGTTTTGCTTAAAAAATTGGGAGAAATAAGAGAATGCTGGCTGTTGGGTATTGGGAAAATAAGCAAAAAGGGGATAATGAAGGAGGGTATGATGAAGCCTTACCCAGCCAGCAAAAATAAGACTTAATTCTATTATACACGACTTGAAAAAAAAATCAATATTTTTCTCGAAAAATCCCGATTTTTATTAAAAAAAACACATTTTTTCAGATTTTCCGCACTAATCTGGATTATTCACGAGTTGAGGCCCACCCACCCCACCCTAACATCAAGGTTGTGGAAGTGTCCCACGATGCTTTGTTGGTTAGGTCGTGTCGGTAGTTAACTACCGCGAGTGGGCTAGAACGTAGGCTTTGTAGTGAGTTCTTCGGGTTATGTTGGGTGGGCGCCCGAAGGGTATAAAATGTCG
>CAZIMJ010000206.1:0-3800 GCA_964540205.1 uncultured Eubacteriales bacterium | reverse complement strand
TCCCTCCACAAGAAACCATAAACCTATTCTCTCTTCTGCCACAATGCCAATCCCTAATGGGGGGTCAAAAATGGTGAGCAGTTTATTGGTGGGTCACTTTTTGTGAGTATGGGTGGGTCAATTCAGATTAGCGTTAAGGCTCTTTGTCCTGAGCAGAAATCCCTATAGCGAGTAACAAAACAAAAATAATCGGAAGACAAGTTTTTTCTGGTATTTGTAAACATTTTTTACGGCCTGTTTTGTCCATGCGCATGCACCTCTCCTTTAATTCAAAGACTCCAATAAGTTGTTAGATCTTTATCGCAATTAACATGCCACAACAGGCCCTCTGAATGCCAGAGAGAGCAGCGCTCTTTAAGAGGTGGGAGTGTTCGGATACGAACAAAACCTGTGCCCTTCTGAACAAAAAGGGGGCTGTCACCTTTTTCCAGGGGTATTGAGAAAAGGGGACTGTCCCCTTTATTTGTAGGGACCGTTTCTCAAACGGTCTGCACGGAGGACTGACCCTACATTAGAAATATGAAGCATGTTCCCTTTTATCTTCGGTAAAGGAAGATGGTGTGGTTTTTCCCACGCAGGTCCCCCATGGACACGGCATCGATCTCTTTATCTTCCCATCCCGGGATTCTGTAGTTGTGGGTGACTACGTATGTTCCCGGCTTGAGCTGCTTCTCGAATTTCGGCCGCAGCAGTGCATTGGATTCAGGCAGCAGATACAAAGCCAAGACCGTCGCTTCTGAAAGGTCTGTTTTCGTGGCATCCTCAAAACGAAACTCGACAAGCTTCTCCACACCAGCCTCTCGGGCTCCCCTTAGGGATTCTCTGATCCGCTCAGGATCGATGTCGACACCCACTCCCCTGGCTCCGTACTTTTTTGCCGCTGTGATCACGATCCGGCCATCGCCACAACCGAGATCGTAAAGAACATCGCTACCGTCAACTTTGGCCATCTGCAGCATTTTCTCCACGACTTCCCTCGGTGTCGCCAAATAAGGGGCTAGATCTTCAACATCGCCTCGGCCATGGGATCCCTCATAAAGGTGAACAAGATTGTTTTCATCATAGCGAAAAGCATATGGTGTCCCTGGAGCGAGATGTCTGGTCACATCCCGGCCGACCCGCTCATAAGTGACATCCAAGGTCACTTTGCTAGTGTAGCGGTGCATATTTCCAGGCTTAATCGATTTCTTCTCAGGCTCCTTGAATGAATTGGCAGGCTTAATCTCGTATCTTATAGTCCCTTTTGTCACGTTTCGAACAGTGATCTCATCGATCGATAACCCAGGATGACTCTTCTCTAGGGATTTGCCACCATCGGTCAGTATGAGGGCAGCTAAAGCTGCGCCTACGATAACAACGAGAAGCCCAATCTCTATTTTGCGTCTCATGGGGCACCATTATGGCATAAATCGTGGAAAAATGTCACAGCAAAATTCCCGGTGGAGATCACTGGTACCAAGCGGATGAATTTAAAAACAGCCGGCCAGGGTTTCTTTTTGGGTTCGATGGGATATCCTTCGACAATCTTGCCGCCATTTTCTTTGACGTACTCGATCGCGGTTTCTAATAACTGCACAGTGACTCCCTTATTGCGGTAATCCTTCTCCACAAAAAAGCGCACCACAGACCAGACAGAAAGATCATCTAACGGAGCAAGTATTCTTGACCGAGCCAGCACAGAAAATTCTTCTCTTGGCGCCACAGAGCACCAGGCAACAGGCTTTTTCCCATCATAAGCGAGAATTTCTGGGATTGTGCCAGACCTGACAAGGGCTTTCATGGCGTTCTTGTTCCCTTCGCCTTTCTCTTTCTCAAACTCAGACCGCTTGATGCGCCACCACATGCACCAGCAACCTCCGCAGGCGCCCCTAACTCCAAAGAGCTTCTCAAAGTCGGGCCAACGATCTGAAGTGAGGAAAACGAAAAAAATCTCGGGGATCAAACCCAATCAGCAATCAACATGAGGAGAATTGGGTAAAAAAGCGAATCCACGATTTGGAGAGCTATTGGGCATCACTGACTTTTGAAGTCTTGTAATAATGAGATCACATATGCTAATTCTGAAGTTCTTATAAGAATCGCTCAGTACTTGACGATCAATCGCCTCAATTCCCTTTTCAGCATCGCAAGTTTTTGTTCTGAGCAATCCGCAGCTAGTTTTTGTTCGCAATCTTGTCTGTGACTGTCGATTTTTCGACGGATTGTGGCCCCATTCTTTGTGAGTTTTACATGTTTGCAACGTCTGTCTTCGGAGCAATCAACACGATCGAGATAGCCTTTTTCGAATAACTTGTCGATCACACGACTCCCTCTGGAAACAGACAAGTTCATCAGCTCGGAAAATTCCTGACATGTGATCTTTTCGCCCTTATTCAAACAGAGGAGACCATTGAATTCAGCTTCCGATAGATCCAGAAATCTCCTTATTTTCTCTTCATTGGCCACATACTCTTTTTTGAGCTCTGCAAGGATATCAACAAGGCTTATTTCACTCAATATATTTCTCCTTGACAATAGTTGCTAATGGCAATTATAATAAATGCAGATGATGCCGTCAAGCCAGATTTAGGTGTGATGCTCAAGTGATAAGGAGATAATAATGCCTATTTATTCATATCGCTGCAAGAAATGCCAAAACGTATTCGACCTGTTGGTGGGCGTAACCTCCGACAAAGCCGAGCTCAAGTGTGAGAAGTGCGGATCCACGGATGTCGAAAAGACGATGGGTTCTTTCAGCTTCCGGATGGGTTTGTCTACGACTCCTAGCAGTTCAGGCGGCGCCTGTCCCACTGGTGGATGCTGCCCGACCTGCTAACGTTTAAAATAGATGCGCGTTATAGATGATTTAGTGTGCGATAACATTTAGTTTGATACCAATCTATTTATTTTTACTTCCTGCATAAAGAGGGCGGTTCTTTTTGCACAAGAAAGAGCCGCCCCTATCTTCAATCATCCCTCAACGAAAAGGGGACGGTTCTATCTATTATCTAAATATGCAGAAAATTTTCTCAAAACAATAAATAAAATAAAACGTTAGAGTTTGTCCCAAAGTGACGGGAAAAGATTGACATGAATATAAAAGAAGGGCTACAACCTTCAAAAGAGGTTATCCAAAACAATGGAGGTGTAGCCCGATGGACGAACTCGAAATCAAGATCGCCCTTTCCTACAAAATACCAGAAAGTGATCTCACAATCAACGGAATTTTGCGAGGTCTTCAGGAAGATCAAAACACATTGATGAAAACTATTGTGAGAGCGATTCTTAGCGCTTTGGAAGAGAGAGCGATACAAGAGTATATATCCAGTTATCCCGATAGGTATTACAGGCATGGCCATCAGCCCCGGGCTCGTAAGTTTATCACTTCTTTCGGCCCGATCCGCTACAGGCTGGCTCAGCTCCTTGACCGGCAAACAGAAAAGGTCTTTCCTCCGTTGGTAGAGAAGCTCTCGATTCTTCCCTATAAGCAATATCAGAGAGAAGCGTTGGAGGCGGTGGTGGGACAAGCGATTCATCTTTCCTACCGCATGGCGGAGAAAGAAGTGAGAAGGATTAAGGGATGGGCTCCGGGCAAGAGTACTTTGCACAGATGTATAAAAGAACTGGCTGAGGACTACGGTCAATGGCCTTGCTATAAGCACCGGGACTTCAAGTTTTTGATGGCCGATGGGACGAAGGTGAAACGTCAGGGGCCGAGGGGAGCCCCTCTGGATAAGGCAGAGATGCGGTGGGCTCTGGCTTCTGAGGGTGAGAGAAGACGGTTGGAAATGGTAAGCTGAAATCCTAGTACAATGGTAAAC
>CAZIMJ010000205.1:0-7608 GCA_964540205.1 uncultured Eubacteriales bacterium | reverse complement strand
AAGCAGGTGTGATTTAAGTCTTAGCCCAAAGGAAGTATCTCCAAAACCATGATGAATGGCGTTCCGAAAGTTCCAATTGGTGATTTCGAAAACACACTCAGTTTCCCCAGAGAGGAAACTTCGATCGGTTCCGGGCTTCCCTTACATCTCCCTTTGGGAGATGCACCATCCCCGTCCAGCCCTTCTCACGGTTTTCTCCACCACACAATTGGGACACTCAATAACGCAATGTAATTTCATGCCATCACGGTTTTAAGGATACTTACGATGTCATAAAATTGTTTTCAATTTATGGTTGGAATGTTAAAATGCATGTTTATAATTCTAAAAGTTTACCAAAATGACGACGTCAAAACTGGACACAGACAAACCGATGATCCTTCTGACGAACGACGACGGATTCTTTTCAGAAGGATTAGAGGTCCTTGCCCGGGCTCTCAAAGACTTTGCGCAGGTTTATATCGTCGCGCCCGACCGAGAGATGAGCGCCACCTCTCTCGCCCTGAGTCTTCACAAACCTCTAAGAGTCAAAGAAGTTCGAAAGAATATCTACGCCATAGACGGGACGCCAGCAGATTGTGTATACATGGCCGTACAAAAATTGCTTCCACGCAAACCTGACCTCCTGATCTCCGGCCTCAACCCCGGGCCGAACCTCGGTCAACAAGATACCGCCTATTCCGGAACCGTTGCAGGAGCACTCCAGGGCACTTTTCTTCAAATTCCTAGCGTAGCTCTATCCATCCTTCATGATGCAGAAAATATTTTTCACTACGAAAATGCCATCAAAATCGCACTCATATTGATCAAAAAGATCCTGAAAACCCCCCCCGAAGAGGGCATTACATTAAACATCAACATCCCCCCCCCTCCTGTCAGAGGAATCAAGGTTGTCAAACTCGGACAGAAGAGATACAACCCTAAGATCATCGAAAAGACCGATCCAAGAAATCGTACATACTTCTGGATCGGAACCGGACAACCCAGAGCCATTGGTGAAAAAAACAGCGACGTCAAGGTCATCAAAGAAGGGTACATCACAGTTACGCCTCTTCACACAGATAAAACTGACTACGCCTCAGTCGAAAATGCAGGCTTTCAGAATATATTTCACTCTTTAAACGATGAGATTCTTTAAGAAACTTTATGATTGGGTCCTTCACTGGGCAGAGACACCCTACGGCCCTCTGGCCCTGTTTCTTCTTGCCTTTGCAGAAAGCTCCGCCTTTCCCATTCCCCCCGACCCCCTGTTGATCGCTCTCTGTTTGGGAGCGATCAAAAAGTCCTGGAGATTTGCGTTCATCGCATCTGTGGCTTCTGTATTGGGAGGTATGGTGGGGTACTTGATCGGATACGGGCTGTGGGATGCTGTCAGTTCCTTTTTCTTTGAGTATGTACCAGGATTTTCAGCAGATAAATTCCAGTATGTTATAGGCCATTATCAGGAGCAGGGTTTTCTATATGTTTTTCTTGCAGGACTTACGCCCATCCCCTACAAGATCTTCACCATTGCCTCAGGCGTGTTCAAGATGAATTTTCCGCTTTTTGTCCTCGCCTCCACCATAAGCCGCTCCATCCGTTTTTTTGGCGTGGCCGCACTCTTCTGGAAATTCGGCCCATCGATAAAGGTATTTATCGACAAATATTTTAATATTCTAGGTTGGGCCTTCTTCATCCTTCTCTTAGGGGGATTCTTCGTCATCAAATACCTCATTTAAAACCCACAGGTGCCAATGCACGCTCAATCCAAAGGCATACATCTCGAAACGAAAATTAGACGACTAGAAGAGGCCTTGGAAAATCTTGCCAGCCATGAAAAAGAGTGCAGGTTGTGCCCGAGAGAATGTGGTGTAAACCGAGCCAAGGGAGAGTTGGGATTCTGCAAAAGTGGAAGTCTTGCCTCAATCTCCCATGCTATTCTGCATTATGGAGAAGAGCCTGTTCTGAGCGGCATCGAGAATTGCCAAGGAGAGAGAGCGCCAGTGCGTTCACGTGGGTCCGGAACTGTCTTTTTTTCAGGTTGCCACCTCAAGTGTGTATTTTGCCAAAACTATCAATTGAGCTGGGAAAACTCAGGAGAGCTTGTATCCGCTGAAGAGCTGGCCGATAGGATATTGAGCCTTCAGGCCAAGGGTGCTCTCAATATCAACTTGGTCTCCCCTACTCATGTGATCCTGCCGATCCTCAATGCCATCCGAATCGCCACCCTCAAAGGACTCCGGCTGCCGATCGTCTACAACTCCAACGGATACGAAAAGGCCAGCATCATCAGATATTTAGAGGGAATTGTTGACATCTATCTGCCAGATATCAAGTTTTTTTCCAACGACCTGGCCAAAAGCCTGTCGGGAGTCTCTGATTATTTCGCATACACTCACTCAACAGTAAGCGAGATGTACATGCAAAAACCCATTCTTGTCCTGGAAGAGGAGGGTGTAGCTAAGGAGGGGCTTATCATCCGACATTTGGTCCTTCCTGGCCATACCGAGGATTCCCTCAATATACTGGATTGGATAGCGCAGAACCTGTCTACATCCGTGTGTTTGAGCCTCATGAGCCAGTATCAGCCCTGTTTCAATGCCCCACCAGAGTACAAAAGAAAACTTACGGTTAAAGAATATTCCCGGGTATTGGATAGAGCCCAAAGCCTCGGATTCAAGACAATCTTCTTCCAGTCTGAGCCATCAGCACTTGAGGAATCACTCACTCCTGATTTTTCCCGGAAAAATCCTTTCCATTGGAAAGGTTAAGGGATTAAAATAAAAAGGCAGCATCAAGAGACTTTTATTCCAAGCGTGAAAGAGGCAACCAAATGAAACGAACATGTTTAGTATTTCTGATCCTAGTCGTTCTTAACCCCGCATTTACAGAACAAAAAAGGCCATCTGTGAACATAGAGGATCTGACATGGTTGGAGGCGGAAAAGGTTCTAAAGACCTACGAGGTGGTCCTCATAGCGCTGGGGGCAAGGACCAAAGAGCATGGGCCACATCTTCTGCTAAAGAATGATTACCTCATGGCTGAATACCTCAAGGACCGGGTCATTCACGAAGTCCCTGTGGCTGTCCTCCCCACTCTTCAGTATGGCTACTACCCTGCCTTCCTCGAATATCCAGGCTCTGTATCCCTTAAGGCCGATACGTTCACAAACCTTGTTATTGATATCTGCATGTCTATGCATGGCTACGGAATTCGAAAGTTCTACATTCTCAATACAGGAGTCTCCACACTCCGTCCCCTTGAGAGTGCGGCGGAAGAGCTCAAGAGAAAAGGTGTGATCCTTCGTTATCTCAATATCCTGGAAGCTGACAAAAAAATCCCATCTGGATACTTGAAACAGCAAGGAGGAACTCATGCTGATGAAGGAGAGACATCCATGATGCTCTACATCTCTCCAGAGTCTGTCGACATGAGTAAAGCCGTCAAGGATTATGACGCAAGGCCCAACAGAAGAGGATTGACGAGAGACCCGGAAGGATCTGGCCATTACAGCCCCACGGGAATATGGGGAGACCCGACTCTGGCGACTAGGGAAAAGGGAGAAATCATCGTAGAGACCACAGTCAAAGAGATCATCAAGGAGATCCAGGACCTCATCAACCTCAAAATAGAGCAATAGGAATCGAAATGAAAATATTATTGATGTGCAAAGAATTTCCTCACTCAAAGGTGATTGGAGGCCCCATCATCATATACAACCGCTTAAAGCACCTGTCTAAAAACCATCTCGTCTCCCTGGCTGCATTTTCCCGGGAGGGAGATGAGAAATACATCTCCTCTGTGGAAGGATATTGCTACGATCTGAAACTCATCCCTCTTCCTCCGAAACGCTCTCCGTTAAAGACTGCAAAGGATTTTTTCTTTTCCCCTGTTCCCCATTATTTTCTCCGGGTCCACGATTCTCCCGAGATGTCCAAAGCGATCGCCGACATGGTCGCTAAAGACCACTATGACTTTGTCATCGGGGAATACTCGGTGATGGGGCGGTTCATCCACAAGAACCCTCTTCTTCCGCCAGTCCGTCGAATCATTTCAGTCCATGAATGTTATTATCTAGCTCGTCTTAAAGACTACCGTTTTCACAAGTGGGGAAGGAAAAAGCTTAGAGAGCTCATCAACCTGAAAGGACTAAAGAAATATGAATTTGATATGTATGCCCAAGCTGACAAAGTCCTCACGCTCACTCCTCAAGGAAGGGACGAGCTCCTGGCTATCCGCCCTGACCTGGACATCGCTATCGTCCCTCATGGAGTAGATGTGGAACACTTCCCATATTCGGATCCCGGTGAGGGGGAACAGAGTGTCGTTTTTGTTGGGAATTATCTTCATTACCCGAATGTGGATGCCGTGCTCTATTTTCACCAAGAGATATGGTCAAAAGTGAAAGCTATTTGTCCCAAGTTGAAATTCATCATCGTGGGGCAAGCTCCCCCACCGGAAATACAAAATCTGACCCAAGACGAGTCCATAACGGTCACTGGCAGAGTGGATGATGTAGCCCCCTACATCCGAGAGGGGCAGATTTTTATCTGTCCAGTCCGGTTGGGAGGCGGATTCCGAGGGAAGATCCTGGAAGCGATGGCAGTGGGCAGGCCGATCGTGTCCACGTCCCTCGGGGCAGAGGGTATTCCCAGCAAAAACGGCGAGAATATCATTATCACCGACGATCCAGAGGACTTCGCTGTGAGCATAGAAAAGCTTCTGAAAGACAGAGAGCAGTATGAAAGGATCCGCCAAGCTGGAAGAAAACTCGTTGAGGAGAAATACGCCTGGGCAAAGGGTGTCGAAGTTTTGGAGGGCATTCTGGAGGATATGATGAAGACGCCTCCCAAGTCGCATTATAATGCATGATTTAACCTGGATTATTCACGAGTTGAGGCCAACCCACCCCACCCTAACATTAAGGTGGAGGCAGTGGCCCACGACGCTGTAGTGAACTACCGCGAGTGGGCTACAACGAAGGCTTTGTAGTGAGATCAGCTCGCCCGAAGGGTAAAAGATGCTGCCAATTAGATAATAAGTTCTTTTAGAGTGTAAATTTGGCAGCAGATTTTATGAATAATTCAGGTAGGAGATATCGATGAAAACAACCATGGTAATCCCCAGCTATTGGGGAAGGAAAAAAGAAGAAGGATGGAAGAGCACGGATTCTGTGTACGACCACCCCACGCATTTGGATGGTGAAGGAACACTGCGCCGCGCTTTGGAAAGCCTGACTATTCTCGAAAATAAAAACTTTGACTTAGTCATACTCGGTGTGGCGACAGCAGAGGACATCCAGGAAGAAGTGGAAGATCGGCTGGAGGTCATCATCAAAGAAACACATTCCGCTGTTCCCACACATCTCTTCTCTTACGCTCGATTAAAGCACATCCATACACACTTGGCACAGAACGACCGTGACGATCTCATCCCTCTCCTGCAGCTGGATGGTTACTCCAACGTGAGAAACCTGTGTGTGTTCGTGCCCCATCTTATGGGTTCGGAAGTATCCGTTCTCATCGATGACGATGAAATATTCGAAGATCCCCAGTTCATGGACAAGTCACGGGAACACATTGGCCGAATTGTTGGGGATGACAGAGTGCTTGCGGTTGCAGGTTTTTACATAAATCCTGACGAAGATTATTTCCTCCACAAAGAATTTTTGCATTGGATGACGTACTGGGATAAATTCGACTGTATGAACCGTGCGTTCGCAGAGATCATCGAGAAAGAGCCACGCCTTAAAGTGACGCCTTTTGCTTTTGGTGGAAATCTGGTCATTCATCGCGACCTATCTAGGCTCATTCCCTTTGATCCTTCGATTCCCAGGGGAGAAGATATTGATTTTCTCATCAATGCTAGGATGTTTGGGTTCAAAACTTATCTGGATAAAACCCTCTCGATCAAACATGACCCCCCCCAAAAAACCTACCCTGTATGGCGAAGGGTGCGTGAAGACATTCTTCGTTTTGTCTTTGAAAAAAACAAGTTGGACTCCCAACAAGACGTCCAGGATATGGTGAGAGTCTCAGCCGATGATCTCGATCCTTATCCCGGCGAATTCTTGAAAGAGGACCTGGAAGAGAAGGTGTTTTGGTCCAACCAGATGCTCGCCATCGATTACCTTAGTCAGGGTGAAGACAAGGCGGCCTCAGAATGTCTGGAAAATATCTCTCTGGCCCATAAAGGCCTTAATTCCAAAACGAACTCATTTCAAGATCTGTGCAACCTACAGAAAAAGTGGGAGGGCCTAATGGATTATTTTTCCTTAGACAGAGTGGCCCGTGAGGTCTGCAGGCAGATCCATCTTCCGAGGGAATAACTCGTTTCTTTGATTTTGTTTTTTATCGGGGAAGTTTACTGCTCGCTATTCCAAGAGCCTGAGCTAGCTCACGCAGTTTGGACTGGATCCTCAAGATATTTTCCGGTCCCATACGAAGGAGATGCTTCTGCGATTGACTCAAGCGTTCAAGCTCAGGATCCACCATCGCATAGGATATGATCTTTTCCTCGAGAAGGATGTCTTTCACTACGGGAACCTTGAGAAGCTCCACAAAAGCCCGGATTAGAGTGTCCTGAAAATCCGCATCCGGATACCCCAGGTCTTTATACGCCTCCTGAATGACCGGTTTCAGCTGCTTGTAAAGTCTGACTGTGGCTTCTGTGTCCAAAGAATCGAAACCTTCGGCAACGGAGTTGTATCGGTCATAGGAGGCGGGATCCATATACGTGCGGCCGTTTCTTTCAACCACATGAAATCCCTCCATGAGAGTAAAAAAATCAACTTGGGAGCGAGGACTTTGGCCATTGGCGATATTGTCTACTCCAGCCACGAACTTCAGGACTAGATCATCCGTCTTGGCCCATTTTGTAAGTTGGGGACTTGATGTGATCCCTTTGATCAGGTCGCGGATGACTGGATCGCTTTCGTTCAGATCAACCTGGAGGGGTTCCACCGCCTCTGTCTCCGCAGCTTTCTCCTCTTCTTCTGAGGCTGAAGGCACTGCCTGTTCCACAACCTCATCAGCTATCGGTTGTTCTCCGCCCCTATCCAGAATGAAAAAATAATAAATAGCGATAGCCAGAGCGATCAATACAATAAAAATAATCCCTGCGAGTATAACTTTTTTCTTTTCTTCCATATCCCTTTTTTAGCCTCTTTTTTTATTTTAAAGCTTTTACGGCACAAAAAAAAGAAACAATTTTTTTTATCCCTTTTCCGACAATTTTCTTGAATCCCATTTCGATTTTTGTCATTTTAACCTGGATTATTCTCGAACCGAGGTTGCTGCAGATGCGAGGCGTTGGCCCAAGAAGCTGTATTATTATACCGCGAGCCGTCCCAACCTAACCCGGGGCGCAATGAAGCAGACGTAGTAAGATCGGTTCGCCCGAAGGGTAAAAAACGTCGATGAATATAAAAAGATTCTTCTTGAAAAGTTTTTTCAACAATGTCAGGATACGTTTCTGACATTGTTGAAGTAAAAAAGCATCGACGTTTTTTATGAATAGTTCAGGTTTCTTTTTTAAAGACTAAGGAGGACTATATGGGTGGTTTATTCGGTGTTGTCTCAAAACAGGATTGTGTCTTAGATCTCTTTTATGGGACAGACTATCATTCTC
>CAZIMJ010000204.1:0-1875 GCA_964540205.1 uncultured Eubacteriales bacterium | reverse complement strand
ATTAGTGGTAATGAGTCTGGATTATTCACGATCCGACCCGCCCCACCCTAATATTAAGGTCGCAAAGGCGAGGCAGTGGCCCACGAAGCTGTAGTGATCTACCACGAGTAGGCTACAACGAAGGCTTTGTAATGAGATCAGCGGGTAGGTTGGGTCGGCGCCCGAAGGGTAAAAAATGTCGATTATGAATAGAAAGTACTTTGAAAACGAAAATGTCAAGGTGATTGACTGAAAAAATGAAAATGTTTGATACTGCTTTTCTTGAACATAGTATCGACATTTTTTATGAATAGGCCAGGTCAGTAAGTTGATCTGGCTTGTTCCACGATGTTTTTCACATCTTCCAGTATTGTGGGTGCATGGTAGACGAATCCGTCCTTGATGGTCCACTGCACGCCACCTCTGTGGACCATTTTGCCGTTGTTCATCTCTTCGACTCCAGTGGAATACAGATATTTGAGGTTCTTCAGGGGATTGTCATCGACAAGGATGAGGTCCGCAAGGAAACCTTGCCTTATCCGGCTCAATCAAGATGAGACCACGATCTGCAGGGCATTGACGGCCGCTTCATGAAAAGAACGTCCCGAAAGAGACAGGATGTTTTTGAGTGAACTGTACTCTTCGAGATCGTGGAAGGGAGGAGCCTTGTTCTCGATCCGGTCATAGATATCTGCGAGAGCAAGGATGCTGCTGCCCACAGGAATTTCGCTGAGGCTCTTATCCAGATTGTCGGCATCCTGGACATAATATTGATAATAATTGGAAAGGATTGGTTCAACTTCCTTTAGAAGAGAAGTTGTGGTCTGGAGAAGGACCGTCTCCCTGTCTCCAAAAGGAGACTTAGCGATCTTTCTCTCAGCTTCCATAAAATCGGAGATTTCGTCGAAAAGAGGAAGGTTCGACCGCAAATTCCCAGCCTCAAAAAGGAGTGCGGCAGATTTGATGTTTTCCACCTGGCGTCTGTCCAGGCCTGCAACTGCCGCCATCTTCCCAGCCATGTGTGCGATCCGCACGGACCTGGGTTTCTCTTCATCAGCAACTTCAAGATACTTGAGCAGGATTTCCAGGACTCCTATATAAGCGCCGTAGAGGTTCTTCATCCGAGTCTCTCGTTGCTCCGTAAGTGTTCCTATCACAGCCGCTATCAATATTAAAAAGCTCGACCAGGTCACGAGTGTGATTCCCTCATCGAGGCTTAATCCGACTCTGGCACCCACAAGTATTTTGGAAAAAAGAAGATAAAACAAAACAAGGAGGATGCTCAAGATGCTTATCAAGACGGCCTCTTTTTTTCCGAGGAAATACCCAGCCAAAATGACAGGGAGGAAAAAGAAATTGAGAAAAGCAAATTTGAAGTGAACGAGGAAGGCGATGGCGAGGATGCCCAGTATGATGAGTAAAATCAGAGAACCTTCAAAGTGGGTGAGAAAAAATGTCTTGATGGTCTTCATGGCTGTCTCCAGGAACCTGGGGGTTTCGAAGGACTTTCCCCTTGCGGTTGTCTTGAAACAAGATCATAAATCATGTTGCTTTGAATGGTCTTAAAAAATATATATCACCTGTTGTCCGACAAGTCAACAAAAACACCGGCTGAGAAGCGGAGAGGGAATTGTCATCAAGCAATGTTTCTCCATACACCTTAGGCACCTTCAAAAACAATATGGTATAATTCTTTAGCCTGGACTATTCATAAAAAATGTCGATACTTAATATAAATTATATGATATCTGGATATTACCTTGACTTGGCTGATTATATCAATGATCATCACGTTCTCCATGTTGATTCTATTTATGATCGACATTTTTCACCCTTCAGGCGAACTGATCTCACTACCTCAGCATCGTTGCAGCCCGGGTTAGGTTGGGTCGGCTC
>CAZIMJ010000203.1:0-24152 GCA_964540205.1 uncultured Eubacteriales bacterium | reverse complement strand
TGCATTAGAAACTATCGAAAATAGCCGCACCACCCTGATGAAATCTTTTTCAAGGCTGAAATCAATAGCTGTAGACTTGCGGCCGCCAGATCTTGATATTATGGGTCTTCATGGTGTGCTGGGAGAGTATTTTTTTAATATTCGGGAACGCACAGATATTCAGATTAATTTTAAGGTCAATCAAGAGGAAAAAAGGGGAGATGACAGGATTGAAATCGCCATATACAGGATTGTCCAAGAGGCTCTCAATAATATTATCAAGCATGCGAATGCAAACAGAGTGGATGTATCTCTTTTCTTTAAAGAGAATGAGATAAAACTCGATATCTGCGATAATGGGAAAGGTTTTGATACCAAAAGAAGCATAAATAGAATTGAGAGACGTCTGGGAATAAGAGGAATGAGAGAAATGGCAGAATCACTAATTGGAACGTTTAAAATCTTTTCCGAGTCTGGCAAGGGAACTGAGATATCTGTAAGGTTTCCTGTTGAAAGGGGGAATAAATCATGAGCATAAGAGTATTGATCGCGGATAATCATCCAGTGGTGAGAGATGGAATGAGGGCTGTGATCGGGAATGAAGGCGAGGGGATAGAGATAATCGGTGAAGCTTCCAATGGAAAGGACGTACTGGCCATGGCCAAGAGAAATCCGGTCGATGTTTATGTGCTTGAAATATCCATGCCTGAATTAAACGGAATTGATACTACCGAGAGGCTTCTCAGGATGGATCCGAAGAGCAAAGTGATCATTCTCAGCATACACGACAGCAGGAGTTTTGTGGAGAAGGCTTTGAAGAGCGGTGCCAAAGGTTATGTGGTCAAAGAGGATGCCACTGAAGAAATGATCCATGCCATACGGGAGGTGTATCAGGGAAGATTTTACCTCAGTCCCGCGATTTCGAAGTACATCGTGGATGGATTTCTCGGCAGGATACATGACAAGGATGAGTGTGCAATGGTCAATCTTACCTCAAGAGAAAGGGAGATTCTCCAGCTCATAGCGGAGGGGCATACGAATAAGGAGATTGCCCGGGGATTGGGCTTATCTTTATTTACGGTGAATGTTCACAGGAGAAACTTCATGCGCAAGCTTGATCTGCACAAGCTGGCCGATCTTATTCGGTATGCGATAAAGGAAGGTATTTCCGAGCTTTAAGTTCCCCGTCATAAATTCTGGTTCTCCAAGAGTCACCCTAGAAAAACCAAAAAAAAATATTCAGAGGTCTATTTACATTCTTCATAGAAATTAGCGTTAAAATCATACTGGATGTTCTTTGCGTAATCACCAAGATTGGCGACCAATACTACATTAATTTAAATAAATAACCCAAAATAGTCGGGAAATTACCTCTATCGTGGTATTTACTCTGGCTTTTTTCTCTTTTACTATTGAAATAGAGAAGACGGCAGACAGAGGAAAGGCGTCTTCATTTATTTTGATATTTATCAACGGTATGTTTTTTTTCGGTTACCCTAATAAAGCAGGGAGGAGGTGATATCGACGGAAGATACTTTCTGGAAGGTAGATAGAGGGGAGATTACTTAATCTAAGAGATATTCTTTTAGGAGGACGATATGAATAAATATTTTCGCATATTGTTGGTTTTGATTTTTTCAATGATTTTTACGTCTCTATCCTTAGCGCAAAGACAGACAGGTTCATTCAATGGAATAGTCACTGACGAAGAAGGAAATCCTCTCCCAGGGGTAACAGTGACTTTGTACGGTCCATCGTTAATGGGAACACTTTCATACATCACAACCCGAGGAGGAGATTTTAGATTTCCTGCAGTACCTCCCGGGAGTGATTATTGCCTTGATTTTGAGCTGTCTGGATTTCAAAAAGTGCAGAAAACGGGGATTATCTGTAATGTTGGAAAATCATTTCGCCTAGAAATTTCATTAAGAGCAGCCACTCTGGAAGAGGAGGTGACGGTCACGGCAACAGCACCAACAGTTGATGTGTCCAGTTCAAAACAGAGTGTGACGTATACCAAAGAGCTCATTGAAGCATTGCCTCTGGCAAGAACTTACTACAGCATCATTGAGGCAGCCCCGGGTGTTGTCGGCGATGGATACGGGCCTGCTGTTCATGGTTCCGGAGGGAGAACGAGTCTGGCCGCTCTGGATGGTGTGAGCATCACTGACCGCGCGTTGGGGAATCAGGCTTATGAATTTTCCTATGATGTTATAGACGAAGTTGAATTAGAGATAGGCGGGCACCCTGCGGAAGTAGGCATGGCAGAGGGTGCTTATATCAACATAGTCAGCAAATCCGGAGGAAACGAGTTTCATGGATCACTCCTGGGTTATTATTATAATGAAGATATGGTAAGAAGTTTAATTCCCGAATCTGAATTGCATGCCGTTGGCTTGGAGAGCCCTACAGGCCTAAAATCTCTCTATGACATCAGCGGAACCTTCGGGGGCCCCATCATTAAGGATAAGCTCTGGTTTTTCTCCAACGGGAGAATCTCTGAGAACAAGCTAAGAGAAGAAACCTTTCAGAATGGTGCATTCGATCTTCCCAGACTCGACAGATATGGCTTCTTGAAGTTAACTTTTCAGGCCTCTTCCAAACTGAAATTTACGGCTATGGGAAGCCTCTTAGACTATGACAATCCCCTTGGCTACTGGAATATAAGCTATTATTCTGGGAAATATTCGAGAAATTACATCAAACATGCCAAGAACGTTATAGCTTTAGGTATGGCAAACTGGATTGTCGACCAGAACACTTTTGTGGATTTCCGTGGCCAGTACCAAGGCTATTTTCTGCCTAGGTATTTTCATCCCGACTCAGACCCGATGGAGATCGTAAGAGTTGATCGCTTCACGGGTCTTACGACAGGTCCGGCCCGGTGGAATGATAATTTCGACAGATTTTCCTATCAATTTTCCGTTACTGGGAACCGCTATATGGATGATTTCCTGGGCGGCGATCATGAAATCAAAGCAGGCGTCGAAGTTGAGACAGTCCTGCAGGACGCCCCCATCTGGACGCCTCAGCCCATTTCCCGGCTGTATACTTGGGATGGAACACCCTGGGGCTATCAGGACATTGAGCCATATATGGGGCGATTTCAAGCGAATGTTATCGGATCTGAGATAGACACATGGAATATCAATTGCCATACATTCAGATGGAGCGCCTTTCTTCAGGATAGTCTTACCATCAAAGAAAGATTGACCGTGAATTTCGGTGTTCGCTACAATGCCTCCTATGCTTCCCTTGGGGGACAACATTTAAAACCCGCCGGTTATGATCATCCGCTCCTGCAAATGCTCGCTCCGGATGTATTTAAGGAATCTGATCTTCCCGATATTGAGGATGTTATTGTTTGGAAAAATTTCAGTCCCCGGTTGGGTGTTGCCTATGATATTTTTGGTGACGGGACAACTTCCTTTAAGGCGAATTACGGCCGGTATGCCGATTATCTGGTCCAGGAGTATTTTATATCCATGTCGCCGACCATGCCCTACCGCCCTCTGGACGCCTACTGGATAGATCTGGACAGAAATGGGGAATTGGATTTGACCGATGAGTATCGGATTATCTACATGCCCACTCCCGTAAAAACTTTTGAAGTCACGGATGTCCTTGTCCCCGGCTTGGATCCTCCTAATGTGGATGAAATCATCGTTGGTCTAACGAGAGAATTGGCTAAAGATTTTAGTCTGGGTGTGACTTATATTTATAAAACCAAGCACAATGCCATTGAGGATGTAGAGAGAGACAGAGGTTACGAAGCCGATAGCGGATGGTGGGTTCCTTACACCACTGCCGAACCCGGAACAGATGGAATTTTTGGTAACGATGATGATGGCCAGATAACTGTCTACGGTGTAAAAAAAGGTGCTCCCCCAAGCAAAATTGTTCTGGACAATCCCGAAGGATTCAAGAAAAAATATCAAGGCGTGGAATTTATTGCTTCAAAGAGGATGTCCCACGGATGGACTCTTCTTGCGTCATTAACCCTTAGCAAATCGTACGGAAATTTTGATTCCGGCTCAGGAACAGGATTCTCTGGTGCTTTTAACGATCCCAATTGGTATATTAACAGGGATGGAAGGCTTGGGAATGACAGGCCAGTTCTCCTGAAAATCCAGGGTTCTGTTTTGCTTCCTCTTGGATTTGTCCTTGGAGGTTATTATGTCTACGCATCCGGCAGCCCGTGGGGCCGGACTCTCGAGATCCAGTTGCCGAACGATCCTGAAACCTTTGAGTATCCCGGAACGGTAGTGAGTGTGAATGCCGAGAGCCCCGGAACAAGACGGAATGCCGAGTCGAATATTCTGGATTTCAGATTAGAGAAGTTTTTTATCATTGGCGATTTTGGCCGGCTCGGTTTGTTCGTTGATATTCTCAATGTCATGGGAGAAAGAGGATATTCGATTTCGGATGATCCGGGAGGAAGAGTCTACAATGACGGCAGGTTCCGAACAAATACCACGTATGGCAATTTCACCGGCGTTTCTGGACAGAGGGCATTCAAGGTCAGCGTTCGATTCACATTCTAAAAAAATTTGATCCAAATTATGCCTATTCGAGAGGAGGAGGCTTCTCTTCAATGTAAAAAGCTTCCTCCCGTCTTAAGCTAAATATCAATTCGGCGCAGAGAAGAGACCCAGTCCGAATCGTTTGGAACACCCGATCTGTAATTTGGGAAAGAGAGGAAGATTGAATCAAAAAGGAAAACAGTCTCTATCCCATCCAACACCACTCTTAGGGGGTAAGATGAGGATTGATAGATCCTTGATATTCCGTTTGGGAATATGTATTTTCATGGGAATAGTTATTTTCATTGGGCCATTGTGGGGGCAGAGAGCGGTCGCTCTAGAAGACCTTGTGCATTTATATCTATGGCCCCGCAGTCCGGCTGACTTTCAAAGAGCCGAGGCAGCTCTTGAAAAAGATACAACTTTTAGCGATGCCGATAGGATTCGTTTTCACAACCTCGAAGAGATTTTGCGTCAAGGTCGAAGCGATTATTCCCCAGTCCCATCAGCGTTTGATGGGCAAATTCCGCAACAGACGATAAGTGTGGAATTACCCGAAGGTGTAAGCATCCCTGTCCTGGTCCAGTTGCCGCCATATTACACTCCGGAGAAATACTGGCCTCTCGTTTTCGCTATGCACGGAGGCCCGCCTGGGACAACTGAGCAAGCTTTGCGATCGGCTCAAAGAATGATCAACGTCTGGACAGATGCTGCAGCAAAAGCGGGCTGGATTGTGGCGGCGCCAGCGATGATAACAGCCGTAACTGCCGGAATGCGTAACGAGCAACGTCTTCCGTATGAAATCTTTCATCAGGAACAAATCCAATCCGTAATTTTGGCGCTCAGAGATCGCTTCCGCATAAATCCCGACCGCATCGTCTCGACCGGAATATCACTTGGGTCTAATTTTTCAATCGCACTTGCCGGTTCCCATCCGGATTGGCTTTCTGCGATAGTGCCGGTTTCCACAGAAGGGGATTCAAGAGAACACCTCCTGCGTAATGTAGCTATGGTGCCCGTTTATATCCTGGAAGGTTCTCTGGACAAGAATATTTGGGGGATTGGTGGGCCTCAAGCATTGCAGAGCATTCTCGCACGCTTTAACTGTGATTTGACGTACAGAGAATTTTCTGGTCGCGCCCACGAAGGATTTCAGGAACACTACGGAGATGTGCTCCGCTGGCTGGATGGAAGAGCACGGCAAGCCTATCCACGAAGAATAATAAGAGTTCCGCATCCTGGGATCATGCCAGTCGATCGGCGGGTATATTGGATGGAAGCGGACACTAGGCAGGCTTTTGTTCGGGCTGATGTAGTGTCTTCATCCCGGATCGAGATCACAACAAGGTGGGCCAGGGCTCTTAAGATCTATCTCCATGACCGGCTTGTCAACATGGATCGACCTGTAGAGATCTGGGTGAATGGTGTCAAAGCCTTCAGCGGGGAGGTTAAGAGGTCATTCCCCACGGCGCTCCGACAGGCGCGTTTACTTGGCGACGAGCGCCGTATCTATGCGGCAGAAATCGAGGTGGAAGTTCCCGCTTCCGCATCTTCTCTAAAAGTCGGACAACAGCTTTGGGACAAATTTGCCCCTCAGCACCCGGATAAAGATCTGTCTTTTTGGGAAAGGTATGCCACCCGGGCTCTGACCGAACGGTTTCCCAGCTTAGGTTTTACAGGTGCTGAAGAAAAACTTCCAAAAGGAATCGAGTCTGTGCCTGAACAGATTGCCATCAGAATTACAGATGTATCGGGAGGAAGTGCCGTGGCTGAAGCGGGTCTTAAAAGGGACGATATTTTGCTTGAAGTGGATGGAGAACCTTTTTACAAAAGAGATAACAGTTTGGGTATCCTGTATCATTGGCTTATCAGAGAACTTCGAACCCAACCTAAAACGTACCCTCTGCTTGTCTGGCGAAATGGTGAGCTTCTTAAACTCGAAGCCCATTTCAAGCTGGGGCCTTACACTAGTCAATAATCCTTGATATATCGGTAACCAGAAAGGCTCCTTTGAGAAGAAGTGAGATCGCTACAGGATTGAGAAACAAATATTTTTCTAAATCATAAAAAAGGAGATGTCAAATGGACGGGAAAAAAGTGTTTAAAGGTGTTTTTATCAGTATTCTTATTTTGTTTTTTATTCCTGTTCTGCTGGGTGCACAGACTTCACCCGAGACCTACCTTGGCTTTAAAATCGGAGCAGACCGCAAGCTCGCCGACTATAATCAGATCAAAGCATATTTTGAAAAGTTGGACCAGGAATCTGAAAAGCTCAAAGTTTTCAATATAGGCACTACTACATTGAACAGACCCATGATAATGGCGGTTATAACTTCAGAGGACAATTTGGCGAATCTTGACACCTACAGAGAAATTGTAAAGAAACTGAAAGATCCAAGAACCCTAACACCAACCGAAGCTAGAGACTTATCAAAAAAAGGGAAAGTATTTTTAATCATCACTTGCAATGTCCATGCCTCAGAGATCGGTTCTTCTCAAATGGCAATGGAACTGGCTTACAAACTGGTAACCGGTGACGCTCCCTTTGATGTTGATAAGATCTTGAGTGATGTTATTGTCTTGCTCATTCCCACTATGAATCCTGACGGACAGCAGATGGTCACGGACTGGTACAAAAGAAACTTGGGCACGGAATATGAAGGGGGGGGTATGCCCTGGCTTTACCACCATTATGCCGGACACGACAATGCCCGTGATTCATTCATGCTAAACCTGGCAGAAACCAAGGTCTATGCAAAAGTCATGTATCATGACTGGCTTCCTCAGATTCATCAAGACCAACACCAGATGGGATCAACCGGTGCCCGCCTGTTCATCCCCCCCTATTCAGATCCTCCCTACCCTACCATTCATCATCAGGTTATCCGTTCGATGGCTCTTTGTGGTTCGAGCATGGCCTACGACCTTGCTAAAAATGGATATAAAGGAGTTGTTCACGGAAGAAACTTTCCGGCCTGGTTGATCGGCAACTTGTCCGATACTGCCTGGCTTCATTGTATACCCAGCCTCCTCAGCGAGATGGCTTCTGTTAATATGGCGACACCCATCTTCATCGATCCTTCAGAAATTCCGAGTGGTTATAAAGAAAAACGGATGAATTTTCCCGATCCTTGGCCGGGAGGCTGGTGGAGGTTAAGAGATATCGTTGATTATGAATTGACGCTCGCTCAAAGTTTAATAAAGACGTGCTATCTCCATAAGGAAGACTTCCTTTACAATTTTTATAAGATGTACAAGGATTGCGTGGAGATAAGGGAAAAAAACGAACCCTTTGCCTTCGTCATACCAAAAAAACAGCACGATTATCTTACCGCACTGAGGATGATCGAGACTCTCTTGCTTGGAGGGGTCGAGATCCATCAAGCCGAAGAGGATTTTGTTGCGGATGGAAAATTTTACTCGGCCGGTTCCTTTGTTGTTAATATGAGCCAGCCTTATAAACCTTATGCTCAAGCTTTACTGGAGATCCAGAAGTACCCGGATATGCGCCTCTATCCCGGAGGCCCACCCGTACCTCCCTATGATAATGCCGGTACGACATTGCCTCTGCAAATGGGGATCACCTGCGATCCCATAGAAGAGCCGTTCAAAACAAGGCTCACCAAAATTGGGGAAGTCCCTTATCCTTCCGTAGAATCGGCGCTGACATCCTCGGCATACGTTGTTCTTGACTCCCGAATGAATGCTTCCTATTCAGTAGTGATTTCTCTCCTCAACGAGAATGTTGAAATCTACCGCTCTGTGGATTCCGTTAAAGGGGAAGGATACGAAGCAGCACCAGGCAGTTTCATCATAACAAACACCTCCCATGTAAAAGAGGTTCTTCCTCCGCTTTTAGAAAAATGGCATCTGTCATTTTATGTGCTGGAGGATATTAAGAACATCCACAAGGCTCCTCTGAAGCAAAAGCGTATTGGTCTTTATCAATCTTGGGCAGCAAACATGCCTGAAGGATGGGTGCGGTTCTTTCTTGATGATTTAAAGATTCCATTCGTAACATTGAAAAACAAGGATTTCAAGGGGGAGAAGAGCAAAAAAGTCCGCCTTAAGGAAAATTTTGATGTCATTGTCTTTGCTGATGAGAGTCCGGGCATTATTATCAATGGACGGCCGGGCCCTTCTTCTCGTGGTGGCCGCTCCTATACACCGCCTCCCCCAGAATATCGGGGAGGCATAGGTAAGGAGGGTATAGAAGCACTTAAGGAATTTGTTGAAGAAGGAGGCATACTCGTCACATTGAATAATGCCTGCCAGCTGGCATTCGATGAGTTCCAGGTTCCTGCCGGCAATGCTCTGGAAGGAGTGCCTCGATCCAAGTTTTTCTGCCCAACTTCCATTTTGAGGGTAATTGTTGACAACCATACACCCATTGGATACGGAATGCCGGAAAAAGCCGCCGCTGTGTTTTCGAGAAGTCCGGTCATGAACACGAGAATTCCTTCGAGCGGTTGGGATCGAAAAATCGTGAGCTGGTTTCCGGATGATGAGATCCTTTTAAGCGGTTGGCTTTTGGGAGAAGATGTGATTGCCAGTAAAGCCGCAGTCGTGGACACCACGTATGGAGCCGGACACATCATACTTATTGGGATACGATCTCAAAACAGGGCTCAATCACATGGTACATACAAATTCTTACTGAATTCATTCCTTTATCCGGAAAAAAATAATCAATAAATGGACATCTGATTACTATTTGGAGTGATGAATTTCTAAAAGGAAATACAAAAGGAGTTTCACAAGAAAACATTCGTGGAAAGCTTGAAAAGAATTCTGTTCATCACAAAAATAATTATCCAAGTTGAAATTAAGAGGGCATCGGAATAATTACCTCTAAAAGGATTTACAAAACAAAACAGGAGGGACATTCTTGAAACATTTAAAAAGTATTTTCACGCATTTTTTCGTCTTTGTATTTCTACTCAGTTACCAAAGCTCGCCATCCTGGAGCATCTGCCGATTTTCTGGAAATATGAGTGTAAAAAAGATCGACGAGAGTCTGTTGAAGGTGATGAAATGGCGATGTATAGGACCCTATCGTGGCGGAAGGGTGGATGCCGTTGCCGGAGTACCCGGCAATCCTTACCTGTATTACTTCGGAGCAGTAGGTGGCGGTGTTTGGAAAACAGAGGATGGCGGCCTAACCTGGTTCCCAATATCCGATGGATATTTCAAAACAGGTTCTGTCGGTGCAATTGCAATCGCCAATTCCGATCCGAATGTGATCTATGTCGGTACGGGTGAGGCAGATATCAGACAGGATTTTATCAACGGGATCGGAATTTACAAGTCTGAGGATGCAGGCAAAACGTGGAAGCACATGGGTCTTACAGAGACCTCACAGATAGGTAAAATCTGTATCCATCCTCAAAACCCAGATCTTGTTTATGTGGCTGCCTTAGGTCGTGTTCATGGCCCCAGTAAGGACCGCGGAGTTTTTCGTACCAAAGACGGCGGCAAGACCTGGGAAAAAATTCTCTATGTCAGTGATATTACAGGGGCTGTTGATCTTTCCATGGATGTGAATAATCCACATGTTATCTACGCATCTTTTTGGCAGGTCAGACGGAAGCCATGGGGCATATTTACCGGAGGTGAAGAGAGTGGGCTTTTTAAATCTACCGACGGTGGCGATACATGGGTGAAGCTTACTAAGGGATTGCCCAAGGGTCTCAAAGGAAGGATTGGCGTCGCTGTCTCACCGGTGAACTCTCAAAGGCTTTGGACAGTCATCGAAGCAAAAGACGGAGGAGTATTCCGGTCTGATAATGGCGGGGAAAGTTGGTTTAAAATCAATGATTCTTCTATAGTGCGAGACCGAGGCTGGTATTATGGCCGAATTTTTGCAGACACCCAGAATGTGGACACGGTATATGTGTTGACCGGCAGGTTCAGCAAATCCATAGACGGAGGAAAAACATTCTTCACCGTCCGCAGTCCCCATGGAGATAACCATGATCTCTGGATTGATCCAAAAAATAACATGCGCATAATTGAGGGCAATGACGGCGGGGCCAATGTGTCCATCAATGGGGGTCAAACGTGGACAAGCCAGAGCAACCAACCGACCGCTCAGTTTTATCGCGTTATCACGGATAATCAATTTCCTTACAGAGTATATGGAGCCCAGCAAGATAACAGCACGGTTTCGATTGCCAGTCGCACTTCCGGTTCCGGGATAGAACTTACAGATTGGTATTCAGTCGGCGGAGGAGAAAGTGGCTACATCGCTCCTGATCCCGAAGATCCCAATATCGTTTATTCAGGAAGCTATTATGGCCTTCTCACTCGCTACGATCATAGGACAAAACAGAAGAGGAATATCTCGGTCTGGCCAGAATCTCCCGGCGGGCACCCGGCCAAGGATGTCAAATACCGTTTCCAATGGGTTTTCCCCATCCTTATTTCCCCTCATGATCCAGATACACTCTATGCGGCGGGGAATGTTCTCTTTAAATCGACCAATGAGGGCCAGAGCTGGGAAGCCGTTAGCCCGGACCTGACCAGAAACGATAAAGACAAACAGGGCGCCTCTGGCGGCCCGATCATTGGGGATAACAGCAGTGCCTCTTACTATTGTACAATCTACACGGTCTCTGAATCTCCTCAACAAAAGGATTTGATCTGGACTGGCTCTGATGACGGCCTTGTTCATCTGACAATGGATGGCGGTAAAAACTGGCAAAATGTCACTCCAAAAACAATGCCGGATTGGACCAGAGTGAGCATCATAGAAGCTTCTCCTCACGACCCTGGTACGGCTTATGTTGCTGCCAACCGTTATGAGCTCGATGATTACAAATCCTATATCTATTCGACAAATGATTATGGAAAAACGTGGAAACTTATTACAGAGGGAATCCCGGAGGGAGCTTTTGTTCGCTCTGTGCGGGAAGATCCCAAGCAAAGAGGCCTCTTGTTTGCGGGTACAGAAACGGGTGTTTACATCTCCTTTGACGATGGAGAAAATTGGCAGTCCCTGCAAAACAACTTACCTGTTGTTCCCATTTATGATATGACAATCAGAAACGACGATCTGGTTGTTGCAACGCACGGTCGATCGTTCTGGATTTTGGATGATCTTACACTCCTTCATCAACTGAGGCAAAAATTCATATCTTCGGAAATGTTTCTATTCAAACCGCGCGATATTATTAGGATGAACTCTCCTTTTCGATCTATGGCAGGAGGAGCCGTTGGACAAAATCCTCCCGGCGGGGTAGTGGTCTATTACTACTTTCAAGAAGAACAAAAAGGGGATGTGTCCATTGAATTCCTGGATGCTGATGGGAAAATAATCAAAACATTCAAAAACATAAAAAGAAAGGAAGACATTCCTGATGAAGCCCCTGCAGCCGCCTTTTTTGTGCGAAGGGTGCTGGGAAACCTGTCGGCCAATGCGGGTATACATCGTTTTGAATGGGATATGAGATACCCTGATGCCACTCCCGTACCTGAAGGCTTCAGAATGTGGGGAGGTTCCGTAAGAGGGCCTGTTGCCGTTCCCGGTGATTATCAGGTGAGGCTGATTGTGGAGAATCAATCTTTGACCGAGCACTTTAAAATCAAAAAAGATCCGCGGCTGTCTACAACCCGGGAAGACTTCCAAAAACAGTTTGATCTCCTGATTCTGATTCGCGATGAGCTCAGCAAAACACATGAAGCTGTTAATCAAATTCGTGTTCTTTTAAAAGAAATTGAAGCAACACACAAGACGTCCGATTTTGCCAGCGATAGTGAAACGATTAAAAAAGAAGCGACGAAATTGAACAAAACTCTGACCGACATTCGGGATGAGCTCATTCAGGTTAACATCAAGTTCTCAAATGATGTATTGACACACAAAGTCAAATTGAACAATAAGATTGCAGCGCTGGGAGGAGTAGTTGCAAGCGCAGATACTGCTCCGACAGATCAATCTTATGATGTGTTCGATAAACTTTCTGCGGAGCTCGATCTTCAACTCGAAAAATTTAAAAAAATCATTGAAGAAGACATCCCAAGATTCAACAGGCTTGTAAGGCAGGAGGAAATACCGGCGGTTCCTGTGCGAAAATAACTAATACGTATTTAGAAACACAAAACCTTCTGAGTTACCCTGTACTATTAATAGGCCAAAAAACGGTGGCTTATTGTAGAATAAGAGAAGTCAGAGCAACTTCATTCTGTTCTTCAAAAAGGTTTCGGATATTGTTAACCAATACCATTTAAACTTAACAAAAATAACCAAAAATAATCCAATAAATACCCTCTTCAGTGTATTTACAAGGGTGATATTTTTATATAACCTTCTGAATGAGAAAATAGCAACTTGAGGCAAAGATAAAATTTTGCCAGCTTCTCTTTCCTTCAGCTTTGATTCGAAAGCGATGGAACCTATTAAAAATATGTCACCTAAAGGAAATTTTAGCTCCGATGAATCATCCTCACAAGAATCCAGGTTTATTATCCCTTCGATAATAAATTTTATTTCCAAGCCTCATCCTCTTATCGATAAAACAAATAACACATATACACCGGAAATAACCACCCATTATTTAACTTCGTATAAAAAAATAACTTAAATGGGGAGGTGATCAATACGAATAAATGCGCAGAAATAAGAAATGGTAAGGAAAGCGAGTATTTCCTTAGGGATTAGAATTTAGAAAGGAGGTATAATATGAACAGCAAAATCTCTAAGATTCTATTGAGTTTATTCCTTATAATAGTCCTTGTTTCCCTATCTTTTGCTCAAAGGCAGACGGGTTCTTTAACAGGCAAAGTAGTAGATAATGAAGGAGGTCCCCTTCCTGGAGTCACCGTAGTCTTGACGGGTTCAAGTCTCATGGGGACCCTTACATATATCACAACAGATACAGGTGATTTTAGATTCCCAGCTATTCCGCCAGGCAGGGACTATTGTCTTGAATTTGAACTGCCCGGATTTCAGAAATCCCAGAAAACAGGAATTATTTGTAACGTGGGAAAAACGTTTAGGGTGGATGTTATTATGAACGTGACAGCTCTTGAAGAGGAGATCACTGTTACAGCCGTTGCTCCAACCGTAGATGTCACAAGCTCGAAACAATCCGTGACGTATACGACGGAGTTGATTAATAATATCCCTCTCGCTCGAAATTACGGGGAAATAATTCAAACAGCTCCAGGGGTTGTTGGAGGCGGCGATAGTCCCCGGAGTCACGGATCGGGATACAGAACGAGTCTGGTTTCTATAGATGGGGCAACTATCACCGATCGCGTCCTGGGATCGCAGGGGCTTCAGCTTCCCTTCGATATTTTGGATGAGGTCGAATTGGAAGTTGGCGGCCATCCTGCAGAAATAGGAATGACCGAAGGAGCCTACGTCAATATTGTCAGCAAATCCGGAGGGAACGAATTTCATGGCAGCGCTCTTGCTTACTTTTTCAACGAGGATATGGCCAGGAGTTTAATTCCCGAATCAGAAGTCAAGGCTGTCGGATTGGGTGCTCCCACAGGGGTCAAACAATTGTATGATATGAGTGCCACTTTGGGGGGCCCCATCATAAAGGACAAACTGTGGTTTTTCACCAACGGCAGATTTTCCGGTACTAGAAACAGACAAGAGACTTATCAAGATGGCGAATATGACAGACCTTTAGATGAAATCTGGGGTTTTTTAAAGCTGACCTTCCAACTCACTGACAATCTGAAACTGACTACAAATGGGAGCCTGAGGAACTACGATCAACCCCTCGGCTACTATGACATGAGTTATTACAGGAATAAATATTCTGCACGTTATCTAGTAGGTGCGAAAGATTATGTTGCCTCAGGAATGGTAAACTGGATTATAGATCAAAACAGCTTCCTGGATATTCGATTTGGAGCTCAAGGTATTTTTTACCCCAGGTACTTCCATCCAGACTTCGACCTGCCCCCGACGGATCAACCGATGGCAACCCAAGATCGGGGCGATGTTCCTCTCTATTACGGCCCATGCCGCTGGGAAGATGAGCTCAACAGATATCAATTAGGGGGATCCATAAGCTTCAACCACTTCATGGATAATGTTCTGGGTGGGAATCATGAATGGAAAGCCGGAATGGAGTATGAGAAAGCCTGGGTGGACAATCCCATCTGGACGCCTTATCCCATTGCCATACTCACCACGTACAATGGCCTGCCTTGGGGTTATCACGATGCTGTTCCTTACATGGGATATTTCCAATCGAACGTTATCGGAGACATAAAGGAAAATTGGAACCTCAGGGTCTATGGGAGCAGATGGGCGGCCTATATTCAAGATAGCTTCACTTTAAAAGACAGGTTAACCTTTAATCTGGGTTTAAGGTACAACCATTCTTCAGGTTATACTAAAGCTCAAAAACTGTATCCCGTCGGACGCTTGAGCCCTGTTTTAACAATGCTTGCCCCGAGTCTTTTTAAAGAAGTGGATTTCCATGCCCAGGACGATATGATCGTTTGGAACAATTTCAGCCCTCGCGTGGGGATCGCCTATGACCTTTTCGGCGATAACACCACTTCTCTTAAGGCTTCCTGGTCCCGATACAGTCTCTTTATGGTCATGGAATACTATATTAGTCTGTCTCCGGCGATGCCTCATCGGCCCTTCCTCGCTTACTGGTATGATTTGGACAAGGATGGAATCATGGAGACAACAGATGACTATAATGTCGTAAGCCAACCTCCCGACATAGAAAATTTCGACTGGAGGGACCTGGCTGATCCGGATCTCGAGCCTCCCTATACCGATGAATATATAGTTGGTGTTGAGAGAGAGGTGGCCAAAGACTTCAGCGTGAGCGTTTCTTATATCCACAAGAGGTGGCACAAAGCCATGGATGATGTTGAGATAAACAGAGGATACACACCTGACAGTGAATGGTGGATTCCCTATACTACGACCGATCCAGGGGAAGACGGCAAGTTTGGCACAGGTGACGAGCAAGAGATAACAGTCTATGGTGTGAAGGCAGGAGCTCCTGCCAGCAAGCGTATCCTGGCGAACCCTGAGGGATTCAAGAAAAAGTATCATGGCGTGGAATTCGTTTTCACCAAGCGAATGTCCAGTGGTTGGCAGCTCTTAAGTTCTGTGACGATCAGCAAAACAGAAGGAAACATGGACTCCGGTTCGACCTCCGGCTTCACCTCGGCCTTTGATACTCCCAACTATCTCATCAACAATTATGGGCCACTCAGTTGGGACGTTCCGGTAATGATAAAAATCCAGGGATCAGTCGAACTGCCTTTAGGTTTTATGGTAAGCGGATACTACACTTATTTTGGAGGGAGACCTTTTGCGAGAACCTTACAGATCCAGCTTCCCAATGATCCTGACGTCTTTGAATATCCCGGAACCTTTGCGGATACCGTCAACGCGGAAGTGCCCGGCACACGAAGATACGCATCTGAAACTAATCTGGATCTCAGGATGGAGAAAGCTTTTGGAATAGCGAGCTTCGGCCGGCTGGGCCTTTTTGTTGATATTTTGAACGTGTTCGGAGCCCGCGGCTATAACATCACCCAGAACCCCGGGGGCCGTCTCTATAACGACGGCACATTCACGAGGCATTCTTCTTACGGCCGCTTCACCGGTGCCTACGGATTGCGAACATTCAAACTCAGTGTCCGGTTTACTTTCTAAATTTCACATGATTCTGAATTAGATTGACGAAAGGGGAAGTCCTCCCAGCGAGGACTTCCCCTTTCCAGAATAGATTATATTTTTTCTGATTCATATTTTTTTTATCGTGTTGGAATACAGTAGATTCTTTGTATGTTGTGACGAGTCCTTATTGAGGCCTGTATTTGTTATCCTTTTCTGGATTGGTTCTGCCGGTCACAATAAAATTGCGTTGTGGGACGAAAAGGGAATTCAGAGGAAGTCTCAGTCATGGTGTCGGAAGATGAGCGTCTTCTTCACACGAATGTGAAGAATTATAAGAATAGCCGTGTATAAAAACTTATCCTCTAAAAGGAGGCATCAGAAAGATGAGATCAACTATTATGCCATTTTTTCGTTCTTTGAATAATTTCGCTGATTATCAAAGAAAAAATGGAGAATCTTCTTTTTTCGGGAATCTAAAGACTTTATCCCCTATTCGCTGTACCCTATTCATTTTTTTCTGTCTCTTTCTCTCCAGCGGTGCATTGGCTGTTGAGGATCAATTTCGGCCCTTCACGGCCGAAGACATGTTGGATGTTGTCTCTTTTCCCCGGGGGAGCGAGCCCGCAATCTCTCCGGGAGGGGACCTTGTGGTCTTCGGGACAGTCGACATTTCGGATGAAAATAATATATTTGCCAGACATCCAACCGGTTTTCTCTGGATCGTGCCATCCAAAGGGCATGAGGTCCGATCGCTGCTTGAAAAAGGCACTTATAGTGAAAGGCCAGTCTGGTCGCCGGATGGATCCCAGCTGGCGTTTTATTGCGAGGCAAAAGAGGGTTGGAGCCTCGCGATTTGGGACAAGTCTACGGAAAAGGTAGCTCTGCTCGGAGAATCTTTTGAGGCAAGGCCCTATCTTTCTCCTCAATGGGATAAGTCGGGAAAACATATCGTCTATGCTGTTCCCGTTAAAGAAGAAATCTCCGGTGACCCTCCCCGGGTTCAGGTGGTTAAGAGTACAGACAAGAAGATTCCTGGCGACTGGTTTTTTGCGAATAAACAAAAGGCAGGCCTGGCAGTTGTCGAAGTTTCCTCCAATAAAGAATCCAACCTTCTCCCTGAAGCTATATATCTGCGATCCTTCAAGATATCTCCGGACGGACTGAACTTGATATACACAGCTCCCGATCCCGAGACTTTTGCAGTGACCGGAAAAGAAAGGAACGAAACCTTTCTGCTTTCACTAAAAGGGGGAGCAGCCAGCAAGGTTCAGCCTTCCCAGGATGTCCGAGGGTTCACATGGTCTCCGGATGGAAAACATCTCCTCTATTTGGAGGATAAAAAAATCATGTCGATCCCTGTAGCGGGTGGAGAGGCAAAAAATTATTGTGCTAAAGTGGATATCCCCCTAAGCACACCTCTCTGGTCTCCGGATGGCAATCATTTTGTGTGTCTGATTCCGGATAAAAAAATTCAAGATCCGGAAATTGAGACACCTAAGCCAGGCATGAGCAGCATTGCTCGTCCCTTTATGGACCTCTACCTGATATCACCCAGAGATGGGAAAGCTCAAAATATCACAGCAACATTTGAAGACAATGTGAGTCAGCCTGTTTGGAGCCCTGACGGAAAAACACTGTTTTTCAATGCCACACACAATGACACCTATGATGAGGCCGTATATGTTTACACTCTGAGGGACCAGAAGCTTAAGGCCCTCATCCAGGGCAAGAAGTCTTTTAATGTCCTAGGGGCATCCATCGACACTTTGGCAATCACTATCCAGAATGCCTTACATCCCCCTGAGCTCTGGCTTTTCGACACAGAAAGCGAAAGTAAGAAACAGCTCACCGATTTGAATCCTCAACTTTCCAAATTCCGATTCAGCAGACCCGAGCTTTTTTACTTTTATAACGCCGACGGAGAAAAATTAGGTGCTCTTCTTTATAAACCGGTGGATTACAAACCTGGGATGAAGGTCCCGGTGGTCACTAACGTTTATGAAAAGCTCACTCCAGGAATACACCGTTTTAACGCCCGGCACCAGATGCTGTTAAACCATGGGTACGCGATGCTGCTTCCCAACGTCAAGATAAAGGTGGGCGCTCCAGGAACCTCCTTTGTCAAATGTGTAGTTCCTGCCGTCAACGCAGTGCGGGCCATGGGTTTTACAAACGGGAAGTTCGGTATATGGGGTGGAAGTTTCGGCGGCTATGCCACGTCCTTCCTTATCACGCAGACCGATATTTTTTCCTGCGCGGTGTCACGAGCGACCCCTCCAGAGCTTTTCCGAAATTGGGCCAGCGGCAGAGATCGAGACTCTTACAATATCGTCAGAGGTCAAGCCCGGATAGGCGCCAATCCTTTTGAAGCTCCGGAGAGATATTTTTCCCAGTCGGCATTTTTTCACCTGGATAAGGTAAACACGCCTGTTCTAATCATGCATGGAGTAAAGGATTACACCATTCTTTTTGGAGAAGGAGAGATGATGTTTTATGCTCTCAGACAGCTGGGCAAGGAAGCAACTTTTGTCATCTATAATTACGGAGATCATAGTCTTTCTAGGCACAGCCGCTCAGATACTCTTGATGTCAACCGCCGCATGCTGGAATGGTTCGATAAATATTTGAAGGATAATTAACATGAGCCAATGAAAAAAGTAAAAATTTGTAAGAATAAAATCCAGTCTAAAATTTTAAAGGAGGTATTATGATGATTTTAAAAAAGAGAGCCATTAGGAATAATATTATATTCTGGGCTGTTTTCCTTTTGTTTTTTATTCTCATTTCTGATTGTTGGGCTGATACGAAGTATGACCCGAGTTTATTCAGAAACATGAAGTGGCGCTGTATCGGGCCTTCCCGGGGAGGACGAGTAACAGCTGTGACAGGAGTTCAGAGCCAGCCATTAGTTTATTATATGGGAGCAACAGGCGGAGGAGTCTGGAAAACCGAAAATGCGGGCTTAACATGGGAAAATGTCTCTGACGGATATTTTAATACGGGTTCTGTAGGTGCCATTGCCGTGGCCGACTCGAATCCGAACGTGGTTTATGTCGGGATGGGCGAGTCGAGTCTACGAAACGATATTTCTCACGGTGATGGAGTCTATAAATCCGAAGATGGTGGTAAAACCTGGAAGCATCTGGGTTTAAAAGATACCCATCACACTCGTCGGATTCGCATCCATCCTAAGAATCCCGATCTCGTTTATGTAACTGCCCTCGGCCATGTGTATGGTCCTAATGAGGAACGTGGCGTTTTTCGTTCCAAGGATGGGGGCATAACCTGGGAGAAAGTACTCTATGTGGACGATAAAACCGGGGCGCTGGATCTTTCCATGGATGCCCATAATCCCGATATTCTTTATGCAACCATGTGGCAGGTGATATTAACTCCCTGGGGCAGATACAGCGGGGGCCCCGGAAGTGGACTCTACAAATCCACAGATGGCGGGAATACCTGGCAGGAACTAACCGAGGGCCTTCCAGTTGGAGAAAAAGGAAAGATGGGCGTTGCCGTTTCTCCCGTCAATCCTAAAAGAGTCTGGACCCTGGTTGAGGCAGAGGACGGCGGCGTATACCGCTCGGATGATGCAGGTAAGACCTGGGAATTTGTGAGCAATTATATTCATCTTCTCCGGAGACACGATTACTACACCCACATTTATGCAGACACTCAAGATGTCGATACCGTTTATGTATTGACATCACCCTTCATGAAATCCGTGGATGGCGGTAAAAACTGGAGTCATATGCGCGTGCCCCACGGGGATAACCATGACCTCTGGATCGCTGCCGATAACAATCTGCGCATGATCAACGGCAATGACGGTGGAGCCAATGTGTCCTTTGATGGAGGAAAAAGCTGGAGTGGACAGATGAATCAGCCAACAACTCAATTGTATCATGTGATTACGGATAACAGATTTCCCTACCGTGTCTATGGTGCCATGCAGGATAACGGAACCATTTCCGTTTCCAGCAGCGGAGGCATTTCCAGAAGAGGTTTTGTTGATATGTACTCGGTGGCGGGAGGGGAAAGCGGCTATATCGCCGTTGATCCGGATGATCCCGATGTGTCATACGGAGGCAGCCTGTGGAGAAGCATGTCTAGGTATGATCACAAGACAAAGCAAAGCAGAAATGTGACGGTATGGCCCGAATCTCCTGGCGGACGGACTGGAGCTGAAATGAAATATCGTTTCAACTGGACTTTTCCCATTCTCTTCTCCCCTAACGATTCGGACACTCTCTATGCAGCGGGGAACGTTCTTTTTAAATCGACCAACGAGGGGCAAAGCTGGGAAGCCATCAGCCCGGATTTAACCCGCAATGACAAGAGCAAAATGCAGGACGGGAAACTCACTCATTTTTATTGCACAATTTTTGCTGTTAGCGAATCCCCCGTAAAAAAGAGGCTGATCTGGACAGGTTCCGATGACGGCCTTGTTCATATAACCAGGAACGGGGGCAAAACATGGGAAAATGTGACTCCCGAATTAATGCCTGAATGGAGCCGGATTAGCATTATTGAATCGTCGCACTACGATGCGGCAAAGGCATACATTGCCGTGAACCGCTTTGACCTCGATGATTATACCCCCTACATATACAAAACAAACGATTACGGAAAGACGTGGAAACTTATCACAAATAGCATTCCTGAAAATGATTTTGTCAGAGTTGTTCGGGAAGACCCAAAAAAAGAGGGATTACTTTATGCCGGTACGGAGACAGGCGTATATGTCTCGTTTGACGATGGGGATAACTGGCAGTCCCTTCGGATCAACTTACCTGTTGTGCCTGTTCACGATATGGTCATTCAAAATGATGATTTGGTAGCGGCTACTCACGGTCGATCTTTCTGGATCCTGGATGATTTGACGCCTCTCCAGCAACTCACCGATGAGACATTGTCTTCTGAGATGTATCTCTTCCAGCCCAGAGATGGGTACAGGGTTCGCGGATTTGAGCCAATTCTTCACTATTATTTCAAAGAAAAGCCGGAGAATGAGGTTACTATTGAATTCCTGGATAAAAATGGAAATACAATTAAAACCTTTGTGAGCAAGAAGGATGAAGAGGCGAAAGAAATCCCGGATGAACCTTTACAGGCATTTGCAAGATTCAGGACTGGGCAGAGAAATATCACGGCTAAACAGGGAATGAACCGGTTTGTTTGGGATATGTGCTGTCCCGATGCGAGCGGAATCAAGGGAAGGACCTATCTTATGGGGGGCAGTCTGAGAGGTCCTATGGTTGTGCCAGGTAATTATCAAGTGAAGATGACTTCGGGAGACCGCACCGTGACCCAGTCTTTTGCCATCAAGCAGAACCCCAATGGGTCAACAAGAATAACAGATTATCAAAAACAATTTGATCTCCTTATTTCAATCCGTGATAAATTGAGCGAGACTCACAATGCTGTCAATCTTATTCTCGATTTAAAAAAAGAGATTGATGGAGATATGGACAAAACGAAAGGCCTGGAGGGAGCAGACAAGGTCTCATCAGAGGGCGAAAAGTTAAAAACAAAATTAACGGCTGTGCTCAATGAACTCGTCGAACTCAGGTTCACAGGCTTGGATGATCAGACTCTCATGTATCCCTTAAAGCTGAACAACCGCATTGCATCTCTTCAGGGGTGCGCCGGCACAGATACCAAACCTACAGATCAGTGTTATGAAAATTTCGATGAGCTTTCGGCAGAACTGGATGTCCAGCTTGAGAAACTCAGTGAAATCATGGAGTCAGATGTCCCTGCTTTTAAAGATCTGCTGAAAAAATAAAGACTGTTCAACACTTGTAACCACTTGAATATAAACAGTTTATAAGGGGCAATTTTGGGACTTATCCCCATTATTAGCCGAAAAACACCCTAAATAGCTCATTTTGGGCAAAAGTTACCCCTGTCTTTGATGACCATATCTATATTTCTTGCATCGTTTATGTCAACCAAAGGGTCTGTGTGGAAGAGAACTCTATTAGTCATTCTCCACGATCTTTTCTCTCCATAACCGATTTGTTATGAAATGATGCATTCAAATGTGCTAAAATTGTAAAATAGTAAAATCATGTTGACAAATTATATGTGAATACATTATTGTGTACCATTAAATTTATGAAGTTGGGGGTTTCTTTTTATGAATAATAACATACAAGAAAAGATTCTAAAAATACTAAAATCTGCTCCTTCGAGCGTCCAAATGGAAGAATTAGCTGATAGGCTTGGATTAACCCGTCATACGGTTGCCAAATATCTTGAGGTGCTTAAAGCAGAGGGAAAGATTCAATACACCAAAGTAGGACGAACAAAACTCTGGAAAGAAATATCCACATCAGCCATAATCAGGATATTAAAAACTGAGGACATCGAGGATCTTGTGCAAATTCAGGAGAGAATAGAAAGAGCGCGAGATACAAAAATTACGAAAAGAATGGAATATCTTAAAGAATCTGTTACTTACCAACTAGAACATAGTGATCCACTCATGAATCTTGGAGCAGAGATTGATGGAAAACTCGTGGCCTTTGTTTTAGCGGAGGTCAGGTTCTGGGAATTTGGTCATGAAGAAAAAACAGGCTGGATCAATTGGATGGGCGTCGATCCTGAGTTCCAGGGTAAGGGGATAGGACGAAAATTGGGAGCAAATCTGTTCGAATATTTTGGAAGGAAGAAAGTAAGCTCTGTACGAACACTTGTAGATTGGTATGATGGACAAATCCTCCTTTTTTTTAAAGCGTTGGATTTTGAAATGCTTGATACGATTGTGCTTGGAAAAGAATTAGAAAAGGAATAGAAAACGTCAATCTTGTTGTTTGATATTTGTTTCTGAGTAGTATCGTGTGAGGCTGAGAGTCTCGCCATTTTTTATTCAAAATACAATGATTGATCTCAGCGATTCACCTCTCCGCATCACTTCAAAGGCATCATTGATGTCTTCCAGCTTGAACCTGTGTGTCACGACCGGGTCAAGTTGAATTTTCCCTGTTCGAACCATCTCGATGATCTTCGGATAATCTACTGGACGGCAACCCAGGGAACCCTTGATCTCGATCTCTCTGAACATCAATCGTCCCATATTCACGGGAACGTTATGATGAGTATAACCCACCTGGCAGTGCAAACCTCCCGCTTTGACCGCAGCTGGACCGAGTTCGATGGTTTTTGGATTGCCGATGGCTTCAATGGAAATATCAGCCCCTCCACCGGTTAGAGTCCTTATCTCCTTAAGGAGCGCCTTGTCTTCCTTTCCCGTGGAATTGATCGTGTGTTTGGCTCCCAGCTCTTTGGCCACTTCCAGCTTTTTATCGATGATGTCGACGGCGATGACTGAGGCTCCGGCAGCGACTGCCATCTGAACCACATTGATCCCTACGCCTCCACATCCGAACACGACCACGGAATCTCCAGGCCTGACCTTCGCTCTATTCTTCACTGCATGAAAGGGAGTGGAAATGGCATCGGCAATGATGCTGGATTCCTCAAGGGGCATGTCTTCGGGAAGATGTTGACAATCCTTCGCTGGAGCCTTTGTGTATTCGGCATAGGCCCCATCGATATGATTGCCGAGCATAAGCATGTTGAAGCAGATATTCTCCCTGCCCAACCGGCAGTTGTCACAGTAACCACAGGAAAAAACAGGCGGGATGAGGACTCGATCACCCACATTGAAATTTTTCACATCTTCCCCGACCTCCTCCACAATCCCCGATGGCTCATGACCGAGGATCATCGGAGGTTTCTTGAACGTCGGAATCCCGTGGTCTATGTAGTGGAGATCCGTGTTGCAGACACCACAAGCTGCAATTTTGACCAGGATCTCATGGGGCTCGATTTTTGGTATGTCGATCTCTTCGATCTTTAAAGGTTGATTGGGTCCGTGAAATATGGCAGCTTTCATAAAACTATCCTCCTCTCTTGGATTATTTACAAAAAAATATCAATTAATATTATTATCCTGGATTATTTACGAGTTGAGGTTGCTGCAAAGGCGAGGAAGTGGCCCACGAAGCTGTAGTGAACTACCGCGAGTGGGC
>CAZIMJ010000202.1:0-5756 GCA_964540205.1 uncultured Eubacteriales bacterium | reverse complement strand
TGATCTCATTCTGCATCTTCATGGCCTCGAGTATAAGCACAGCTTGTCCCTCTTCCACATTTTCACCTTCGGTCATGAGCACCTTCACTATTTTTCCCGGCATGGATGTTTTTACATCTCTCTTTTGCCTTTGACTGTGTTTTCCTCCGAGTATCTGAGAAACCGATTTTTTATCGATATCGAAGCTCAAGCCGTTGACGCAGACACGGAATGCTGAGTTATTGGAGCATATGATGACATTGTATATTTTCCCATCGATGATCAACAGAATCTCATCGGAGTTCAGGAACTCAACCGCAACCTCATACGTATTTCCGTTGAGCTCGACCAGAATGTCATTCTTCTGTTTTTCTTTGACAGTGAGTCTGTACTCACAGTTGTTCAGCCAAAAAGACAGGTTCATGTCACAGCCTTCTCGAAAAGTTTTCCAGTCTGCCCTGAAACTTCCAATTGCTAATTTTTCGGGAGTCCCGAGATGCGGAACACGATTTGTTTTCCATATAGGTTTTGATCCCCGCCGTGATAAGAGCAACGATCTCTTCCTGAGTTTCTTTTCGGTCCTTCTCCTTCTCGAGCGTATCGATGAAATGCGTGTTGTAATCCCCGGAGAGGAATTGGGGGTGATGGAGTATCCGAATAAAAAAAGGGATGGTGGTCTTTATGCCGTAGACCTGGTATTCAGACAAGGCTCTTTTCATCCGCTGGATGGCCTCCTCCCTCGACTCTCCCCAAGTAACGAGCTTGGAAAGCAATGGGTCATACTCTAGCGGGACTTCATATCCCTCATAGGTTCCATTGTCATATCTTACACCGATGCCTCCCGACGGAGTGCGAAGGTGCGTGATCCTGCCCGGTGAAGGCATAAAATCATTATCGGGATCTTCAGCATATATCCGGCATTGGATGGAACACCCACTGGGTGCGATATCCTCCTGCTGCAGCACAAGAGGTATCCCGGCAGCAATCTTCATCTGCCACTTGACCAGGTCGATTCCCGTAACCATTTCAGTCACGGGATGTTCCACTTGGAGCCGAGTATTCATCTCTAAAAAGTAAAAGTTTCTGTCTTTGTCTACAATAAATTCCACAGTCCCGGCGTTTCTGTAGTTGACCACCGAGGCTGCCTTTACAGCAATCCTGCCCATTTCATGACGGATATCGTCATCCAAGAAAGGAGAAGGCGTCTCCTCCAGAACTTTTTGATAGCGCCGCTGGATAGAACATTCTCTCTCGCCAAGATAGACGACATTTCCATAGTGATCGGCCAGGATCTGGATCTCGATGTGATGGGGCTCCTCGATGTATTTTTCCAGATAGACTGAAGGATCATCAAAGCTTGATTTGGCCTCAGACCTGGCTAACCGGAAAGAGGAGATGAGATCTTTGCTTTTCCTCACAAGCCGTAATCCTTTACCGCCCCCGCCCGAAGCTGCTTTCAGCAGTATGGGGAATTTGATTGTTTCTGCTTCCTTCACGAGTGTTTTCTCATCGTTTATGGATTGGAGCGTTCCTGGGATAATCGGAATTCCTGCTTGCCTCATTTTCACGCGTGAGGATGTTTTTTTCCCCATGATTTCCATAGGTAGTGAAGGAGGCCCGATAAAAACGATGTTTTCCTTTTCACAGCGACGCACAAATTCAGAATTTTCCGCCAGAAAACCATAGCCGGGATGTAGTGCCTCTGCTCCACACATTTTGGCTGTAGAAATGATCTTGTCTATATGGAGATAGCTCTCTGCCGGACTTGCCCCTCCTAAAAGATAAGCTTCATCGGCCAGCCTGACATGCAGGGCCTTCCTGTCGACCTCGGAAAAAACAGCCACAGATGTGATCCCCATTTCACGACAGGCACGGATGACCCTGACTGCTATTTCTCCTCTGTTGGCGATCAACACTTTTCTGAACATTTTGTGTGGATTCATTTTTTTTCAGGCATAGATCGTCAGGTGTTTGGGATCAAAGAGGAATGTTCCCGTGTTTTTTGGGGGGATTTTGATCCCGTTTCCTTTCCAGCATTCTTAGGGCAGCAACGAGTTTGGGTCGTGTAAACTTGGGCTCGATGATTTCATCGCAATATCCCCGCTCGCAGGCAATGAAAGGGTTAGCGAACTTTTCCCTGAAATCGTCAATTTTCTCCTGCCGGATCTTATCGGCATCCTCCACTGCATTGAGCTCTCTTTTGTACACGATATTCACAGCACCTTCCGGACCCATCACAGCGATTTCTGCCGCGGGATACACAAAATTCACATCGGCACGGATATGTTTGGATGCCATGACACAATAGGCACCCCCATATGCTTTACGTGTGATAATTGTGATCTTGGGTACAGTGGCCTCAGCGAATGCATAGAGCAGCTTTGCCCCATGTCGGATAATTCCTCCATGTTCCTGTGCGACACCCGGTAAAAAACCAGGAACATCCTCAAAAGTGATGAGAGGGATGTTGAACGCATCACAGAATCGAACAAACCGCGCGCCTTTATCAGAAGAATTGATATCGAGGACACCGGCTAAGTGGTCGGGTTGATTGGCCACTATAGCCACAGCCTTGCCCTCCATCCGGCCAAAACCGATGACGATATTTTTGGCATAATACTCCTGAACTTCGAAGAAATAGTTGTCATCCAGCACTTCCCGGATGATTGTTCTGATATCATACGGCTGGTTGGGATCATCCGGAACCATACTATTCAATTCCTCATTTATGCGATCGGGGGGGTCGGATGTTTCCCTTTCAGGGGGGTCCTCCATATTGTTGTCGGGGATAAAGGATAAAAGTTCACGGATCAGCAAGAATGTCTGTTCTTCATTCTCTGCTGCAAAGTGCGCCACTCCACTGAGTGTGTTATGCGTTTCGGCACCCCCTAATTCCTCCATGGTCACATCTTCATGAGTCACGGCTTTGATCACATCCGGCCCAGTGATGAACATGTTGCTGATCCCCTTGGTCATGATCGTAAAATCCGTGATAGCGGGAGAATACACAGCCCCTCCAGCACATGGCCCCATAATCGCAGAGATCTGGGGGACTACCCCAGAGGCAAGGACATTCCTCAAAAATATGTCCGCATAACTCGCAAGGCTTGCCACTCCTTCCTGAATACGGGCGCCACCCGAATCGTTGAGTCCGATGATCGGGGTGCCGGATTTCATGGCTAGATCCATGATCTTACAGATCTTTGCTCCGTAGGTTTCGCTCAGCGAGCCCCCAAACACTGTAAAATCCTGCGCAAAAATAAAAACAGTGCGGCCGTCGATTGTCCCGTATCCTGTCACAACACCATCACCATAGACTTTCTTTGTCTCCATCCCAAAATCAAAACAGCGATGCACAACAAGCCTGTCCAATTCCTGGAACGATCCTTCATCCAGAAGAAGATTGACTCTTTCTCTGGCGGTGAGTTTACCCTCTGCATGCCTCTTCTTTATCCGCTCCTCACCTCCGCCCAATTCGGCAAGGCGATGCCTCCGACTGACTTCTTCCAGTTTCTTGTCGATACTCATTCTATCGCCCGCTCAATCGCGATTGACCTTTTTCCAGTCGCTCAAGAATTTTTCCATTCCAATATCGGTCAGGGGATGTTTGACCAGTTTCTCAAGCGAGGAGAAGGGCATGGTAGCAATATCAGCTCCCATCAGTGCGGCCTCGACAACATGGAGGGGATGTCTGATGCTCGCGACGATCACTTCTGTTTCAATCCCATAATTGTTATAGATCGTAATGATCTGATCAACCAGATCCAACCCGTCATGGGAGATGTCATCCAAGCGTCCAATAAACGGACTGACATATTTTGCCCCTGCTTTAGCGGCAAGCAGGGCCTGGGAGGGAGAAAAGATCAATGTGGTGTTCACATCGATCCCTTCATTGGCAAGAGCTTTTATCGCTTTCAGCCCCTCCAAACAGATCGGCACTTTCACAACCACATTGTCGGCGAGCGCTGCCAATCCCCTTGCTTCCACGATGATATCCTCAGCCCTTGTGGAAACGCTTTCGACGCTCACGGGGCCCGGAACAATTCGGCAGATCTCCTTTATGAGCTCTTCGAACTTCATGTTTTCTTTCGAGACCAAGGATGGATTGGTCGTCACACCGTCGATGATCCCCCAACTGGCGGCTTCTTTGATCTGGTCTAAATTTGCCGTATCCAAGAAAAATTGCATTTTCACCTCCTGATCGCGTTTCTATCGTTAATCCAGGTTAATCAATTTATCACAAATTACCGAAACGAACACGGTATTATTTAATTTTCAGAACCTTGTTTGAAAGCACTCCAATTCCCTCGATCTGGACATCCACTCGGTCACCAGGAACCATGGGTCCTATACCTGCAGGTGTTCCCGTAGCAATGATATCGCCCGGATTGAGAGTCATGACTTGAGAGATGAACCTCACAAGATACGGAATGGGAAAAATCAGATTCTTTGTGTTCCCAGATTGTTTGAGCTTCCCATTTAAGAATGTTTTCAGCCTGAGAGAAGAGGGATCGATATCCGTAGCAATACATGGGCCTACGGCTGCAAAGGTATCAAACGATTTCCCTCGCGTGAACTGCACATCTTTACGCTGCAAATCCCTTGCAGTGACATCGTTAAAGCACGAATAACCTAGGATATATGTTTGAACGTCATCGCCTTCTTTCAGAAGACGCGCTTTTTTACGAATGACGACAGCCAGCTCACCCTCATAATCCACCCGTTTCGACATATCGGGATAGATGATGATCTCATTCGGCCCAACCAACGCAGAGGGAGGTTTGAGAAAGATCAAGGGTTCCTCTGGCAGAAGTTTCCCCATTTCAGCGGCATGGTCCTTATAGTTACGGCCGATAGCCACGATTTTTGATGGCTTTACAGGAGGGAGCAGGAAGACATCACTGATGGGCACACCTTTTCTTTTAAGCTCAAACTTTCTGTAGATGGAGCCCACAACTGGATAGAGCAGTTCCTCTTGCAGCACACCATAAGCAGTCTTATCCCTGTGCTTGTATCGGTAGATCTTCATAATCCCTCTCTTCCTAGAACAACTGAGACGGCCTCGGATCTTTGGCTCTCATTCCCATTCACATCTAAGGCAGTAATAGCATAATAGTATCTCTGGTTCTTTTCGACCTTGGAATCGTGGTAGACATTTTCAGCAATAAGCTCTGTCATAGCAGTAAACTCCTCCTCGCTGTCGCTCCCTCGCCACACCCTGTATCCCGCTAAATCCGTCTCTTTATTGGAATTCCAACTCAGGGAAACAAAATTTTCTCCGGCAATCGCCACTAAACCTGTCGGTGCGATTGGGATAAGAGTATCTTCAGTCAGTATCTCTACCGCTTTCGAATTCCCGCTCTCGGTATAAGGGGAAGATCTTGTGGCTGAAGCTCTGACGTAATAGCGATAGGTCACATTATAAACAAAATCCCTGTCTATAAAGCTCGTTTCCTCGATCAAAGTGGTATTGATCCGATGAAATTCTTCATTTTCAGATTCTCTGTACACATTGTAACCTGCCAAACTCGGGGGAGTGGACGAATCGATATTTTTCTCAGGGGGCTTCCACTCGATGGCCACACTGTTTTCGCGCATCATAGTTTGGAGTTCAAGAGGAGGGAGAGGAACGGATTTTGGGATGAAGGGTTTCAATGATGAGAAGCCCGATGCTTTATCTTTGCTATCCTTAATCCTTAATCCAAAAACAAACACCATCTGAGACAACTCCTCAGTGGAGAGTTCATAGGTAAAATTTAAGCTTTCAGAAGGGCCAC
>CAZIMJ010000201.1:0-7668 GCA_964540205.1 uncultured Eubacteriales bacterium | reverse complement strand
AAGCTTCGCTTGTCCTAAGTCTTCTTTTTCCTGATACTGTACGTACTTCTCTATCAACTTCTCATCCAAGCCCACTGTCGATACGAAATATCCAGCCGACCATATCCCTCCCCTGCCATAGTATCTCTTCCGTAGAAAATCGAACTTCTCCCACATCGCCTTCCCTGTATTCGATTTTATTATCTGGACCACCTTGGCTATGCTGTACTTCGAAGGAAAGCTCAGTACGAGATGAATGTGATCCGGCTGGATATTTCTCTGCACGTACTCGATCTCAGGATAGTTCTTGCGTATCTCGTCCATCTTCTTTAGCAAGTATTCATCCACTCCCTTTACCAGTACCTTGTACCTGTATCTCGGTATCCAAACCATATGGTACATACACCTGTAGAAACAGTGGGCTTGTCTTCTTATCTCCATGCTCAAATCTTATCATATCGAAAGAAGACTTAGGAGCCATTTCCATCCCCGGACTCACGTCCGCGGAATTTAAACAGGTAGTATTAAACATCTGCTGACCCGTCCTGTTGGTCGTCCTTCGAGAAAGCCGGTTGTGTGGTTTCATGATTTCAAGTACCAGGCGGCCAGCTGGCAAAAGAGGCGTCGTGTGGTGGCGAAAGTTGAATGGCACCAGGGAGATTTATTCCCGAGAGTAGGTTTTATAGTAACCAATATGAGTGCTAAGGCAGAGGGCATAGTCCAATTCTACAATAGACGAGGGATTGCTGAGCAGTGGATAAAAGAAGGCAAGTATGCTCTCAACTGGACGCGACTTTCATGCAAACAATTCATCTCAAATCAGGTGAGGCTAGGTTTGTTTGTACTGGCCTATAATCTGGGAAACTTTCTACGACGCTTGGCTCTTCTAGGAAAAATCAAGCAATGGTCACTTCGTAGCCTTCTTGTGAAACTTATAAAGATCGGGGCTAGGGTTCTTAGACATAGCAGGTATGTTACATTTCAGATGGCGGAGGTTGCTATAAGCAAGGAGATATTTGCCAAAATATTGTCTCGGATTAATCGATTACGATGTTGTTCTGTATAACACGGCATTTTAAAATTAGGAATCGATGGACAGATATCTCTACTTATCGAATTTGAGGAAGAAAATTGCAAAGATCAAAGAAAATAGTGATATTTTGATTCAAGATCGGCTGAAAAAAGTTGTATGTGGCAAAAAAATGTGTTAAGAATGGACCATAAATCAACATGATGCTAAATATCATTTTTTGTAAAGTTGATATGGGGAATATTGGTTTATAGGAAGTCATCCTTGAACAGTTAATTCTTCTTAATAAGAATAAGGAGGGAATTATTATGGCAACGGAAAAGAAATCACATCTCTTATGTAGGATTGTAAGGTGTCTAACCCTGATGGTTACTCTTTTTGGATTTATAGCCCTAACGATTGCCTTCGGTGCTCAAACAAAGTCACCGACGACTTTCGCGGATTACGGCAAATGGGAATCGCTAGCCCCTGCAGGGAACTACGGAGGCTTTTCGCCGGATGGTCGATGGCTTGTTTATGCCATCAACCGCTCGAATGGAAACAACGAGCTGCGCATCATCAAACTGGCTGACGGCACGAAAGAGATTGCCCCTTTTGGTGCACAGCCGGCCTTCTCGTCCGACTCGAAGTGGATCGCTTACAGCATCGGAAAGTCCGAAGCTGAGAGGGAAAAAATGAGAAAGGAGAAAAAACCGGTGCAGAACAAGCTCGGCTTGTTGAACCTTGCATCACGAGAGACAGTGACGTTCGATGGCATCCAGTCTTTTGCTTTTAGTAAAGACGGTGCTTTCCTTGCACTGCAGCGGTACAAGCCCGAGCGTCCATCGGGATCTGCTGCTCCTCCGGGACGAGGCGGCTCTGGAGAATCTGAGGAGAGGCCTGGTACGACACTCATCATCCGGAATCTTTCCAACAGTAGCGACACAACCTTCGGCAATGTGTCCCAATTTGCTTGGCAGAACACCGAGAAGACCCACTTACTGGCGATGACCATCAGTGCCGAAGGAAAGACAGGAAGCGGCGTGCACTTATTTGATCCGAAAAAAGCGGTGCTGCGTGTGCTCGATTCGTCGTCTTCAATTTATATGGGCCTTTCATGGCGAAAGGATGCCGCAGATCTTGCTGTTTTTCGTGCAAAGACCGACGAATCCAAAGAGGATTCGACATATCTTGTATTGTCTTGGATCGGAATCGGCAAAACCGAGTCACAGTATACATATGATCCCACTGCTGATTCCACATTCCCGGCAGGCATGCGGAGTGTTACGTTCCACCCGATTTCGTGGTCAGAGGACGGCAGAGTGCTGTTTTTCGGGATTGCGAAATGGGAGGATAAAATAGTTCCTCCAGAAAGAAAAAAACCGGAAGGAGAAGAAAAAGACGCTGATGTCATCTCGGATAAAGAGCAGGATAAAGAGCAAGATGAAGAGCCAGCGACCGTGGAGATCTGGCATTGGAAAGATGTTTATGTCATGCCCTGGCAGAAGGTCCATGCGAATCAGGACCGGCAGCGGAACATGCTGGCTGCCTGGCATCTCGATAGCGACAAGTTCGTGCAGCTTGGCCAAGACCTTATTAGCGAACGGGTAGTGCCTATTCAATACACGAATCTTACTTATGTTGCGGAGTGGTCGAAGTATGCCATGGAACGTTCGATCGGCCGCCCGGCCGCTGACATCTATCTCCAAGACATCACGACCGGTGAACGGACAATTCTCAAGGAGTGCATCAATGACCGGTACATGCAGGCGAGTCCTGGTGGAAAGTACTTGCTCTTTATGCAGGACGGACACTTTTGGACGATAGATCTTGCCACCCGCGCTATCACGAATATAACCGAAAACGCTCCGGTATCGTTTATCAACATGGAATCGGACAGCACACAGAAAGTGTACCCGGATAAATTGCAAAAGCCGCCCTTCGGCGTTGTGGGATGGACAAAATCCGATGCGGATGTCCTCCTGTATGACAAGTACGATATGTGGCAGGTAGCGGCCGATGGCTCTAAGATACAAAGGCTGACCGACGGGGCAACCGAGCAGATCCGGCATCGCTTGGTGCGGTTGGATGAGTCTGCGGGCAGCATGTGGTGGCGCAGGTCTGCAACTTCACAATCTACGGACGACTTGTGGATTGATCTCAGCAAGCCGGTGTATATGAGTGTGTTTGGGGAATGGACGAAAAAATCGGGCTATGCGCAGATCAAGCCGGGTGGTGATGTCACACGCCTGGTGTGGCTTGATAAAAATGTCGGCTCGCTTGCCAAAGCGAAAGATGGCGAGGTGTACAGGTACATAAAGCAGGATTACGACGACTCGCCCGATATCTTTATCAGCGGTGCAGATTTGAAAAACGCCAAGCAAGTCACAGCGACCAATCCGTTCCAGAGCGACTATACATGGGGTCGCAGCGAGTTGATCGAGTATGTGACAGATAAAGGCCGGAGGCTTCAAGGCGCGCTGTTCTATCCGGCTGGGTATGAGCCGGGGAAGAAGTACCCGATGATCGTCTACAATTACGAGCTGCTCTCGCAAAACGTTCACCGCTACGTGGTGCCATCTGACCGGAGCTATTACAACATCAGTGTCTTCACGAGCCAAGGCTACTTTGTGCTGGAACCGGACATCATTTTTAGGATTAGGCAGCCGGGATGGTCAGTGGTGGAGTGCATTACAGCCAGCGTCAAAATGGTGATTGGGATGGGCGTTGTGGATCCCGAACGCATCGGGATTGTCGGGCACTCGATGGGGGGGTTCAACACGTCATTTGTCGCAACCCACACGAACGGCATCTTCGCCGCTGCGGTGGCCGGCGCACCCATAGCAGACCTGGTCAGTTACTACGGCGATCATCATTGGGGTTCGGGCATCGCGGAAACCGATCATATCGAGACGGGCCAGGAGCGGATGGAAGTGGCCCTCTACGAAGATTTTCAGGCTTACGTCGATAACTCAGCGGTGTACAACGTGCATAACATGACCACACCGCTACTTCTTGAACACGGAGACTCAGACGGCATTATCGCCTGGTACCAGAGTATTATGCTTTACAATATCGCCCGGCGAGCCAAAAAGAATGTCGTGATGCTTGGCTACATCGGCTCTGACCACGGCCTGCGCAAAAAACAAAACCAAAAAGATTACCAGCGCCGCATTCTCGCGTGGTTCGGGCACTACCTGAAAGGAGAACCTGCAGAAGACTGGATCACCAAGGGCAAAAGTTTCCTTGAAAGAGAAGCGGAAATAGAGCGGCTGAAAGCGAAAAAGTAGCACCCCGATTCTACTTCGAATACTTCTCGATCAATTGTCTGAATCTCGGATGGTTGCGCAGAGGTTTCTATCTTGGCTCGTTCTGGAGACTCGCCACTGACTAGTTTACTTGAGGAATGGAAAGCAGGTAATCGATTTTGTCCAGGGTCTCCTCGTATTCTCCCACTCTCGTCAGAATTTCTGCATGATTATTCACGATTAAAAGGATGACTAACGACAAAATGCTTATCGTTGTTATTTTTAATATTTTTTTCATAATGAAAATCCTTTCATACTCATGTTAGGCGAATGGTTATTTTCTTCTCTTAAATATTTTCTCAAGGTTTGGAAAAAACATAGGTGTACTTTTTCGATATTCAATATAATCTTGACCCAGCCGTTTTATGAGTTCTGGCTCCTCAATAGCTTTGAGTTCCCAAACATTGATCAAAATGAAAAGAGGAGTGAATATAACAAGAAGGGAGGCTGATCCAAGTAACACACCAATGCCAAAAAGCAGAGCAAATACGCCAGTCAGCATCGGATTCCGTACATAAGCGTATGGACCAGCCGTGACTAATTGAGGAGGTGGATTGAGAGGAACTGGAGTACCCCTTGCTCTAAAGAAGATTAGAACTGACCATCCGATTAGCATAAAAGCAACAAGAAAAAAAAGTGAAGCTAAAATGAGAGAAAGCGGTTAAGAAATTATCTAGTGTCGATTTATCAAATTGACATACGAAGGATGGAGAATTACAATAAGCCTCCGGCTAGACAATGGAAGTCACAGAGAACGATTATATAAGTGGTTGGTACCCCAAAGAAAGGGATGATAAAGGCCCGTTCCGTTGGATGGCGAAAGACGCCCTTGTATCATTCAAAGAATATCCCATTCCCGGCAGAAAATTCCTGCGCATTAATGCAGGGCACTCATTCCCTGAAGAAGAGCTTCCGGTTATGGAAGTTTTTGTGAATGACACGAAGATCGGGAGCCGGGAAGTCGAATCCGCTTATGCTCCATACGTCTTCTCTTTTGAAAGCTCGGGCCCTCTCGACATCAAATTCAAACTGAACCGTACAGTCCGAGTGTATGGTGATCCCAGAGACATGGGGATAATGGTGCGAGACATCGAGGTCCTCTTGCCTTCTGAGACCGATATCTTCCTGGATGGGTGGTATCTGCCTGAAGATGCCACTGAAGCCCAAGAGAAAGATAAAGGGCGCTGGATGAAAAAAGAGGCCAGATGTCTCTTTCAAGACCTTCCCAAAGATACAGAGAAATATTTGCTCGTCGAAGCCGGTCATCCATACGAAGGCACTGACAATCCTGTGCTGACAGTCGTATCAGAGGGGCAAACGATCGGTTCGAGGGAGATCCTGCCCGGAGAGACCGAGTACTATTTCTTCCTTGATTATACGTCAACATCCTTTGATATAGAGCTCCGGCTGGACCGCATTTTTTCTCCAGACATCAGTGGCGATTCGAGAAAATTGGGCATTTTCATTAAAGATATTCAGGTGGTTCTACCTGATCAGCAGGGTTCGCTCTACGATTATGGTTGGCATGAGTGGGAACATGATGAGTTTTTTCCGTGTGCCTGGATGAAACAAAAAGCTCGTGTGTTCCTGCCCGCCCAACAAGTGAAGAGACACAGGTTCATTTCTTTTTATGCATTTTCAGAGTATGCCAATTACAAGCAGGCCCTTCGTTTGGAATTGAATGGAGAGGAACTGGGTGTTTTTCCTCTGATAAAGAGGTGGAATTTCTACAGTTTTTCTCTTCCTCCCGTTCAAAACAATCAAAAAGGGACAAAGGGATATGAGCTTGTGCTGTATTTAAACAGGCCATTTCCGGAAAAGTATCATAGAGAAGACCCGAGAGAGTTAGGAGTCAAGATATCGCCGATCAAGTTTCATGATGGAAACGAAACACATGAAGGATTCTTGTTTTTCCATAAAAATGCCATGTTGAACTATGAGGAACGGAAGCGGGGAGAAACGGAATTAAGATCATACCCGATCAACCTGGGAATTGACCTGTTTGCCAAATGCAACATGAAGCCACCATGCGTGTATTGTCTGTGGGACTGGATGAAAGAAGAGGAAGAGGGACACATCGAGACTGTTGTGGATGAGAAGACCTTTGAGGAATATGGGCCCTTTTTCAGGTCGGCCCGCTTGCTCATCAACTGTTCGATCGGAGAACCCCTCATGCATCCCCGATTCGAGCAGATCATGGAGTACTGCACAAAACACAACAAGATCATGGAGATCTCAACAAACGGCCAAGCGTTCACGAACAGGACGATCAAAGCTCTAGTTGGTAAACCCATATACCTCTATATTTCCCTGGACGCAGCGACAAAGGAGACTTATGCCAAGATAAGAAATAACCGGTGGGAGTCGATCATTCCAAACCTCGTCCTTTTGAATGAAGAGCGGAAGAAGAAGGGAAATCTTCCCAAAATCCATATGGTTTTTATGCCAATGAGAGTGAACAAGAATGACCTGGAGAAATATTTCCGGTTATGCCAGAAGATCGAGGCCGATGCGTTGATCCTTCGTCCTTTGCTCGTGTTGAACAAACCCAAGATCGAACACGAACGGGGAGGATATCTTTTCGATTACAAGAATGAGCTTTTGTCACGAGAGGAATTGGGAAAAATTTTTAAAGAGTGCCAGGTCTATTCAAAAAAGTATGGTGTTCCTGTCGCCAATCAGTTCAGTTTTGGGGTGCGTGATGAGGAACAATTTAAGGGCAAGGAAGCCGTAGACCTGGAAACTCAGCGATTTTGATCGGAACGAAACGATGGAAAAAGAAATCAGGAGCAAGCCCGGGGATAATGATCAAGTGGATCGGAGCGAAGGTGTTGAAACGGAACGCTTCGAAAATGACATCGGAGAAACCGGCATGCCTCTCTGTAGGGAGCCATGGGAAAACCTGTACATCTTGAGGCGGGGTATTCTTCCCTGTTGTTACGGAAATCCGGTCGGCTACTCCTTTCCTGATTATGCGGAAGCTTGGAATTCCCCCGAGATCCAGGAAATTCGGCACTATTTGAGTCAGGGCAAGCTCAGCCCATACTGTATGGAATGCCTGGGATGCCCCATCGTCCAAAGGTACCTTGTCGAGCATCCTCTCGAAAACCCGGCCATGAAGCAGCGGCCATTTGTGTTTCGTCTCATCAACAGGCTGCTTTTCCGGATCCCCTCAAAAATCCACCAATCCCTCTCCAAAAAATAACAAGTCATCCTTGAATTTGCTTTTTCTTGATAAATTGCTAACTTGCATTATTCATAAAAAATGCTGATGCTTCTAAATATTTTTGTAAGCATTTCAAAATCCGTGATGTCATGAATTCTCAATGGCGTTATTGAGTGATCAGATTGTGTGATGGAAAAAACCGTGAG
>CAZIMJ010000200.1:0-4053 GCA_964540205.1 uncultured Eubacteriales bacterium | reverse complement strand
CTCCATATCTATCCTGAACTATTCATAAAAAATGTCGATACTCTGTTCAAGAAAAGCCATATCAAATATCTACAATATTCTCCCAGTAAATCACCTTGACATTTCCGTTTTCAATGTACTTTCTATTTATAATCGACATTTTTTACCTTTCAGGCGAGCCGATCTCACTACAAAAGCTTCGTTGTAGCTCACTCGCGGTAGATCACTACAGCTTCGTGGGCCACTGCCTCAACCTTTATGTAAGGGTGGAGTGGGTTGGCCTCAACTCGTGAATAATCCAGGCTACTATGGGGGACGGTTCTGTTTTTTAAAAATTAGACTTTAAACGGAGCGATAAAAATGGAGGCTTCGGGTAAAATCTTTTGAGGCGTTATTCTGTGTCCTGGCCGATCTTAACATCCAAATAGAAGGCAAAAAACTCTGTCGTGAACTTCATTGTCTGTTTGAGGTCTGCATACTCGGCATCGAGGGGAGAGTTGATCCTCTCCAGCCGCTCTTCAAAGGAGGAGGATGTCGGATGTTCTATGCGTCTTCGTCGACACTCGAAATAAAGTCTTTGTACATCTGCAGCTGAGGAAGTGCGTGTTTTTCAGCCATAAGAGGGCCAGACTTGGAATTTTTTTGCCTTGCCGACTTGTGTTTGACTTAAGCATTTTGCTATTGTATAAATGAGCTAACAGGTCAATAACTTAAGATGGGATATAGTGGTTAAAAAGATTATGAAGAGCAAACCCTATTCTTGCCTTAAATAAGCAAAAGGAGGGGGAACGATGAGTGAACTCGAAGTGAGAATCGAAAGACTCGAACCAATGCGCGTGGCCAGTATCCGTGTTGTCAGCGATACTCCAGAGCGTGACGCCTGGGACAAGATGCGTGAATGGGTCGAGCCTTTAGGATTGCTTGAAAATATCGAAAAGAATCCTGTCTTTGGTTTCAACAATCCCGGTCCTGCTCCGGACCGTAGGGAGTACGGTTACGAGTTCTGGATCCGTGTCGATCCCGACATAGAACCCGAAGGCGATATCCAGATAAGAGACTTCCCCGGTGGGCTGTATGCTGTCACAAAATGTGCGTTGCTGGGGGATCCTAACATCCTCGAGACATGGAAGCTGCTCTGGGATTGGGTTCAAGCGAGCGAATATGAAATCCGCAAAACGCATGAACTGGAGAAACCCCAGAATCCACTCTCTCCCGAGGAAGACTTGATCCTCGACCTTTACCTTCCGATCGAAGAGTCAATGTGATCTCAAATTCAGCGTTACCTTCACCTCTGACTGGGGATGCAGCCTTGAAAGGGCATTTGTCGCGGTCCTCTCCAAAGACTATTTGATCCACAGAATCATTCTGTTTCCAAAACGCCAAGCAAGGGAAATTTTTTTCTTTAATTGAGAATGTAATTTTTTTAATATATAGAGTGTCTGTTATAAAGTAGTGAAGTTTATTTTGGAGAAGATGAATATTTATGATTGATCGGATAAGATGGAGTCTGAAGACCTGTGTGCTTATTTTCTTTGTGTTTTTTCTTGGATTTGTCCTGGCATACAGTCATTCTGGAAAAGCCAAGTATCACATCATTTTAGACACGGATGCCGCACTGGATGATCTCAGGGCTATCTGTCTTTTTCTTGCCTCCCCTGATTATGAGATACTGGCAATAACGACTTCGGATGGGGCGCTGGATCCCAAAAGCGGATTCATAAAAGTGAAAGCGCTCCTCAAGTCTTTTGGCCATGAAGGTATTCCAACGGGTATGGGTAAGGTTGTTCAGGACATGCCTCCTGTATGGAGAAACTTTTGCCAGCAAGTCTCTTGGGGAGATGAGGGAAATATTCATATTCAAGAGAAGCCCCATTCTGCCGATCAGATTTTATCTGCTATTCAACATGAAGAAGAACATGTGGTTGTTGTGTGTTTAGGTGGACTGACAAACATCGCTGAGGCTCTGAAAAAAGAGCCTCGAATTAAAGACAGTATTGCCAGGATTGTTTGGTATAACGATTCCATCGAACCTCTAACAGGTACAAATTATGGGATAGATGAAAAGTCCGTGTTTGATGTGCGATCTGCAGATATACCAATGGATGTGGTGACAAATGCAGGGAAGAACGCTCATCCCTTTGATGAAGATATCATCCAGAGAGTCCGCTCGCTCGATTCGCCTTATGCAAGACGAATCGTGACCGTACATGAAAATATGGAAGTTGCGGGACGGATTAAATCGAGACATCTTCAATTTTGGGATGATTTGCTGCCGGTGTATTTGCTCTACCCTGATTTATTTGAACAAAGAGCTGTTTCAAAAAAAAACAATCTTCGATTGTTTGGCATTCGAGATATTGAAAACGTGAAATCAGCTTATACAGAAATCCTCACAAGCCGCAATAATGTCCAAAGTAAAGTTTTTAATGGCTTTCCCGATAGCCCTGATTTATTTGCCGATGATGTTCGTCCCTACATGAAAGACATCATCCAGAAATATGGCAAGGAAGAATGGCGATTGAGTGTTCTCACCAATGAAATACACGGCCATCTTGGCATCTATGCGGTCGTTGGAGTAAAGATGGGGCTTAGGGCCCGCCGGCACTTTCATATCGGCGTTGATGACATCTCTATAATGTCTTATGCAGGACAGACTCCTCCGTTGAGCTGTATGAATGATGGCATACAAGTGAGTACGGGAGGAACGCTCGGTCACGGATTGATAACGGTGTCAACAGAGCCTCCCTTTCGTCCGGAAGCAACCTTCACTTTCAAAGCTAGGTCCGTAAATTTGAGACTCAAGGATAAATACTGGGCGAAAGTAAAAAATGATATTAAAAAGGGTATCGATAGATGTGGACTCAACACAGAAAAATACTGGAATTATGTCCGGAAACTCGCCATCGAGTACTGGCTAAAATGGGACAGGGATGAAATTTTTATTCTGAAATGATAAATATTTTGGAAGAAACTCTACGTTTTTTGTGCTTCTAATTCAAACGAAACTTTGCCCATCTCCACACCATTTACGTTGATGGCGATGTGGTGCGTCCCGGGGAAATGCTTGCGCGTGGACATATCAGCGAGCGAATGTTTTCTGGAAATGGTGATAGTGCCAGGAGCATGATAGTTTTCTGTGATCTTGAAGACTTTTTTTGAGAGCTGGCCTTTGGCTTTGACATAAGAGATCGCATATTCCAGTCGCACGCTGCTTTTCTCTTTTAAAGTCAGATCAAACGAAAAGCGCACATTCTCTCCGATCTTGATTTTTGTCTTCTCAAGCTTAAAATTTTCCACACCCATGGTGGAGGGATCGCTGTATCCGAATATCATGAGAGCGCGTTTGTCTCCGGCTTTGAGCATCGTACGGCAGGCATGTTTGACGATCTTATCCGTGTTTTTTGACTGTCCATGCCAACTCTCGCAGATCTTCAATACCACCTCGGGATTGTCCTTGGAAATATCGTTTAGATTGTTGGCCACGCTCCGTCTCACATCCTCCGACTCATCATTTTTCAGTTTCTCCAGAACGGGGAGAATGGGACTTGGATCCTTTTTAAACTTGGGTAGAGCCATAGCCCAGGGCAGTCTGGGCCGGCAGCCCTCACTGGCGAACCTTCGGACCTTGGGGTTCTTATCCTCGGCCCATTCATTCATAAGGGTCATGACTTTGTCGGGATCTTTTGCTAGGAATGGGCGGATTGCCAATTCTGAAGTTGAATATTTTGTAAAATGGTAGAGCGCGCGCAGCGAGAAATCCCAGTCCTCCATTCCATAGGTGGCCACATAGTCGGGCAACGATAGGGCTTCGAAGCCTTTCGCATGGGGAGCTGCCTCTTTGAGGATGGCGAGTGCCTCTTTGTAAGATTCCGGCAAAGTCTTTTTAAGACACTGTGTTGTGTGACGCATCTTGTCCTTCACTTCTTTGTCTGCGAAAGCCTCATCGAAGACAATCTGGATAAACTTTTTTTTGTCAAACTCAGGATAAAACTCCTGGATCGTATCTGCAAACGTTTCCATAGATGATTGGGTGAAAAACATGTCTTTGAGACGTTCGGCCATGATCCCTCCTAC
>CAZIMJ010000199.1:0-2683 GCA_964540205.1 uncultured Eubacteriales bacterium | reverse complement strand
ATCGCCTTTATCGACGAAGGGCACAGAACCCAATACGGCCTCCTGGCAGCACAGATGAAAGCCATCTTCAAAAATGCCTTCTTTTTTGCCCTGACCGGTACACCCATTGCCAAGCGGGGAAGAGACACATACAGGGAATTTAGCTATCCCCCGGATGAGCCTTACCTCGACAGCTACCTCATCCGGGATTCCATCGAGGACGGTTTTACCCTCAAGATTGTCTATCAGCCCCGGCTGGAGAAGGAGGTTCATCTCAAGAAGGCTTTGTTAGAGGGCTTCCTGGAGTCGGAATACGAAGAGATCCCGGAAGAATTCCGCGGGGATGTTAAGGAAGAAGTTAAGAAGCGGTTGAATGAAGTGAATGTCTTCCTGGAGGATCCCGGCCGTATAAAAGTGATTGCCGAAGATATCGCCCAGCATTTCAAGGAAAATGTCGATGGAAAGTTCAAGGCTATGATTGTTACTGGTAGCCGGAAAGCCTGTGTTATGTATAAGAGGGAGTTGGATAAATATTTACCTGAAAGATATTCTCAACCGATAATGACCTCCAGCTCAGAGGATAGAGGAAGGCGAAAGGAAGTTTACAGATATGTCGCCGAAGCCAGGGCTAAATACGGAGGCAGGGAATTCGAAGACATCCGGAAAGATTTCGTCGAGAAATTCAAGGAAGAGGAATTCCCCCGTATCCTTATTGTGACAGAGATGTTGCTCACCGGCTTTGATGCCCCTGTGCTTCAGACGATGTATCTCGATAAGCCTCTCAAAGAACATCGGCTTCTTCAAGCTGTAGCCAGGACAAACCGCCCTTTCAAAGGGCTGAAGGAGGCCGGTGTTGTTATCGACTATGTGGGCGTGCTCAAGGAATACAAAAAAGCTCTGGCCATGTACAGCGAAGCGGATATCAAGGGAGTGTTGTATGATTTTGAAAATCTTGAAGAAGAATTCCTGACACTGTTGAAGGATATTCTTGTAATATTCCTTGAAGTGCCGCGGGATTTTAGCAGAGAAAGCCTGCTACGGGCGGTCGAGGTTTTAACCTCGGAAGAGAAGGCTGAAGAGGAATTCCTGGAGAAATATAAAAAATTGCAGAAGGTTTTTGAGATTCTCGAGCCCGCGGAGCTGAAGCTGGAGTTCCTTGACGAGTACAAATGGATTTTGGCGGTCTATGCCTATTATCAAAAGCTTGTCGTTCAAAAACCTGTGGATGAAGCGGTTCTGCGCAGGTACTTTGATAAAACTCTCCGTTTTATCCATGAAACCATGGAAATCACCACGTTGGAAAAGGACCTTCCTGTGCTAGCCTTTGATGAAAAGTATCTTGAGCGCCTGGAGAGTGAGGTTCAAAACCGGAAAGAGAGAGCAGCGAACATTCTTTTCACCCTGAACAGGCTAGTGCTTGTGGAACGACACCGCAATCCTGTGTTCGAATCCCTGGTGGAGAGGGTGGAAAGGCTTCTTGAGATGTGGAGGCAGAAAAACCGGGACTATGGGATGATCCTGGAGGGAGGAATTGAGGCCGCAAACAGTGTTTTCCATTTGCTTGCCAGGCAGAAATTCCTGGATTTCACAGACCTTGAGTACGCCGTGCTTCTTAACTTAGAAAGCAAAGTGGATACAGAAGACGATTTTGTTTTGATCGTTAGAAATTTTATCCAGGATTTGAAGCCATCTCTTTTCTCGGGATGGTACCAGCAGGTCACTGTTCAGAAAAAAGTCGAGAGAGAAATCCGCAGCTTCGTCCGAGGGATTAAAGGGCGCTACCGCTTGTCTTTGGATGAGATGAACCGGCTGCATGAGATGATTCTTGAAAGCGTGATGAATTATGGAATTGAATAAGATCCCCCATAAAATCTCTTACAGAAAAGTCAAGTATTCCCGGCTGGAGTTTGTGACGGGCGAACTACACATCGTCCTTCCTTACGGAGCAAATCCCGAAGCTGTCTATCGAAGGCACAGGAGATGGGTCAAGAAAAAGTATGATTTTATCGAGGAGTGCAAGAGGGATGGAGCCAAGAGAGATTTAGTCCAAAGGACAGCTCAGGATTTTAAGACATCTGTCCATGCCTGTGCCGGAAAAGCTTCAAAGGAACTGAATGTGACAGTGAAGAAAATTGGATTCCGCAAGATGAGGACAAAATGGGCGAGTTGCAACTCAAGTGGGAACATCACCATCAACACCTTGATGAAGGACATGCCCGGAGAATTGATCGATTATGTGGTCTATCATGAGGTCGCTCACCTCAAGCAGATGCGGCACAACGATAAGTTCTGGGGGATCATAGCGAAAAAAATTCCCCACTATAAAGAGCTTGAGAAGGAGCTGTCCGTCTACTGGTTTATTTTAAATTCTTGATGTCGAAAAAATATAGTTTATCATCCTCATCAGAAAGAGTATCTTTATACTTAAGCACAGCATCCTCGGTCGCGATCCAGGTAATCTTAGCTCCATCCAGATTCTGCATTGTCTTTTGAGAAATCGTCATTATAGCATCTGCGTGAACCAGTTCCATTTTCTTTTCAGAAATCTTATCTTTAAGCTCCGTTTTGCCTTAACGCTAATCTGAATTGACCCACCCATACTCACAAAAAGTGACCCACCAATAAACTGCTCACCATTTTTGACCCCCCATTAGGGATTGGCATTGTGGCAGAAGAGAGAATAGGTTTATGGTTTCTTGTGGAG
>CAZIMJ010000198.1:0-14868 GCA_964540205.1 uncultured Eubacteriales bacterium | reverse complement strand
CATCATGGCCTGCATCCACTGCTGATAGATATCGGTATGGCAGGAAGTGCCGCAGAACCTCGGCGTTTGGAAGTCATCGTACTTGCGTGTGCCAAAAGCCTCGTCTCCAGCCTTTTCCTGATAGGAGAACCGGAACCCCAGGAAAACGATCATGATGAATAGTGGAATTATAGCTAAAAGATGTCTTTTCATGCTTCGCCTCCGTTAGAGAATTTTTGAAGCCGGTTGATGTTCAACCTTTTCGAGACTATCATTTTATCATAAAAGTATTATTAGCATTCGCAGAGATAAATGCAATAGTTCCATGTTTCTAGAATTGCTAGACATGTCAATAGAGAAGAGATGAGAGACTGCAGATCCATTTCTAAAGAAGAAGACCTGATCGTCCTGTTTATGAAGACACTCTCCGATCGATAAATCTGAGGATTAATAAAAGGGATCGTTGAACACTGCGCATGTCCAGTTGACACTGCCTGAACTCGCTTAAGACGGTTTTTTTATATCCTCCTCTTGATCAAAAAATAGTTTTAGGGTCAGTAGACTCTACGAAAACGCAAGTATGATCTCTGTTGACAAAGAGAATGGTATGAATTAAATTTAAAACATACAACAAAATATTAGTTTCTGCACCGACATAAATTATATAAAGGCCAAGGAGGATTATGTGAAAAGAGTGAACTTTATTATATGTATTGTTTTCTGTCTATCTCTGTTTGCTATCCAGTGCAGCCAGGATTCCAATCCTGTTGGCCCTGGTGTTTCCACTGAAACTCAATCCGGGGATGCTGTTCTTTTAGGGAATTTTGTCACATCCGGAACCAGCTCGGTCGATTTTGGCCTTATCCAAGTCAGCGTAAGAGGTACAAATATCCAAGCTCAGCCTGATCCCAACGGAGATTTCCAGATTAACGGTTTGCCCACTGGCGATCAGTCCGTTGAGGTGAGTATTGAAAACAATTTATCCTCCATCGATGTTGCAGATATTCAATCTGGTGAAGAGATCCGGATGCTGCTTCAGATTCAAGCAAACAATTCCGTAATGTTGCAGCACATGGACAGGTACAGAAAATCGGCTGAAACTCTCCAACTCGAGATCCGTCCGAAGAAATGGAACATCGATTGGGTGAACAGTACGGATGAAGGGCATGTAAGAATTTATGGGACCGGATTTGACACGATCACCTCTATTGTGATCACCGGCCCGAGTGGAATCATCATCCCTAATTTCAGTCCTGAAGTTGGGGGAGTCTATTACAAAGCCTTCTTCAATCAGAGCGAGGCGATCGCAGCGATCCCCGATCCAAAAAGAGGGGATTTCCATGTAATCACAGTCACGGTCACCCAAGGTTCTGAAACTCAAGTTTTGACTTATACCATAGAGATCGTTGGTGCAAAACCAGAGCCTGAGGATCCCGAGGAGCCTGAGGAAGACCTGGTCATGGATATCAATCCTCACAAATGGAACACCAATTGGGTTAAAAGCAATGGATACGTCACGGTACGATTTCGAGGGGAAGGATTCGACACGATCGTCACCGGTGCTACGCTGATGAGCTATAACGGTGGCACCCCAATCTCTCCCTTCAGGGATTCGATATCAGATAGTTGTTATTCGGCGAAATTCAACAAAAAGGAAGCGATCGCTCTTTTTATCGATCCGAAAAAAGGAGACCTCTTTTCGGTGGATGTAACTGTGCAATTTGATGGGGGCTCAACCCTTACACAGCCTTACACGATAGAAATCGTTGGCTCAAAAAAATAGCTCGGATCAAGTACTTTTCAAGTGCCTGACTTTTGCGGCCGCTAACATCAGCACAAAATAGACAACGAGGGCCAAGGGAATCACAACAAGCCAGTTTAATCCAGTGAAAAAATTGAAGACTGTTTCCTTGAGAACATCCATCCGGCCCTGATAAGTCTTCATGATGATCATGGGGACAAATCCCAGACTTAACCAGCCAATCCCAACAAACACCAGAAATTTTGTATAGCCCAGAGCAAATATGCCGATGTAATTCACACCTGCCATGATCAAACAGACCACGCCCATAAAGAGCACATAGGATCGAGCGATGGTGATCGTCTCCGGAGCACTCCCTGATAAAGAAAAAAGGATCACAAGAAATCCAACACACAGCCCAACAGCCAGCAAGACCAAAGCGTATTTTGCCTCCGCGATCTCTCTTGGTGTTACGGGAAGCGTGTCCAAAAACGTATAGCCTTTGTTTTTCTCTTCATACTGTTCGTTCGTGAATGTCGATCCAAACACGAGAAAAAACACAAATATCCCCGAGATGATCACGAAAACCGGGGAGAGTTCACTCCCAGTAATAAACCTCAAAATGACGATCAAGCCGACGATAATAGCAAAATAAAAAACGAAAAAATTTATGTTTTTCTTCATGATCTTCCACATGGTTATTCTCCTTTGACAAGCGCGATGAGCACATCATCCAGATCCACATTTTCCACTTTAATTTCCTCTCTGGCCACGCCCTCAGAAAGCGCTTCTTTCAGGGCGGGATAATCGTATGTGACACCTGAGTTCCCGAACATGTGCGCTTTCCGGCTTGTCAGCGTGTTGACGATCCGGTCCTCAAGAGCTCCATCCTTGTAGTGAATCCTTTTCCACTTGGACAGCAGCTCGTCCTTGGGTTCGGAAAGAGCGATTTTCCCCTCGACCAAAAAGGCCACATAATCTGCGATCCGTGTGATGTCGTCCGTGATGTGGGAGGAGATGATCACAGATTTATTGCCGTCTTCCGGAAAAGTCCGCAAAAGCTCTAAAACCTCCCGCCGGATGACAGGGTCTAGCCCGGCTGTGGGCTCATCCAGGATCATGAGCTCAGGCTTATGCGATAGAGCTATGGCCAATGAGAGTTTCACCTTCGTGCCCTTGGAGATCTCTTTCGTTTTTTTTGTCCGGCTTATGGCAAAATCTGTCAGCATCTTCTGGAACGTGTTTGTGTCCCAGTCGTCGAAAAATCCGGAAACGAATTTTCCGGTCCAGCCAACAGTCTTATCCCCATAAAAATACTGCTCTTCCCCTACATACCCAACCCGGTTCCTCACCTGTTTGATGTTTTTCCTGTGGTCCATCCCGAAGATGCGAACGGTCCCTTTTTGTGGCTGGATCATATCCATCAGGATTTTGATGGTCGTTGTTTTTCCGGCTCCATTAGGGCCGATGAGGCCCAAAATTGAGCCTTTGGGGACATTCAAAGAAATATTGTCCAGTGTAAATCCCTTGTATGCTTTCTTTAAATTGTCTATTTCAATGATGTTATTCATTTGTCGTCTCCTCGAGTTCCTTAAAAAGTGCGAAAATATCCTTTTGGGTGATGTCGAATTTTTCGGAAGCTTTTATTATGTTTTTGAGTTTATCCGATATTTCTACCAATTTTTCCTCCCGGAGTTTCTCTGTGTTGATGTCTGCCACAAAAGATCCCAAACCTGACCTTGTAATTATGTAACCTTCTTTTTCCAGGTCCGAATAAGCCCTCTTGGTCGTGATGATGCTGATTTTAAGCTCGAGCGACAATTCCCTGATCGAGGGGAGTTTGTCTGCTGGCTTAAGCGTTTCGCTGGCGATGACGTCCTTGATCTGATCCGTCACCTGCTTGTACATGGGGTCGGGATTGAGAGGCGACAGGACTATGAACACGGGGAAACTCCTATATAAACAACGGGTGTCATTGTCCTCTTTGATGTTCCTTGGCTTTGATCGCGGCCTGAAGAAGACCCCAAAAGAGCATTAGTGAGATCGATGTAACAATCAGCCAGATAAACCAGGGGAGATTGATTATGGATTGGAGTAGAGTCCCATAGTCGATATCCCGTTTGAGCAACACAAATTCAATGAATAAAAAGGGCCCCACCATTAAAACAACCATAACGATCCAGGCGATCTTTGTGAAGTTGGTGTAGCCCCAACGATAGACAAGAATGTACATGCCAGCGGCAAGAATCAGGCTGAGGTTGCTACAGAGTAACAGGAATATCCGGCCGAATGGCAACAGGTAGGATTCAGCTTCCATGAATGAGATGAGGGAAAAGCAGTACGCACAGAGGAAGGTCGTGACAGCCAGAACGACTGTAAATTTTGAGGTGACAATATCGCGATCCTTGATGGGAAGGTTCTTCATAAAGGCATAGCCGTTGTTTTTTTCCTCGAGCTTTTCTGAGAGGATCAATGAAGTAAGAACGCTGTACATCAGCATTTGTCCCAGAAAAACCAGAATATTTGTGTTAAGAGTCTTGCGAACTGTAAGCAAATATACAGTTTGGAGTGCCATGAGCGAACCGGACAGCAGAACGAACACAAAAGCGTTTTTTTTCATTAATGTCCACATTTTAGACTCCATTAAGCGATTGTTTCTTCAGGGTTTTAATGGCCACTCTCATCAAAAAGTAATAGAGAGCCAGACAAACGAGAGTTACAATCACCCAGTTTAGACTAATAACTCTTTCGATGATCTCCTGACGATTGATGCCCAATCGCCGCAGGAGGAAAATATTGATCGGGATGGGGGAGAGAACGATGAAAAGCCATAAAATAACGATGAATTTTCCGGCTTTGTTGTATCCGTAGAGAAAAATGCCCACGTAGAGCAACGCAGTCAAGATTAGGCATATATTTCCGTTGATGATCAAAAAAGAACAGCTAGGTTTCCAGTAAGAGGGATCGCTGGAGATCTTAAAAAACGCCACACAATGGAACACTATGTAGGCTAGAGCAGACAGAAAAACCAGTAAGAATTTTGAGATCACGATATCGGATGCTTTAACAGGGAGTGTTCGGAGGAACGCATACCCATTGCTTTTTTGTTCTAGCTGTTCGTGGATATAGACCGCACCCAGGACCACAAAGAACAGGTAGGGAGCCAGAGTGAACACAAAATTGAGGGTCAAAGGGTCGGGCCCGGTGAGCCGGTCGTAGTTGAACAGGGGAAAGACCAATCCAACGGCGAGAAGAATGTAGAGTATAAAAATAAGCGAGAATTTCTTTGTAAGATGAAACATTTTCACTGTCCCTTGACGAGAGAGATGAGGATATCGTCCAGGCCGACGTTTTCCACCTTGATATCCCCGGTGGTCAATCCTTGTGATAGAGAATCTTTGATCTGGAGGTAATCCTTCGTGATGCCGGAACCACCAAATGCATGATCCTCCACTCGCTCTAAATTTTCAAAAATCCTTGGATCCAGAGCCCCTTTGGAAAAATGAATCCTCTTCCAGTTGGCTAAAAGGTCGTCTTTGGCGGCTGTGAGTGCGATCCTGCCGTTGATCATGTATGTGATGGTGTCAGCGATGCGGGCAATGTCGTCTGTGATGTGGGAGGAGATGAGCACAGATTTGTCTTCGTTCTGGGTGATGGATTGCAGAAAATCCAGCACGTCCCTCCGGATGATCGGGTCCAGTCCCGCAGTCGGCTCATCCAGGATGATGAGTTCGGGATTGTGTGAGAGGGCGATGGCCAAGGACAATTTCACTCTCATGCCTTTCGAGAATTTTCGGATCATTTTTTTCTTGGGGATTTCGAAGTCCTCAAGAAGCTTTTGGTAGTTTTCCATATCCCAATCCGTGAAAAAATGGGAGACGAATTTTCCCGTCCAATTGGCACTGCGGTGTTCGTAGAAAAACTGCTCTTCTCCCACATACCCGATGCGATTTTTTATCTCTATGTCGTTTGCGATGTGGTCCAGTCCAAAAACCTCGATCTCTCCACCGTCGGGTTTTATTAGATTCATGATGAGTTTGATGGTTGTGGTTTTACCGGCTCCGTTGGGGCCGATCAGTCCTGTGATGTATCCTTTGGGAATATCCCAGGAAATGTTATCCAGGACAAACTCTTCGTATTCTTTCCTCAAGTTTTTGATTTTGAGTATGTTATTCATCTCTAGTCTCCTTTTTTCTGACTTTGCGTGTCGGTATCTTGCAATCATTTTTTCATGTTCAAGAACTGTCATTTTAAGCCTTCTCAGGCCAAAAAAAGAAGCGCAAAAACAAGCACAAGCACAACGATGAGCAAAACCTTAAACTTAATAAATCCTCTTTTCTTTTTCATCCGTTTACTCCTTTTCCGCGGAGAGCAGTCAAAATATCGTCCGCGGAGATATTGTATCTGGAAGCCGCGTTGAGAATTTTTTTGATCTCGAAGCGGATCTCTGCCAGTTTTTCTTCGCGCAATTTATCCTTATTGATATCCGCAACATAAGAGCCGAGGCCGGAGCGGGTGAGGATGTAGCCCCCGGTCTCGAGGTCGGTGTAGGCTCTTTTTATGGTGATCATGCTGATCTTCAATTCCTTTGCCATTTCTCTGATCGACGGCAGTTTTGTCTCGGGCTTGAGTGTTCCGGAGGCGATCGTATCCTTGATTTGGTCTGTCACCTGCTTGTACATCGGGTCCGGATTTTGTGGCGAGATCACGATGAACATACCGTCTTTATCTCCTAGTGTGCATATAAGATATACACAGTATACAAGCTAGTCACACCACTTTCAAGTTTTTTTTTAAATTAATAGGGATGGTTTTTTTGTAGGGTCCGTTCCCCGAACGGACCGTTTAGGAAACAGTCCCTACGTCTCATTAAAAAAAATTGAACCGTCACCTTTTTCCAGGGGAAATAAAAATAGGTGCCAGTCCCCATTTCTTTTTTTTTAGTAAGATGCTATTTTACGGATAGGAGTATAAAAAGAAGGAGTATTTTTATGAAAAGAAAGATGCTATTCATTCTGATAAGTGTTTTTGTTATAGGAGCGGTCTGCAGCACTCTCCTATCACAGGAATATGAGGCTGAGGAACCATCGATAAGATCAGTGCTTGAAGAAAGCCTGGTCCTATCAGCCCGAGCTGATCTGGAGGCCTTTGTCGATGGCATCATGGCTGTCCATCTGCGGGATAGACACATTGCTGGCGCGACTTTTTCCTGTGTGAAGGATGGCGAGATCTTCCTGGCCAAGGGGTACGGATATGCGGATGTGGAAAAGAAGATACCCGTTAATCCCGAAACCACGATGTTCCGGCCTGGCTCTGTATCGAAGCTTATAACCTGGACTGCAGTCATGCAGCTTGTGGAGGGAGGCAAGATCGACCTCGATGCAGATGTCAACTCTTACCTTAAAGAGTTCAAAATCCCCGAAACTTTCCCCGAGCCTATCACAATGAAACATCTGATGACTCATACTCCAGGGTTTGAGGAAAAGGCAACAGGGATGGGTGCACGCACAATCGACGACCTTATGTCCATCGGGGAATTTCTTCAAAAATACATGCCGGCCAGAGTTCGTCCTCCGGGAATAATCACTTCGTATTCCAACTATGGAACTGCACTCGCAGGCTACATTGTGGAAGTCCTCTCCGGCTTGCCCTTTGAAACCTATGTTAAAGAATATATTTTTAATCCTCTTGGGATGACCCACAGCACATTCCGACAACCTCTTCCCGCCGACCTGGCTGATTTTATGTCCGTGGGTTATAAATTCGAAAAAGGAGTTTTCAAAGCGGACGAGTTTGAGCTTATCCATGGAATGACTCCTGCAGGCGCCTTAAGCTCATCCGGCATTGATATGGCCCGATTCATGATCGCCCATCTTCAAAAGGGTCGATTCGGAGAGATCAGGATCCTCGAAGAAGAAACAGCAAACCTCATGCACTCTCAGCTCTTTACACATGATCCCCACATCGTCGGCAACTCACACGGTTTCTGGGAGATGACATACAACGATCTCTATGCACTGGAACACGGGGGAGACACCCTCCTTTTCCATTCATTCCTCGTTCTGATCCCGGAACACAATACAGGCTTTTATGTCTCTTACAACAGTGTTGGTGGTGGCGGTCCGTCCCGCATCCAGCTTGTTGAATCGATTCTCGACCGATACTTTCCTCTGGATATCAAAGCCAGCCTCGAACCTCCTTCAGATTTTAAAAAACGGGCTAAAAAATTCACAGGTACTTATATGCTGGCCAGAACGAATAGCTCAACCTATGAAAAGATCGCGAACCTTTTTATGACATACAAAGTGGGTGCAACAAAGGAAGGGACCCTTTTGATCCCGGCCGGTGGGTCTGGTGCACGACAATTTGTTGAGATAAAACCCCTGGTTTTCCAGGAATTGGGCGGACAAAACCTTGTCGTTTTTCGCGAAGATGACGAAGGGCACATCACACATCTTTTTATCGGACGCCTTCCTTATTTTGCAGCTATAAAATTATCCTGGTATGAGACGCCAATGATTCATTTCACGATTCTTGGAGTGATTTTATTGGTGTTCTTGTCTGTGTTGAGATGGCCTCTCGGTGCACTCTCCCGAAGGATATGTGGACAGAAGAATGAAGAATCAGACGTCCCAAAACTGCCCCGTTTGCTGTCAGGAAGTATGGTGGGCCTCTGTGGCGTATTTCTGATCGGATTGTTGATTGTGTTTAAAGATCCCAATGAGATCATTTTCGGCGTTCCTTTTGCTCTTAAAGTTTTATTGGTGCTACCCATTTTGGCGGGAGTGACAGCTGTTGTCGTCTTGTTCTATATCTTTTTATCATGGATCAAGGGATACTGGACGGCCTGTGCACGCATTCATTACATGTTGGTCTTTTTCGCTGTCGTCGGTTTCCTCTGGTTCCTCTATTACTGGAATCTTTTGGGCTTCAAGTTTTAGCTTGAATAGAATCGCATCTAAACAATTAACAAGAGTAAAGACCCTTTTACGGTTTTTTTAGGAATTGGCTTAAAACTCCTAGCCAATCATCTCTTTAAAATATGAAGTCTAGCTTCGAAAGTTTGCCTCACCTGTGGATTAAGGAATTCTGTATCCAAGGCTTTGCTGTATATGGCCTCTGCCTCCTTGAGTTTCTCTTGCTTTTCATAAATATCACCCAAGAGCAGATAGGCATCCATATAAAAGGAGTGGCCTTCGATGATTCCCAATAAAACCTTGACAGCACTCTCTGACTGTCCTCTCTGATACAGATAAAAAGCATAAGTATAGGCATATTTTGGCAAATAGGGACGCAACTCGGCTGCCTTTTGACTCCACTTGATGGCCTCGTCGATGTTTTCATGGACATACAGCACACTAAGATTGTATGCAGCTTCGGCCATGTTGGGATCTGTAGTAAAGGCAGCATGTAGATATTTCTTTGCTGCCTGTGGTTTGGTTATCTCGGCCATCAGTAATCCCATGTTAAAGTTTGCGGTAGCATTTTCTGGGTTGATTCTGAGTGCTCGGCGAAGAAATTCCTCAGCTTCATCATTTTTTCCGAGTCGAGCATAGGCGATCGAGGTATTAACAAGAGCGATCACGCCTTCCGGTCGAAACTTCAATGCAAATTTATATGATGTAATTGCTTTTTTAGTTTCTCCGCGCTCCATGTAATAATTACCCAAGTTGTAATGGGAGAAAAAATCGTCTGGGCGGCTTTTCATAGACCTTTCAAACTCATCAGAGGCTGCCTCGAGGTCCTCGCGGGCATGCAGAGGAAGATTCTCCCAAGAAAAACCCGCAAGGGCCGATGCGGCACGGATCCGCACCAATCGATATTTATCATTTATAGCCTCAAGCAGTGCCTCAATAGCTTTCGGAGCATAATGTCCGACCATCGCACTGGCTGCGCTGCTGCGCACGAGAGGCGATGGATCCCTCAGGGATTGAATGATTACAGGCCATTTTTCCGCAGATTGGCAAGCACTCAACAATCGAATCAAAGAGTTGGCGTACACCTCATTTCGATCGGGACGTTTGATATAGGCGAGCATTTCAGGTAATCGGGCCCAGTTTTTTTTTCGGGCAGAACCGATAAGACCAGCGCGGTAGAGCACAGGCTTCTGATAGTCGTCTTTGTGCCACTTACGAACCCATCGGTCTGCCCAGGCTGCGTCTTGATCAACGTGGCAGATATTGCATGCATTTTGAGAATTATAGGAGATGGATGTTGCTGGCGTTGGTGGCAGCATTGAGTGGTCGCTGCGGAGCATACGGGCAAACTCGGTTTGTGGCATATGGCAGGAGATGCACTCGCTTCCCTTACTGGATTTCTCATGGTGGGAATGAGTGTCGACATTTTTTACACGCTCTTCATGACAGGGAAGGCATGAGTTGTTGGGGACAGCCTTGTGGCGAAAACGCCCGCTGGATGTGTGACAGTGCAGGCAATCGAGCTTACCTGACTTAACGCAAGGGCTCATCATCCACAGGGTATAGGTGTAGTTCTCTCCTAAGTCTCTCCCATCCGGATAATAATCGGGGTTCTCCAGTGTAATGAGATCGAAATGGTTGAAATAAAGCTCGCCAGGTTGGAATGTTTCTGTGAGTGGAATCATTTTAGCGTGACAGGGCACACAGGTCGTATCTGTCTGGTGGGCGGTGTATCCATTTTTTTGTGTGACAACGACGAGTTTAAGGTCATCTGGCACTTGGCCTTCAGGGGTCTCTTCACATATACGAATGTGTTCAGATCCGGGGCCGTGACACGTTTCGCAGTTGATTCCCGGCTCGAACCATGTGGTGTGATAAGTGTCGGTCTTTAAGTCGTAATTTTTTTCAACCTGGCTTACATGGCAGCCGTGGCATGATGTGTTGAATGTATAAGCGCTGTCTGTCCAGTGAAGTGGGTCATCGGGCATATCTGAAAAATGGCGCACGCCGCTTAGAGCGGTGTCGAACCATTCTTGTCTTCTCACATCGTAGGCCACAGGAAGTATCTGTAACCGACCTTTTTCCATAGAAGTCGTAAAGTAAAACACATTTTTCCCCCCCAAGGCATATGTGATCCTGTGATTTTGTTCTCCTTCAGGTCCAATCTCACACAGCCATCCTGAATCATCCTTCACTTCATAGGAGTAGCTGTATCCGTTGATGTCGATACCAGTTGTTTGTGGTGTGAGCTGCATTCGCCCCAGTTCTGCTGTGTACAGCTGCATTGCCAAACCGTGGTGTGACGTTGCCCAAAGCTGGTAGAATTTCTCATGACACTCCCTGCAGCTTCCCGATCCTACGAATTCTTCTCCCCTAAATACCGGCTGCGTTTCTTGAATATTGCCTTCCGTGTTTCTTTTACAAGAAATATTCATGAAGATTGCTAGAAGTACCCCCGCTATAGCGACTGGGAGAAACAAAACTCTATATTTCATTAGATCAAAAAAAGAAAATATTTCTAAAAATCTTAAGGCATCTGGGCTCAGAATTTCCACGAGAGATTTGTCAAAAATATTATATCGTTCTTGGCTATTTCTTCACCGATGGGAAGGTTTTCGTATTTATCTATCATGGATATTTTAAGAGCCCATCCGTTGGCGATCGCTGCCGATACACTCATTTCGAGCTGGGCGAAGTAATTATTCAAACCAGAAAAATCAGAAAACAATTCGAAGTTCTGAACGATTTCTGCGGTGGGGGAGATCTTCCAAACAAATTCGTTTCCCATCATTGGGCCAGTGAAATAGTCCTTTTCTCCAGTGTCTTCAAACTTTGTGAACACTCCCGAAATACCGCTCATCAGAGAGAATTCGGCCTTATCTGATTGAATGATCCTATAACCTATTCCCAGATGAGGAACAATTCTGTAATTGTAATTCTTGAACTTGTCTTGTAAAGCGGTGATTTTAATCTGTGGAAAAAAATCTTCAAAGTGTGTCCATTTTGCTGTGCTTGTGATTTCTAGGATTTCAGCGTTCTTTGTGTTGGCAGTTCGCCCTAGCAGGTAGCTACCTCTATTGGCCCATTCCAAGTTTTTCGATAAAGGTTTCTCTGCAGAAAAACTCAATGATATATTAGTTGTGTTGGAATTGCCTCTTGCCAATGCGATCCCCAATGAGACATCTCCAATCCAGCCCTCTGATGCCTTTTCCTCTTCCTGGGCATAAACCATTGTGAAAAGACAGAGAATGACGCCCAAAAAAATAAAAACGCTCTTTTTCATTTTGTTTTGATCCCTTCAATCGGCTTTATAATATTGATCATTTAATTAGTATTTTATTGAGCAATTGGCTTTGATTCAATCGAAGATTGGATTTGTTAATTTGGAAAATCTGAAATCATACATAAGTAATTATTCCTAGAATCCCCTCATTGTATCATATTCATTATCGTGAAGTTGCTTTGTGACATTTTGAATGTCATCAATTTCTATGCTATAAAAAAGACATAATCCTTTATTTTTGATGTAGGATTGGAAGAGAGTTAAAAATGAATATATCCCGCCGGGAGTTCCTGAAAAAATCAATTCTTTCTGCAGGCACTCTCGTTGTATCCTGTTGTGCCACCTATGAAGATAAGACCTATTCTTTTACGAACAAAAATTCTGTCCCGCTTGGCTTTGGACCATTAAGGAAAGACAGGAAGAAAGTCCTCGACCTGCCTAAGGATTTTTCCTATAAAGTGATTTCCAAAGGTGGGGACAAGATGGATGATGGTTTTTATGTGCCCTATCTTGCGGATGGGATGGCAACTTTTCCAGGTCCTGATGGACTGACGATCATTCTCCGCAACCATGAAGTCCGTTTTGGAAATCCCGATTGGGTGGGACCATTTAAAGGCAAAAATAAACTCTGGGAGAAACTGGATAAGGAATTGATCTACGACTTTGATCCTGAGGGAAATCCTTTATTAGGATCAGTGACTACACTTGTTTATAATACCAAGAAGAAAAAACTCATCAGCCAGCATCTGAGCTAACTGGCGTCTGTTTTTCTCCGGATGAGACGACAATGTTCGTGAACAACCTGAAGTCGGGGTTGACTTTTGCCATAGCCGGCCCATGGAAAAAATAGGGGAGCCGGGCTTTTTTGGCCTCGGCTCCCCTAAGGATCTCGGCCACACCTAAGGGTTTAGCCTATTGCAGTCCTCAATCCTTTTGAGTGATTCGGACGATGTTTGGACTTAATTTCCTTTGATTTGTTCGGCTTTTTTCTTGATCAATTCCTTTTCTTTTTCCAAGGCGACGTGGTTTTCCTTGATCTTCTTTTTCAATTCAGGATCGTCTGTCTTTTCGTACTTGGCTTTAAGCTCTTTTTGCATCATCTCGATGTCTCTGTATTTCGCTTCGAGTTCTGAGAGCTCTCCATTCTCCGCATGTTCTGCTTTTTTGGCTTTCTTTACTGCGTATGTCTCCTCAAATTGGGCGAGTTTCTGCTCGATCTTCTTTTTCTTTTCGGGGTCGTCTGTCTTTTCGTAGGCAGCTTTCAGCTCTTTAACAACCTCTTCGTACTTTTTGTAAGATATCTCTCCGTCTTTCTTCTTCACTTTGACAATGCCGTTGTTCTCTTTCCACTTGGCAATCTTTACGAGCTCGACTTTGATCTTCTCTTTCTTCTCGGGGTCATCTGTTTCCTTGTACATCGCTTTCAGCTTCGCTTCTTTTTCCAGAATCTCTTGGGCCTTATGCTGTTTCTCCAGCTCTTTCTTCTTGGCAGCCTCGTCGGCTTTCTGATCTTGGGATTGGGGCGGGGTGTGAGTGTCAGGCTGGGCGATTACCGCCTCATCCAGGGGTTTTGTGGGCACTGGCTTCGATTCTGCAAAAGGCAGCACAAGAAGGGCAATTACAGGAAAGATTAGCAGTATTTTGAGTTTTGCCATTCCGTTGGATTTGATTTTCGCCATCATGGTTATCCTCCTTTTGATTAGCGACTGGCTAAAATTGTTCGTGAATTCAAACATGTTTAGCCCCACATGCTGCTCAAAGATTAGCAGTTGATACTTGGCCCTGCTGCAGCCCTGCGCAATGACTGCGTGATCGGCCAGGTACTCATGTGTCTCCTTCAGTGATTTTTTGTATGGCCATACAAAAGGATTGAACCATTGAAATATGGTTAGCAATTCCATTAAAAGCAGATCTATAGAATGATATTGTTGGATATGCGTCAACTCATGGGTGAGGATCCTCTCGAATCCATGATCCGTGATGTCGGAGTTGCTGATAAACAGGAAATTAAAGAATGAAAAAGGAGCTGTTTCGGCGTCGGTGACAACCACTTTTACGCCATCATAAACATGGTATCCGTATTTCCTGACCAAGAGCAGGATCTGTGTCAATCGAAGCACAAAACGTAATAGGAAAAAAGCAGCGCCAATAAGAAAAGAAAACCAGAGAATATCGGAGAAGCTGAAGAGTTGACCTTGAGTCCCGGTTGTAGAACCGGCCATATAGGACTCTTCGAAAGCAGCGCTTGTCCTGATGGGTGAGGTGATGTTGAGCAGTGGGATAACAAAGGATAATGGGATGGATAACATCAAGAAAAATCGATTAAATTCGAAAAAGGTTTCTTTTTTGAGGAATGTCCAATAGATCAGATAGAAAATTGCCAGGCATCCCCCGGATTCTAAAAGATATTGAAGTGAATCACTCATTTTCGTCCCTTTTTTGTTTTTTGATCTCTTCAATGATCATTTTCTTGATCTCCTCCAATTCTTTGAGACTCATTTTTTTGTCTTTAGTGAAGAAGGAGACCATTTCTGAATAAGAATCGCTGAAATAGTTGCTGACAAAACTCTTTAAATAGGCTTTTGTGTAATCTTCTTTCTTTAACGTTGGAAAGTATTCGTGGGAATTTCCGTAGGGTCTGTGTGCGACAAATCCTTTTTTTTCCAGGATCCTGACGATGGTCGAGACCGTGTTATAGGCAGGCTTAGGGTCGGGAAGATGTTCGATGATATCCTTCACGAAACCCCTCTCTATGTCCCATAATATGTGCATGATCTGTTCTTCGGCTTTTGTGAGTTGTTTCATTGTAGTCTCAATATACAACTAATCCTTTAGTTTGTCAACTAATAGTTTAGTTAATCTTCAAGTTTTTTTAGCTTGGATATATCTCTTTTTAAATTTGCGTCCTGCGCTATACATCTACAAAAGAATTATACGTATACAAAAAA
>CAZIMJ010000197.1:0-30852 GCA_964540205.1 uncultured Eubacteriales bacterium | reverse complement strand
CGCATTTCTTCGATCACATCGAGGATGAGGTAGGAGAGATCATTGACAGCGTTTGAACCATCTCTCTTTACTCCCCCTATGTTGATCAGGGCAAAATCCGTGTAAGTTCCACTTTCCTCTGCGGTGACTCCGACTTTAGGGGGGGCAGGCTGGTTGTTGAATTTTATCCAGAAGGCCTGTAGAAGCTCTGCGGCTCTCTCTTTGCTGAGGGATCTCCTCTTGAGCTCTCTCTCATAGAATGGATAGAGATGTTGATCTAGTCTGCCGGGATTAAAGGAATCCCAGGTGTTGAGTTCAATGATGACTCCCAGGTGAACAAACCAATAATACTGGAGTGCTTCCCAAAAATCTCTTGGAGCTCGAGCAGGGACATGTTTGCACACACGGGCAATTTTTTGCAGATCTGCTTTCCTTTCGGGATTTTTTTCTTTCGCTGCCAAACGCTGGGCTTCCTCTGAGTGCCGTTTGGCATAGGCGATGAGAGCATCCGCACAGATGGACATGGCCTTCAATTCTTCCCTTTTTTTATAAGCTTCAGGGTCATTGAGAAGATCCAGTTGGGCTATTGTCTCTTCGATGTCCTCCTTAAACTCCAGAAACCCCTTTTTGTAGATCTTGTCATCCAAGACTGTGTGACCGGGGGCTCTCTGCTCCATAAATTCTGTGAAGACACCTGCTTCATACGCATCCTTCCATCTCTCGGACATTTCCTCGAAAATTCTGTCTCGAATTGATCGGCCCTTCCAATAGGGAATGATCTCTTCTCTGTACAGCTTTTTTGTGGCGCTATCAACAGCAAAGGCTGTTTTTTCTCGAGAATTCAGAATTTCCAGATCCTTCAAACTGTGGGCTGTTATCTCAGGGTATGTGGGCGTCGCTTTAGGTCCAGGTCCTCTCTCTCCGACGATCAGTTCACCTTCATTGAAACAGATCTTCTTCTTTTCGAGCAGATGCTTGAAGACAAGAGCACGCCTCACTGGAGCAGACACTGTATCGCTTTTGTGATCTTTGTAGAATTCCGTCATGAGTTTTGCTCTTTCTGGCGAGATGTAAGGATTTATTTTTAAGCTCTGTTTTCTAAGCGTCTTGATCCTTTCATTCATGTCTAGCCTCCAACCCTCACTTTAAATCCCGCTTCCAAAAAAGTTTGTTTGATCTGTCTTATCCTATCCTTGGATGGTGGCTTGAAAATTTTCATCCTCTCTCCCTTCCTCAAGCGGATGTATTTTTCGCATCCTCCCCTATGATAGGGCAAAAGACTTACACTCTGGATATTCTCTAGATCAAGGAGATATCGGACTGTCTCACGAATGTTCGGTTCATCATCATTGACATCGCAAACAAGTGGAATACGGATCTCAATAGGCTTCCCAGCAGACACCAGTTCCCTCAAATTCCTAAGAATGGTGGCATTTGACACACCCGTGTATTCTTCGTGATCCATTTCATCCATCATCTTCAGGTCATAGAGGAACAGATCGACTCTGTCACAGACTCTCTCCAGATCTTCGAAGGAGGAATATCCCGATGTGTCCAGAGTGACATGTATGTCCCTGGATTTTAACTCATCCAAAAGCTCGTCTAAAAACTCCATTTGTAGGAGTGGTTCTCCACCCGACAGTGTCACTCCTCCATCAGACTCATCATAAAAGATCAGATCTTTATCAACTTCTTTAAAGACATCTCGTGCGCTCACTTTCTCTCCTGCGATCAACAACGCTTCATACATGCAGGAGTCGACACAATTCCCGCAGAGGTCGCATTTTTCCTGATCGATGTACACAGTGGTGCCGATCTTAGAGATAGCACCCTGAGGGCATTCGGAGATACAGGCCCGGCAATCTATGGCACATTTAGTTTTATTCAAGAGCATTTCGGGCATAGGTTCAATACCTTCCGGGTTGTGACACCACCTGCAATTGAGAGGGCATCCTTTGAAGAACACGGTTGTACGTATGCCGGGGCCATCATGGACGGCGTATCTCTTGATATCGAAGATTATTCCTTTGGCCACCTGGCCTCCTTTGAATCAGCGAGCGAAGCGGCATGGCTGTAATATTTCTGAATATACTTTTCCTGAACAGCATAAGACCAATGGACATCCCGGATGTAACTGGATGCCTCCTGGGATCTCTCCTTCTCGATGAGGTCCACCAGCTCTTGGTGTTCTTTGATGGACTCCTCTTCCCACTCCTTCACAAATCCCTGTTGACGGGGAAAATCGTAGAGTTTCTGCTTGAGGTTATTTACCATTTTTTTAAGAAGGTCATTTCCGCACAGCTCTAAAAAAACATTATGAAACTTCAGATTGCACTGGTAATAAGAATTGAAGTCATCACCGGAGATCGCTTGGGCCATCCTATCGTTCAAGACCTTCATTTTCTTGATCTCGGTCTTTTTTATCCTTCTAAAACAAGACAATAGCGCTGCGCTCTCAAGTGCACCTAAAATCTCGTAGTAGCTTTTGATATCTTTGAGGGTGAGGACATTCACGACCACTCCGCGGCGGGGCAAGATCGATACGAAATTCTCCACCTCAAGCTGGAGGAGCGCGTCTCTGAGCGGAGTCTTGCTCACACCTAGTTCTCTACTGGTGTCTTCCATGTTTATGACAGCCCCAGGACGAATTTCACCCAACTCCATCTGTTCTCTCAAGTAATCATAGACCTGATCCTTCAACGATTTGAGGTTAAGTACGCTTTCCCGGGACATCTTTGACCTTAAGCTGATATGTAATATATCACACATCAGGATTCATGTCTAAACATAAATATTTTCCGTATTTGTTTATTAAGAGACAGCTTTGAGTTAAAGAAAGACAAGAATGAGATTTTTTAACGGTCCATTCGGGGAATGGACCCTACATTGCGTAAAGAGATAAGCAAGAGATCGTCAAATGGTTCTGTTATTCGGCCATACGTTTGTAGAACGCATATCTCTCTGCAGCCTCTTTTGCGGCTTGTGCAAAGAGCTTTTCAGCAACGTTTGGATACTGTTGGGTCAGTGTACGGTAGCGGATCTCGTTATTCAGAAAGATTCCATAATCAAGCTTTGGTTCTCTCGAATCCACGATCAGGGGATTTTTGCCTTCTTTCGCAAGCAAGGGATTGTACCTGTAAAGAATCCAATATCCTGTGTTTATGGCCAATTTTTCTTCATCTTGGGTGTAACGCATATCGAATCCATGCTGGATGCAGGGTGCATATGCAATGATCAAAGAGGGACCATCATAGGCTTCAGCCTCCACGAAGGCTTTCAGAGTCTGATTCTGATTGGCTCCCATGGCAATTCCCGCAACGTAAACATAGCCGTACATCATGGCCATAAGTCCGAGGTCTTTCTTCTTTGTTCGTTTTCCTGCCGCAGCAAATTTTGCTACGGATCCTGTAGGTGTGGCTTTTGACGCCTGTCCTCCGGTATTCGAGTAAATCTCAGTATCAAGCACAAGGATATTCACATTGCGATTCATGGCCAAGACGTGATCTAGACCGCCGTAGCCGATATCGTATGCCCATCCATCTCCTCCGATAGACCAAACGCTTTTGTCCACGATATAATCCTGAAGTTCCTCGATTTTCTCCAACACGGGCTTTCTATTTCCGTTCGCTTTAGTAAGCGCTTCGGGTATGGCATCCTTCACTTCTTTAGCAGCGTATTTAGCGGCATCGTCTACCGTATTCCATAGCTCTTTGCTTTTCTGTAAAGCCTGAGTCAACCGGGGAGTTGTTCCCATCTCGAGTAAACGATCGATGTTTGCGAGAAGCTGCCCTCTGTTTGCATCTACGGCCAAACGCATACCAAAACCGTATTCGGCATTATCTTCGAACAGAGAGTTCGCCCAGGCGGGTCCACACCCGGCCCGATCTTTACAATAGGGCATTGTGGGAAAGGTTGCTCCCCATATGGAAGAACAACCTGTGGCGTTGGCAATGAGCATGCGATCCCCGAAGAGTTGCGTGGCAAGCTTGACATAGGGAGTCTCTCCGCATCCACCACAGGCCCCGCTAAACTCCAGGTAGGGCATGAGAAATTGACTTCCCTTGATCGTCTCTCTCTTCACACCATCGAGAACATTGTAGGGCAAACTCTCGAAGAATTCCTCTCCCTCTTTCACCTGGGGAGTATGGACGTCCTCATAAGGAAGCATTTCGATGGCCTTTTCCTTCGAAGGACAGGCCTCAAAACAGTTCCAACAGCCCACACAATCATCCACATAGACCTGGAGCCGGAACTTGAGGTTTCGATCATTTTTAGTTTTTGAGTCTACGGTAACAAATCCTTCAGGTGCGCCCTCGAGTCTCTTCGGATCGATCTGTTTCGCACGGATTGCAGCATGGGGACAGACCAAGGAGCACTGGTTGCATTGGATACAATTTTCGGGAATCCAATGGGGCACTTCCGGAGCAACCCCTCGTTTTTCTAGCTTTGTTGTGCCTGAGGGAATTTGACCGTCAATGGGCATTTTAGAAACCGGGATGGTATCCCCTTCAAAACGCATGACCGGAAGGATCACATCTTTAGCGAAATCACTGGCATCATCGGGAATCAGTTTTGGCGGCTGGGCGGATTTTGTGATCTTATCCGGAACGGGAATTTCTTCCACTGCCTCCACTGCCTTATCCACTGCCTCCCAATTCATCTTCACGATGTTTTCACCCTTGGATAAAAAAGTCTTTTTGATGGCATCCTTGATGAGCTTGATGGCCTCATCTTCCGGCAGTACACCGGAAATCTTGAAAAAGGCCGCCTGCATCACCGTACTGATGCGGGCACCCAAGCCGACATCATGGGCTATTTTAAGTGCATCGATGTTGAAGACTTTGATATTTTTCTCCAAAATCGTTTTCTGCATGTCTTCTGTCAAATTCTCAAAAACCTTATCGGCACTCCATATGGAATTCAGCAAGAACGTCCCACCCTCTTTGAGCCCGCCGAGAATGTCATATCGGCCGATATAAGAGCTTTTGTGAAGGGCGACAAAGTCTACAGTGTTTAGCAAATATTGCGACTGGATCTTGTCCTTGCCGAACCTCAGGTGAGATATCGTGACCCCCCCAGATTTTTTTGAGTCGTACTGGAAATATCCCTGACAGAACATATCCGTACTATCACCGATGATCTTAATGGAATTTTTGTTGGCACTCACTGTTCCATCGGATCCATAACCCCAGAATTTACAACGGATGGCCCCTTTGGGCTCAGCCTCGATCTCTTCTTTAATTGGGATGGATGTGTGAGTCACATCATCCTCGATACCCACCGTGAATCCATGAAATCCTTCTCCATCGAGATGGTCGTATACGGCCTTCACCATACTCGGCGTAAATTCCTTTGAGGATAATCCATACCGCCCACCAACGATTTTATAATCTCTTCCAGAAAGAGCGACAACAACATCAAGATAAAGGGGCTCTCCCAGAGCACCCGGTTCTTTAGTCCTATCGAGAACCGCTATCTTTTTCACCGTTTCAGGTATGGCCGCAATCATAGCTTCTGCAGAGAATGGACGATAGAGCCGTACTTTGATAGCGCCCACTTTTTCACCACGTTCCGTGAGATAAGCTAAAGCTTCTTCGATCGTTTCTGTGGAGGATCCCATGGAAATGATGATCTTTTCTGCATCAGGTGCACCGATATAATCAAATAGCTTATAATGTCGCCCAATCTTAGTCGTAAGTTTATCCATGTATTCCTGTACGATTGCAGGAGTAACATCATAGAATTTGTTCACTGTTTCTCTGCCCTGGAAGTAGACGTCAGGATTCTGCGCGCCCACTTTGATCTTAGGTCTTTCCGGATTCATGGCACGCTCCCGGAATTCTCTCACATACTGCATCTCTAGCAATTCAGCCATGAGTTCATAGGGAATTATTTCCACTTTTTGAACCTCATTAGACGTCCGGAATCCGTCAAAGAAGTGGAGAAACGGAACTTTTGACTTGAGCGTTGCCAGATGAGCAACAACGGCCAAATCCATGGTCTCCTGGACAGAGCCGGAAGCAATGAGGGCATATCCCGTGTTCCTTGCGGACATCACATCCGAATGATCTCCAAAAATGGATAACGACTGACAGGCCAGAGATCGTGCTGACACATGAAACACTGTAGGAAGCAGCTCTCCGGCTATCTTGTGCATGTTGGGAAGCATAAGCATGAGCCCCTGGGAAGCGGTAAACGTTGTTGTTAAAGCGCCTGCAGACAGGCATCCATGGACGGCACCGGCAGCGCCGCCTTCTGACTGCATTTCGATCACGTTGAGAGTTTGACCAAAAATATTCTTTCTTTCCTGGACTGCCCAGGCATCTGCAAGCTCTCCCATAGATGAAGAAGGGGTGATTGGATAGATGGCTGCAACCTCGCTAAAAGCATAAGCCACATGCGTGGCAGCTGTGTTGCCTTCAATGGGTTCATAATTTTTTATCATGGCTTAATCTCCTTAAAAAGCTATATGTGTTATTAATTTATAAAATTGAAGATGCAGAATATTGAATGAGTATTCAGTCTTCTTTGATCCTTCAATTACTCCTTTATTTCTCTTCTGCCTTCCAACGATTTTTTTATTGTGACTTGATCGGCAAAATCAATGTCAGAACCGACGGGAAGTCCCATGGCCAACCTCGTCAGTTTGACTTGAAAGTCTTTGAGTATTTTTACAAGATAATGAGCTGTCGCCTCTCCCTCCACAGTGGGGTTTGTTGCGATGATGATTTCCTTAAAATTCCCATTTTTGATCCTATCGATGAGTCTGTCCAGTTTTAACTCATCGGGACCGATTCCTTTAAGTGGAGAAAGTGTGCCCAGCAGAACATGGAATTTCCCTTTGTATATGCCGGTTTTTTCGATGGCAGCGATGTTGAAAGGCTCTTCGACAATACACAAAAATTCATCGCTATATCCATTATCCGTACAATAATCACAGGGATCCACATGAGTAAGGCTGTTGCAGATGGAGCAGTAAAAGATCTTCTTTTTAGCATCCTGAATAGCTTCTGTCAGTCTATCCGTATTCTCCTGAGTGAGCCCAATGAAGTAAAGCGCGATCCGTTGGGCGGATTTCGCCCCGATACCCGGAATTTTCTTAATCTCGTCTATGAGTCGGTTCAGAGGATGATCATGTGAGAACATCAAAAGAGTCCTGGAATTTTGAGTCCTGCTCCCATTGCCCCCAATTTCTCCTGTAGGGCCTCCTCGACCTTGGCCGTAGCATCATTAAATGCCGCAATGATTAAGTCTTGCAGCATCTCCACATCATCCTTATTCACGACTTCAGGGTCGATCGAGCACGAGATCAAGTTTTTGTTCCCATCAAGTGTGACTACGATCATCCCCCCGCCGCTTGACGCTTCGACTCTCATCTCTGCTGTTTCCCTCTGGATCTGATCCTGCATATCTTTGGCCTGTTTGAGCATTTTTTGTATGTTTCCAACGCCTTTCATTTATCCTCTCCTCTTACTTTTTCGTCTTTCTTATTTGTTCCACAGAAAGGATCTGTGCTTTAAAGGTGTCCATAAAATTCTTGACAGTGGGGTCCTTCAACGCGATGTCAACCTCTCTTTCCTGTTTCTTGCTCTTTGCCGCTTTCTCTGAAGGAGCCTCCTTTTTGATCGGTCCTGGTTCTTTTTTGGCCGGTTTTAGTTGTGGGGCTTGAGGGATAACATCTTGAGCGGGCACATGATCTATAGGGGGTTCCGCCCTGTTGTTCACTGAATAATTCGTTTGTGGATAATCGAGCGTTCTTGGACTCTGATACGAACCCTTTAATTCTTTTTTGATGTCCTCGATATCCCTGAGGATATCCGCCAGGGGGACGATTTTTTTAAAGTGACACAGCTTTACCAACAGAGCTTCCAGATATATCCTTGGATGAGAAGAAAACTTTAATCTTTGCTCCCCCTCTTGGAGAGCGACAAGATATCGCAAAAGCTCTTCAACAGAGGATTTCTCTGAAACTTTTTTTAGGTTTTCCAAGTCTTCACTAGCAAAAGGAAGTAAATCTTGAGAGTGTTCGACGGTGCGTACGAGCAACAGGTTCCTAAAATGCAGGATGAGTTCCTTGTAGAAAAAACGAAGGTCAAATCCGTTCTCAATGATCTCTTCGACCAGGGCGAAGACCTTATCCGAATTTTCCTCAATAATGGCTATGGAGAACTGGAGAAGAACATTATTGCTTATGGTTCCTAAAATCTCTTTCAGATCTTCATCATTAATAACATCCCCTGAGAAAGCCACAGCTTGGTCAAGAAGGCTCAAGACATCCCTGAGACTGCCATCCGCCGCTTCAGCGATAAGGTTCAAACCAAAGGGCGAAACAGTGATATTTTCCTTTTTTGTGATATCCAAAAGATGATTGATGAGATCCTTCTGGGAGATCTTCTTAAATTCGAAGTGCTGACATCGAGAGATGATCGTAGCAGGAACTTTGTGAAATTCTGTTGTTGCAAAAATGAAGACTGTATAGGCCGGCGGCTCCTCAAGGGTCTTCAACAATGCATTAAATGCTGGGACTGTGAGCATATGAACTTCGTCGATGATAATCACCTTGTAGCGGCTGTGTATGGGTCTATACTTTACTCCTTCACGCAGAGACCGGACCTCATCGATCCCACGGTTGGAAGCGCCGTCGATCTCGAGCACATCCATCGAACGATCCTCATTGATCCCTGTGCAGAACTCACACTTATTGCATGGTGTAGGTGTCGGCCCGTCCTGGCAATTGAGTGCCTTCGCCAGAATCCGGGCTGCAGTTGTCTTTCCCACGCCCCTCATGCCTGAGAATATGTATGCCTGAGAGACTCTGTTATTCTGGACGGCGTTTTTCAAGGTTTGAACAACAGGCTTCTGCCCGATTATCTCCTCAAAAGTCTTAGGCCTGTATTTTCGTGCGTAAATCAAATAGCTCATTGTGTTCTTAAACCAATCCGTATATGTAATCGGGCGATCGATATGGGGTAGGGACTTTGTGTCCCTTTCTGTAAATCTTATAATAGCACATTTCTTGAGGAAAACAAAAATATTTTTCTATCGAGTTGCCAAGGAACTGCGACTAGTATATGTTTTTAGGGATGAGCAAAAAAACTGGGCTTATGGACATTCATACGGCAGTTCTGCTGTTCGGATTGGCAGGACTCTTCGGTAAATGGCTTCCTCTCTCCCCTCTTTTTATCGTGCTGGGACGCGTTTTTTTTGCGAGTCTGGTCCTAGCTCTTATCCTTATTATCTCTCGCCAAGGCTTCTCCATAACACCTCGCCGAATCTATCTCATTCTTCTTTTTCTCGGCTTCATCCTATCCGTTCACTGGATGTCATTTTTTCAATCTATTCAGCTCTCGAGTGTTGCGATAGGCTTGCTTTCCTATTCGACATTTCCCGTGTTCACGACTTTTCTTGAACCGCTTTTTTTCAAGGAGCGATTGGTTAAAACAAATGTGCTTTTTTCACTGCTGTGTCTATTCGGTGTTTTCTTGATCATCCCAAGTTTTCATATCAACAATACCACTTTTAGAGGTGTGCTCTGGGGCCTCCTCTCGGGTTTCACCTTTGCAATTCTTGCCATTTTCAACAGAAAGCTCACGCAGAAGCTCTCCCCTTTGAGCATTGCCTTCTACCAAGATTTTTTTTCCACAATCTTCCTCCTTCCCTTCCTCTTTGTCCTGCGCCCTGCGTTTTCCAGTAGAGATATCCTCCTGCTTATCATTCTAGGAACCGTGTGTACTGCGGTTTCTCACACTTTATTCATCAAAGGGATGAGATATATCAAGGCCCAAACTGCGAGCATTATTAGCTCTCTCGAACCGGTTTATGGAATTTTATTTGCCTTTCTTTTTCTGAATGAGATACCATCTCTCCGGACCATAGCAGGAGGGTGTATTATACTAATGAGCCAGGTGCTCATTTTCATAAAAATCTTTCATCTAGATCACTCAAATTAAGTATCGACATTTTTTATGAATTGTCCATGTTAAATAAGGAAGGAAACAAAATGATATTTAAAAAATTCGAAACAGAGATGACGGTCAGGCCGTCCGAGATTGATTACAACGGGCATGTGCATCAAACTGCATATCTGGATTATCTCTTGTTCGCTCGCGTTGATCAGATGCAGCGATGCTACAAAATGCCCATCGAGGAGTTTTTCAAGAGAGGGTTGTCTTGGGCAACCAAGTCGATATCCATCGATTACCTGAAATCCCTTTATATGAGTGAACGATTTCTTTTAAGGACTTGGATCGAGGCCATCGGCGAAAAAAGCGTTAACGTCCGCTTCCAGGTTCTAAAAACAACATCAGGAGTGGTTGCCGCAGAAGGAAAATCGACTTATGTGCTTGTCGATGCTAAGGCGGGAAAGCCAGTCGCCATTCCTGAGGATATAAAAGAGAAATTCTCTATCTAAACCTAGAGCTAGTCCGATCAGCGTGAGATTCTTATCGTTTTGGTCTTTCCTGTTTTTGACTCTTTGGAGTTCTCTTTATCTATCTTTTTAGTCTTTTTTGCCTCTGATTGTTCAGGCTTTTTCTGCTCTTTCTTTACGGTCTTTTTCTTTTCTGATTTAACCTCTTTGGCCTTTATCTCCTCTTTTTCGTGCCTCTGTTTGATTAAGGTCTTCTCTGTTGTGTGTTTCTGCTTCACCTCATCAATCCGGCTTTCGTATTTTTCCTCGACGACTTTTTTCTCTTCAGTGGTCTTCGCAGTCTCTGTCTCTTTTTCCTTGCTCCTGATGATGCGCTTCACTTCTTCCTTCTGACTCTCCTCCATACGTTCCACTTCGCGGATCTGTTCTTCCTTTAAAAGGGAGTCAATGCTGCGGGAGGTGTCTTCGGCTGACTTTTCTATTCTGGACCTTTTCACAACTTCTTTAGCTTCCTCGACTTCGAGGACAGTCCTCGGCGTTGCTCTTTCATTCTCTCGAATTCTGGGCCTGTAGACCTGAATCTCTCCACTCCGAACCATGGTTGTATGGGGATCTTCTGAATCAACGAGTTCATACTTGGATACTTTCGTCTTTGTCAACTGACTCACAGTCTCTACATCGATGCCCTGATTCATGATCACACGATTGCGATCCATGATGTTTGTTTTTGAAATAGTAGTCCTTACGATGGTGGTATTCCTTTCCACAGGTAACACATAGTTGTAGATCCCGGTGTGCAAAAAATATTGACCGTCAACAAAAACCCATAGTGTATCTGGTATGGGGTATGGGAGTGTTCGAATCCCTACACCAAAGACAAACTCGACATCCGGAGGCAATGGTGCCCACCCGATATAAGCGCCTCCATTCCTCCAACTCACCCAAGCGGGCCCCCAGATATAGTCTGGAACCCAAAACCATCCCAGCGACGCATCCCAACTCCAGCGGCCATAATGGAAGGGCGCCCAGCCCCATTCATAGCTCGAGATCCAAGTCCAACCATGACTGCTCCAGAGCCAACGGCCGTATGTGTAAGGACGCCAGCCGTATCTGGTTCCGTAGGGAATCCAGACATATCCAAAAGGGGAATAGTCGACCCATGCTCCATATGGGGCAAGATGATCATAAAAATAGGACGTATCGATTCGAGAGGGATAATCCCTGTAATCCCCCTCATAATAGCCTTGATCCTCGGACGGAGGGTATCCCGCCTCGGGGTAAGGCACATAATAGATACACCCTGCAGCCAGGATAAGTCCAAACACAACCGAAAACATGAGAAGATATTTTTTCATTTTTTTATTCCACTATTCATATCAACTGCAAAAATTATGCCAAAAAAGATTTCTCCTGATATCACACAATTCCAAGACAAATAGTGTTTCAAATACAGGTCAATTGTCCCCTCTGGACACAATTTATGTTCCCTCTATCCCCGAATGGGCTGAAGCGAAGCTTCAGAAGGAACTAAGCCATCTCTTTGAAGACCTTTTTGATCCGTTTAAAAGCCCAGCTCAGGTCCTTCTGCTTGATGTTAAGAGGAGGAGAAAAACGGATGACGTTTTTGTGAGTATCCTTGCACAGCATACCTTCTTTCTTCAGTGCTTCACAAAACCGCCGTGCACCGCCGGCTTTGGGTGTTAATTCAATGCCTATGAGCAAACCTTTTCCTCTGACTTCCTTGATATGTTTGCTTTTTATGCTCCGGAGCTTTTTGAGGAAATATTCACCCTGCTCTTCCGAATTCGCGATCAAATCCTCTTCTTGCAGGACTCGGATGGACTCCCGGGCAACCGCACAGGCCAAGGGATTTGCTCCAAAAGTAGACCCATGAGTCCCTGGAGTAAAAACTTCGAGAACGTCTCGCCTCGACAACACGGCCGAGATGGCGTAACATCCCCCACCGAGTGATTTTCCTATCATAAGAACATCGGGTTTGATGGATTCGTGCTCATACGCAAAAAGCTTCCCTGTTCTTCCAAGCCCAGTCTGGATCTCATCCGCCATGTACAGCACGTTATTCTCCTCGCAAATCTCCTTGGTCTCACGCAAATATCCCTCTGGAGGCATGACGATACCTCCCTCCGCTTGAATAGGCTCCATCAAGAACGCCGCCGTGTTAGGAGTAATGGCCTCCTCCAATGCCCCGGTGTCTCTATAAGGGACCTCGACAAATCCAGGAGTGAAGGGGCCAAAATCGTTCTTATATAATTCTTCCGAAGTAAAACCGATGATCGTGATCGTACGTCCATGAAAATTATTCGAGCAGACGATGATCTCAGCCTTATCTTTAGGTATTCCTTTTTTCTGGTATCCCCACATGCGCGCAGCTTTGAGGGCCGTCTCTACGGCTTCAGCACCAGAGTTCATGGCTAAAACCATCTCATAATCCGTCAAGTCACAAATTTCCTTGGCAAAAAGAGGCCACTGATCATTGCGGAAAGCCCGAGACGTGATGGTAAGCAGTTTCGCCTGATCTACTAGCGCCTTGACAACACGCGGATGACAATGGCCCATATTCACGGAGGAATAAGCACTCAAGAAATCAAGATACTTGTTCCCCTCAACATCCCACACCCAGATGCCTTTAGCCTTGTGGATGACAACATCTATGGGGTCATAATTGCAGGCACCATATATGCTCTCCACATCAATGAGAAATTTGCTGTCCATCTTCTCTCCTATGCTAGATTGCGATTATTCATAATTAGATCGACATTCTATTTAAATGAAGATCCAAGCTCATTCTTCGGTGGCGGAGAGGGTGGGATTCGAACCCACGGTACGGGATTCCCGCACACACGCTTTCCAAGCGTGCTCCTTAAGCCACTCGGACACCTCTCCGATCCGGCATTAAAAAATTTGGAATCAATACAAGAAATTTTAAATTACCAAAAAAAGAGACTCGGGTCAATCAAACGTATTACCTCATTTGAATCAAAAACTTATCTTGATTTCATTTTCATCTTGACTTTAGAGTTCAAATTGTTTTTAATAGTATTTAATATATCAATATTTATTAACTTTATTAGCATTTCTCGTACAATATGAGCTTATTTCATAAGAATCTCTTTAAAATTGAATACACATAGATTATTCACAAATTTGTGAAGATTAAAGATTAAAAAAAGGAGAAGAACACAATGGCAAAAATCGTGAATTCATGGAATGAATGGGATCCTCTGAAACGTGTGATCGTCGGAAAACCAGAGGGAACCAATATCCCTGCTCCGGAACCGGCATGGTGGTATGATCGCCCGGAAGGCGGATATCCTCTGGGATCCTTCGGCCCTTTCCCACAAGAAATGTAAGAAAAGGCCAACGAGCAGATGGAGTATTTTGTAAAGACCATGGAGAAACGAGGAATCACAGTGAAGCGAGTTTAGCTGCATCCTTCGATGCTCGACCGACGGCCGGTTTCCACACCGGATTGGACACAATTAAACCAGCATGGAGTCAACAATGTCCGTGATGTGTTTCTGCCCGTGGGAAACGAGATCATGGAGGCCACCACTTGCCGTCGTTCGCGGTGGTATGAGTATCTGAACCTCCGGCCGCTTTTCGAGCGTTACTTCGAAGAAGACCTGGAGTTTCTTCACACAGCAGCACCCAAACCACGGTTGACAGACGAGTCCTACGTGAAAAACTTCTACCATTACCTCTTCCATGTCTGGACAGACGAAGAGAAGCTCGAGAGAGTGAGAAATTGGGAGTATCAGTTGACAGAAAAGCAAGTGCTCTGGGATGCTGCTGATGCCACCCGTTGTGGTAAGGATATTTTTTGGCAAGGCTCCTGTGTGACTAACATAAAAGGAATGGGCTGGTTGAAGCGCTACTTCGGTTCCAAGGACATTCGCATTCATGAAGTGTTGTTCGACTACAACTTTCACCCATGGCACATCGACGTCAATATGCTTCCATTAAGGCCTGGCCTTGCAGTCTACAATCCGGAATGGTATCCCATTACAGAGAATTTTAAGAAACTGATGGCAATGAATGACTGGGAATTGTTTCCGGCAGCAGAAGCGACCTATGTCCATAAAAACCTGTGCTATCTGACCGGGTTGTACGAGAGTCGATCATGGATTTCGATGAACACCTTTTCTCTTGCTCCCAACACAGTCTGTGTCGAATCGCACGAGACTGCCTACTGTGAGCAGCTGGATAAACTGGGATTTGAGGTTGTTCCTATTCCTTATGAAGTTGTTATTCCGTTTGGTGGTGCCCTTCACTGCACAACACTGGATATCAATCGAGAGGGAACCTGCGAGGATTATTTCCCGAAACAAATTCCGGGTTATTAACACAAATTCCAACACGGATACATTTGCCATTTGTTTTGACAAGGATAAAGCAAGTCTGTAAAATGGGTCTCTTCCTCGATTGAAATAAGACACTTTAATTGATAGCCTGGATTATTCACGAGTTGAGGTTGCTGTAAAGTCGAGGAAGTGGCCTACGAAGCTGTAGTGATCTACTGCAAGTGGGCTACAACGAAGACTTTGTAGTGAGATCAGCTCGCCCGAAGGGTAAAAGAAGTTGACAAAATGATAATGAGTTTTTTTTTGGAATAGATTGTTTTTTGAAATAAAATTTGTCAACTTCTTTTATGAATAATTCAGGAAAAAGGAGTGTACGCATGAATAAAAAAGTCATCATTATGGGCGCCGCAGGGCGTGATTTTCACAATTTCAATACGAATTTTCGCGATAATTCCGATTATGAAGTGATCGCCTTTACGGCTACTCAAATCCCCAACATCGAGGGTAGAGTTTATCCCTCTGAGCTTGCAGGGAGTCTATATCCAAACGGCATCCCCATTAAAGACGAATCAGAGCTCGAGACCTTAATAAACAGATATGGAGTCAACGAGGTTGTGTTCTCATACAGCGATGTCCCTTACTCTTATGTCATGAACCGCTCCTCTATCGTCAACAATGCAGGAGCATCCTTCCGGCTCATGGGATTGGCGGAAACTTGGGTTGAATCCACCAAACCCGTTGTCTCGATCTGCGCCATCCGGACGGGTTGTGGCAAGAGCCAAACAACGCGCCGGGTTGCGGAGATCCTCATCGAACGCGGAAAAAAAGTTGTCGCCATCCGGCACCCTATGCCTTACGGCGATCTTGTTAAACAACGGGTTCAGCGGTTCGCAACGCTTGCGGACCTGGACCTCCATGAATGTACGATCGAGGAGCGAGAGGAGTATGAACCCCACATCGAGCGCGGTGTCATTGTTTTCGCAGGCGTCGATTATGAGGCCATTCTGCGTGAAGCAGAAAAAGAAGCCGATATCATTCTCTGGGACGGCGGAAATAACGATTTCTCCTTCTATAAGTCTGATATCTACATCACTGTGCTCGACCCACACCGCCCCGGACATGAAACGAGTTATTATCCAGGTGAGGTCAATCTGCGAGCTGCAGATGTTCTTGTCATCAACAAAGTGGATTCTGCCGATCCAGCAAACGTCGAAAAAGTCATCGCGACTGCAAAAAAAATAAACCCAGGGGCTACGATCATAAAAGCCGAATCGACACTGACTGTTGAAGACCCGTCATTGATCAAGGATAAAAGGGTGCTCGTCGTGGAAGATGGCCCCACACTCACACATGGAGAGATGAAATACGGCGCTGGTGTCGTTGCCGGGCAGAGGTATGGCGCTGCTGAATTTGTAGACCCCAGGCCGTATGTCGTTGGGACGATCGCCGAAACCTTTCAAAAATATCCTAATATCGGCATCTTGCTTCCGGCTATGGGATACAGCGAGCAACAAGTCAAAGACCTGGAGGCCACTATCAACGCTACCCCATGTGATTCGGTTATCATCGGCACTCCGATCGATTTGCGACGAGTGTGCAACATTCAAAAACCATCCACACGCGTCATGTATGACCTGAAAGAAATCGGTGAACCCACACTCGTGGATGTATTGAGTAACATATGAGGAAAAAATGTCATACAACCTGAGAAACCGGAACTTCTTGAAGCTTTTAGATTTTACTCCCGAAGAAATTCGGTTTTTCTTAGACCTGTCACTGGACTTAAAAAAGGCCAAATATTCGGGCACAGAACAACCCAGATTGAAAGGAAAAAACATCGCACTTATTTTTGAAAAAGCCTCAACGCGAACACGTTGCGCCTTTGAAACAGCTGCTTTTGATCAAGGAGCAAATGTGACCTATCTCGGCCCAACGGGATCCCAGATCGGCGCAAAGGAATCCATGAAAGACACGGCGAGGGTTTTGGGACGAATGTACGATGGTATTGAATACCGCGGTTTTGGACAAGATAGAGTGGAAGAGCTCGGGGAATACGCCAACGTGCCTGTCTGGAACGGCCTGACGACTGAATTTCATCCTACCCAGGTTCTTGCCGACCTTTTGACGATGATGGAGCATTCGTACAAACCTTTGACCGAAGTTTCATTTGCTTATCTGGGAGATGCCATGAACAACATGGGCAATTCTCTGTTGATTGGGGCTGCAAAAATGGGAATGGATTACAGGTCTGTCGCACCAGAAAGCATACAGCCAGATGAAAAGCTCATTGAAGAAGCAAAAAACATCGCAGGGGGAACAGGCGCAAAAATCAATATAACCGACGACATCGAGAATGGTGTGAAAGGATGCGATTTTCTCTGCACGGATGTCTGGGTCTCGATGGGAGAAGCGGAATCAGTCTGGAAAGAACGTATCGAATTGCTCAAACCCTATCAGGTGAATAGAGAGGTTATGCAAAAAACAGGCAATCCCCATGTCAAATTCATGCACTGCTTACCCGCATTCCACAATCGTGAAACGACTATCGGCGAAAACATCTATCAAAAGTTTGGGCTGGAATCAATGGAAGTGACAGAAGACGTCTTTGAATCAGAGGCATCGATCGTTTTTGATGAAGCTGAGAATAGAGTCCATACGATAAAAGCGGTTATGGTTGCTACTCTAGGGTGTTAATTCCCGATATTCTTTCCAATAGATATTCAGCAAATCTTTGAGGAGTGCTGCAGCAGCACCTCGAGGGTTCGATTGCCCTCCATGCACTGTTATAGCTCCCATCGAGTCTGTAAAATAAGTGATGCCTTTGTTTGTACCGTCCACATTAAATAAGGGATGGGATTTTTCGATGGCGCGTAAGCCAACATCTAAAAAGACATCCGCTCCTTTCCTCTTCATGCGGCCTAACAACTTTAGGGCCTTCCCCTCTTTTTTTGCAGCTTCGATCACGGACGATGAGACCGTATTAATGCCCTCCACTCTCACATCTGTGATCTTGATATCTTTATTAAAAATAGCGTTGGTGATGAGAATAAGTTTATAGGCTGTATCCCAACCTTCGATATCATTGGAAGGATCCGTTTCTGCAATCCCTTTTGCTTGAGCCTCTCTCAAGGATGTCTCGTATTCTATCCCCTCCATCATTCGTGTGAGGATATAATTTGTCGTTCCGTTGAGAATGGCTTCGATAGCCTGGATATCCGTTCCCGCTAAAGAATAGAGAGCGACGTCCAGCGTGGGGAGTGCTGCAGCTGTTGCACCACTGATCTTCAGCTCAAGATTCCTCTGCCTGGCCATATTCATTAATCCGCGATAATCCTTAACAAGAGGTCCTTTGTTTGCTGTGACCACATGCCACCCGGCATCGAAAGCCTTTCGAATATGAGTCAATCCTGGCTCCCCTGTTTTCCCATCCGATGGAGTGCACTCGACAAGAGCTCCGGGTTTGCAGGAATGGAGGGCGATGTTCAGGTCGATATTGGGTTTCCAGGAAAAAGCATCGCTATTCGATAGCTCCTGATTGAGAATCTCCTGGACATCCTGTCCTTTGTCGGAATCAGCGAAGAGGAACGCCCCTTTGCTGTTAAAAACAGCTTTGATGAAAAATTCAACGCCATAGGAGTGTTTGTTATACCACTCTTTTTCCTGAATGAGTCTTAGGAACGCTCTTCCTACATGTCCCAAACCCACAAGCACCACATTCACTTTTCTCATGCTGTTATTAAATCTGAAACTGCACCGTTGAATAAAAAGCTTTCACCGCAGTTTTAATTCTTGAACGCCATATTTTTCAAATTCCTGCTCGACAGCATCTGCGATGTGCTCACCAGGTTGCAATATTTTATACATGATCGGCAGAAGCTCTAACGATGAACTCATCGAATGGAACAAAACTCCCTTATTTTCAACGGCTTCTTTGACACTGAGTCCGTCATCCCTCTTCTCCATCCTGTTTGTGAGGCTTATAACTCCAACGACATGCACATCAGATTCTGCCAATCCTTTGAGTGTCCGGAGTAAAGAACCTCCAGTTGTCGTCACATCCTCGATTACAACGACATTTCCACGGGGCATACCGACAAAGTATTTATCTTTGGGTGCGCCGTGATTTTTGGGTTTCGCCCTCCCCATGGCTAGGATATGACTTCCCTTAGAATAGGTTGCAACCTGTTGGGCCCATTTGAACTGTGTGATCACCCCCAATTTTGTAGCCCCTTCGGGGACTCCATAAAAGGTGTCTACTCTGAGGCCGATCGATTCTGTGAACGAAATGACAAATTCCGCCAGTCTGTCCGTGAGCCACACATCTTCCACGACGTTTCTCCAGTTCGCGTAAAAATGTGATTTTCGCCCGGATTTCAGAGTTATGGCGTCTTCGAAAAATCCATATACATTGTTTTCTTCGATAAATCTGTTGAATTCCTCCTGTTTAAATCTGTCCATTTTCACACCTTATCGATACCTTCGGGAAGAGATTGCAGAAAGGATCGCTTTTCCTCCTCAGTGGCTTTTCTTGTGATTATGGTATAAGGTTTCCTGCAATAGCGACATCGCACTCCCCCACCGTTAACTCTATAGAATTGCGGTGGCACATCTTCATTGAGCACACGCGTCACACAGTCTGAATTTCTGCACAATAGATACACAAACTTATCGACCACTTTTCCTTCTCTAATATAATTGATTGTCGGTTCCGGGGATATCTCTGCGATCGTTTTGAGCTCTCTTTCATTGAAATCGAACAAGTCCGTTTTTAAGAGCGATTTCCCGGCCATAGGCAGGTTTGCAGGAATAATCCCGGTGTCCCTGTTGATCAAATTCAAATCGGCTACGATTTTCTGCTCTGAACCGGGTTTTAAATGGTCAACAACAACGCCGTTGGCAATATTATCGATAAACTTCTTCTCCTCGTTTTCATTCTCTTTGGATATTCTTTGGAGGCGATTGTTCCCCTGCTCAAGAGCTGGATTGAGCTGCCCACTGAACTGTATGTACCCATCGTGCTTGAGCATTTCATATAATAGGGCCTTTCTCATGAGAATACCGTTTTCTGCCTGCTGAAAAAACACCTGGCATTTATCAAAGAATACTCTATAGTCGATCTCAGCTACTTCGCTGTTCACAGGAAGAGGGTGCATAAGTTTGACATCAAAATCTTTGACTTTTTCGAGGTCGATCCTGTATTTTTGCATCATCTTGATGATATCTTCTTGAGAAATCCCTTTCATACGCTCCAATTGAGGCCTGGTCATGTAGTAAAACTGGACTTTGGCCATGACATCCTCGACGCTTTCCTCCCTTACAACTGTAACTCCTCTTGACTCCAATAAGGGAACAAGGTCGTCAGGCATTCCTAAAAAATCTTCTGCAGCCCATCTTATAGTGACATTATCAAAATGGGATAAAGCCAAACTCAATGAGCGTATGGTTCTCCCATAAGAAAGATCCCCCCCAAAGCCAACATTCAGCCCATCTAATGATTCATTATTGAGGAGGTAAATCGTAAAAACATCGAGTAAGGCCTGTGTGGGATGCTCGTTCTTACCATCTCCTCCATTGATCACAGGAATGGAGGCGACATCAGCGGCCCACTGAACAGAACCGTCGAAGGGATGACGCATGACGATGACATCGAACCTGTTGGCACAGATCATCATGATCGTGTCTCGAATGGTTTCTTTCTTTGTCACAGCCGTTCCCTCTGTCCCTGAGAAGCCGTCACTCAAACCTCCGAGCTCTCTCATCGCTGTGACATGGCTCGTTCTCGTCCGTGTGGAAGGTTCATAAAAGAGGTATGCCATAGACCTGTTCCGGAGCTCATTGGCCAACTTGTATCTCTGCCCACTCTTTTCGAGGTCATACATCATTTTTGCCTTCTGGCATAAAAAAAGGATTTCCTCTCTCGTGAAATCTGTAATGGAGATGATGTCCCGGTTAGTGAAATTAAGTTCAGTCATATTTATCCTCTTTCTGAATTATTCAAGCTAAAATATTTTTGGAAACATATTAACTTTATTTCGTGCTTTATATCAAGGTTTGATATACTTTTGTTTTTAAAAAAACTGGAGATATTCGGATGATGAAGAATTTAAGGGCGAATTCACCAGAGATGAGCAGAACAGCAGCGATGATCACATGGGTTTCCGCCTGTGTATTGATTCTTTCCCTCGCTAAAAAGAAAAGACTACTTCGTCAACCACTCCATCTCGTCTGTCTGGCCAGTCATCTCCCACCGGATGAGTGAGATGGGGGATCATGTCTATGGTATAAAGCTGCTCCGCGATACTTTTTCAGCATTCTAATATCTAAGGAATATATTGTTTGTTGTACCAAAAATCTTGGAAGATAACAGATTTTCTCTTCAAGACTTTATCCCCAACAGCGAGTTCGATCGTGTATTCACCCGGCTGGACACGTTTTAAAACATACTCGCGGCCTCGCATGCCCGGTTCCCAGGCTACACGTGTCCTCAAAGACAGACCTGTTCGTCCCACCTCTTCATCTTCTTCTCCATAGTGCTCGTTTGTATCGTAGTAGTCATAAAAAGGCTCTTTCTCCCCTTTGGCCACCTGCTCATCCCAACGTACAATTTCCTCAGGCGTCCGCTTTCTACCCCGCTTCGTCATCCCCCATTCGACAGAGTTTAATCCAGCTTCTCCCGGGCCGACCAATTCATTCATCAGGATAGAACCGTCATACACGGAAATTTTCACACCCTCTGCCTGTCGGTCTTTGATGTAATAATTGACAACCACACCATACGGCTCATTCTCTCCCTCAAAATTCTGTGCACTCACGGTTTTCTGGCTGGGCATGACCCATTGGACTTTGGGTTCGATCTCAAACAGATGGGCATCTTTGGCCAAAACATTTTGCGACAACTCCTGAAGGACAGAGATATCGGCGATATAAAAACCCCTTCCGAAAGTCCCGACAACCAAATCATTCTCACGGGGATGAATGACCAAATCATTGACCGGGATAGTTGGGAGGTTATTCTTCATCTCATTCCACGTTTTTCCCCTATCCATGGTCGCATAAACAGTCCTGTCCGTTCCGATAAAGAGAAGGTTCGGATTTTTTCGGTCTTCCTTGATCACGTTTATTCCCTCATCGAGCAGATTATTTGCAATGGATACCCATGTATTTCCGAAGTCACTAGTCTGATACACATAGGGACGGAAATCCGTTCTGTGGCGGCCTGTGAAGGTTAAATAGGCTGTTCCTGGATCATGATGGGAAGCGATAATACGTGTCACCCAGTATTCGGGGTTGTTGGGGATGTTGTCGTTAAGCAGAGTCCAGGTTTTGCCTCCATCTCTAGTGAGCTGGACGTTTCCATCATCCGTACCGACCCATATCACGCCCTGCTCGATGGGAGATTCATCGATGGTCGTTATCGTCCCATAAAACCGGACTTCCCTCCCATCAAATTTTGAGGCTTCATTTTTTGTGAGGTCCGGACTCACCTCTTCCCACGTCTCACCCCGGAAAGGCGACTTGAGCAGCATATTTGCGCCATGATAGATAACATTTGGATTGTGGGGCGAAATGAGCACCGGAGCATTCCAGTTGAAACGGATATCGCGGTTTCCCCGATAGCGGATCCCTTTTCTCTGTCCTGTTTTCTGATCGTTCCGGGACAGACCACCAAATTGGGATTCGGTGTATAACCAGCGGCTGTTTTTGGAGTCAACCTGGTTGTAGAATCCATCGCCCCCCAGGATATGTTCCCAATCTTCAAACCGGATGGGAAAACGTCCTTTTTTGGTGCTCGGTCCCTTCCAGGACCCAAAATCCTGCATCCCACCATAGACATTGTAGGGATAGTCCATATCCACATCGATGGCGTACAGTTGGGCCATGGAGACATTGTCGATATGAAGCCAGTTTTTTCCGGAATCATAGCTGATTGCAAATCCGTAGTCATAACCGAGGAGCATGTGTTTGCTGTCTTTGGGATCGATCCAAAAGACATGGTTATCCCCTGCATATTCGAATGCCCTCGACCAGGTTCTTCCTCCATCGGTCGACTTATCGACTTGTGCACCCATGACATAGACCGTGTTTTTTTCATTCGGGTCGACAAAGATCCGCGCGTAGTAGTTCATACGCTCACCCACGTTTCCCTCACTCACCTGCTTCCAGGATTCTCCAGCGTTATCCGTACGATAAACGATATTTCCCACTATTTGTTTGCTTGGTTCTTTCCCACTCTGAATCTCTTCCCAGCGTTCTTCGTAGGACATTTCCGGTGAATTTTCATCTTCGATGATCGTGTAGAGTATGTCCGGGTTTTGTGTATAGATGGTGAGTCCGATCTTGCCGAGTAATCCCTTAGGTAGACCGTTGGTCAGCTTTTGCCACGTTTGTCCTCCGTCTCTTGTTTTATGGATCCCGCTTCCTGGCCCTGACCCCGAAAAACCCCAGGGCTTCCAGATCCTTTGGTAGGTAGAAACGTAAAGGGTTTCTGGATTACAGGGGTCCATCACCATGTCTGTCGCGCCGACATATATGCCGTCCACCACCACTTCCAGGGACTTAGTCCAGGTCTTGCCACCGTCTGTGGTTTTGTACACTCCTCTTTCAGGATTATCTGTATAGTAGTGTCCCTGAGCGGACACATAGACAACATCCGGATCTGTGGGGTGGATAATAACTTTGCCGATGTGATGGGACTCTCTGAGTCCCATATGCTTCCATGTTTTCCCCCCATCTGTGGATTTGTAGACACCGTCTCCATAATAAGTGCTGTTTCTGAGGTTTGCTTCTCCTGTACCCACCCACACGATATTATGATCTGACGGTGCAACAGCGACGTCGCCGATGGTTGACGTGTTTTTTTGGTCGAACACGGACTCGAACGTCGTGCCATTATTCACGGTTTTCCACAGCCCCCCCGGGCCTGCTCCCACAAAATAAACATAGGGATCCTGCTGGGACACAGCAAATGCCACAACTCTTCCACCCTGTCGGGTCGGTCCGAGTTCTCTGTAATGGATCTTGCTGAGAATATTCTCGGGGATCTTCTGCGCCGATGTATGAGGCACAAATAACAAAGCACATGCCAAGAACGTGCAGAAAAACAAGTGCACATGTAAAGTTTTTCTATCCTTCATCCTAAACCTCCTTCACTCTTAATTTGGACCTATCGCAATAATGAATACTACCTGAAGCTATTATTTGGTTTATATAGAATCAGAGGTGATGGATTGAGCGACATCGGAAGATTTAGCCTTGCTCGAATCAGCGACGAGGGGACCCGGCGAAGGTGGGCGTCGAGGACTGTATGAGCACGAGAAGAATAACCATATGTGACACCTCAAAGTCGAGGCCTCAGATGCAGAATAAAGGTAAACATGCGCAGATCCGCAGACGCCGAGAAGGTGATGAGGGAATGGCGTGAAAAATCTGACTGGAGCGAAAACATCTCTTCTGATTCTATCGCAAAAGGTACTCATTATTGCTACGAATCTCATAAATAGCAAAGCGTTTTGATGGAAGCTGTTTTCATTCTATTCCCCTGTGTGTTACTGTGATATGCCCATCAATTCTTTATAAGCAGCCAGAACCTCTCCCATCGCCTTTTTTGTAGTTTTGTGTATAGGCTTTCTTTTCCACCCTTTAACGCCAATGTATTTCAACTTCACAGTCTTCGCTCTGCTGATCTTCTCCATCAATTCGAACTCTTCCTGGTTCGGCACTACATCATACACTTCGACAATTCCTCCACTCATCTCTCTGTCATCGGTACGGAGAAAATTATCCTTTGTTTCCACTGTCTCGATTTTTTTTCTCGGAGTCAGGATATGCTCTTCATCATCGACAGTAAAAACATACTCTTTTACGAACAAATTTTCCGGTCCGGGATAAAGAATAACCATCCGCAAAAAACACTCGCCACTTTCCATCCTCTGACCGAAATAAGGATAGATTTTTGTGTTTCCTCCCGATCCTTTCTTATGCCTGTACCAGATGATGCCGTTGTCTTCATCGACCCGAGATTTTAAGTTGTATTTTTTCTCGAATGACTCATCCAACGGATAAAGTGAAGTTGAGATAAAAAGTACGATAAGGATTAGACTAATCTTTTTCATCGGTCACACCTTTTCCAGCGGACTGCTCGGTGAACGGACTCTACACTTTTTGCTCTAATTAGATGGCCCGTTCGGGGAACGGGCCCTACACTTGGACTTTTATGAGAATCCCACCCATCTATAAGACCTTTGCACATTTGATAAAATCCTTCAAGATTTTATAAAGCAGAGAGCAAATGAATCAGGCTTAAATGCGAAAAAAAAGGGGGGACTTAGTCCCCCCCTATAACACTCTATTCGAACTTTCTTTTCAGCTTAGAATTCGAAATGTAATCCAAACCTGAAGGTTCTTGTGCCTCTAATACCTCGCACAGAGCCAAAATCTTCTCGCCCGCGATCCATCTGTGCCTCCATATCTTCTTCGATCCTAGTCTCAACGTTTGTGACGGTGCTGGAATTAAAGACATTGAACATGTCCATAAGGATTCCTAGTCTAAATTTCTCCCCGAACGTAAAGAATTTCTCCAGTCGCAAATCCAAGTTGTGTTGGCTCGGGTAACGGTAAGAACCTGCCTGTTCTCCATAGATGCGGATATCTGGTGCCATAAGTCCAACAGCATCAGGATCGATATCTCTGGGGATTCTTATATTCCGGTTATAATTCTGCCCACTGAAGAATTGGTAGAACAATCCCAGAGTGATCTTACCTGGCAAAACTACGGAACCCGCGAGTTTTGCAATGTGGGGGTGATCACGAGTGAGAGTGCCGTCCGCATTGTAGGACCAGTTCGGATTCAGATAGAGGACTGATGCTCCCAAGCTGGATGTTCTGTTATCCTCATACTCTCCCCAGGAATTGTCATTGGAACCCTTTGCTTGGCTGTACGTATAGGACGCCTGGAACTGCCATCCGTCCGAGAATCTCTTGCGGAATGTAAACTCGAGTCCCCAGTACTTTCGCGTCGGAGTGAACGGGACAATATTGTCGAAGGCCTGCCCATAATCTTTTCCTGCTTCTGGATTGGTGACGTATTTTTCATTTTCTCCAGGATTTACCCGCTCGAAGATGTCGTATGATTCTCCAGTAACATCATTGTACCAGGAAACAGGATTCCACATCCCGCTTGTATTGACATTGTCGATGAAGTTCTTGTTCACTCGGTTGATGTAAGAGATTCCGAAGACCATGTCTCTTCCCAATTCTCTCTCAATTCCGATGACAAAATTGTCCAAATAGGGATATTTCAGATCGGGATCGATCGTGTATCTCGCTTCGTACGTCTCTTCAAAATCCAGGATATATTCGGAAGGATAGGGGTATTCATCCGGGTATGGTTCTCCATCCTCGTCAAAAGCTTCTTCCGCCCACATATTCAACACATCTCCATGAGTGTAAAGGGCAAAATCCCCCTCATAAGACCATTGACCGAACCACATGCCCATGATCCCATGGAAGTATCTTCCATAGTGGGCCTTGAGAGCTGTTGTGCCGTCCCCGAAGAGATCAACGGTGACTCCTAACCGCGGGGCCCAACCAATTTTAGGCTTGAATATCGTGCCATCTTTCGAGGTCGACCCTCTCCAATTGTTCATCCTGAGGCCCAAGTTGACTGTGATCCTCTCAGAGATGGACCATTGATCCTGCACGAAGAGTGCGGTCCTATTGGTTGTAGGATCAATAAAGTACGGAGATGCAACGTACATGTAATAGGGTTGACCATAAACATCCATGTAGGCTTTGCCACCTGGGTATCCTCTGTAATTCTCCATAGCAGAACGCTCATATTCTCCGCCGAATTTGAAGTCATGTGTCCCTAAAAATTCTTCGGCATGATGACTCACTGCGAAATTGGCTTGAGTACGCGTCCGTGGTGTCTCCCAGATCTCCCAGAAATTCCCTGTCAAATACTCATATCCTTCGTCCCAACGCCATGGGGTGTCGTAGTCGATATCCAGCACTCCAAATTGTTTATAACCGCCAGCTTTTAACTCGAAGAATGTGGTATCAGAGAAGATATGCAGGAAGTTTACATTCCAGAAATACTGCCAGCCATTCTCGGTGGCCCAGGTTTCAGGCGCTGAATGAGGGCCAGATTCGATATTGCCGATGGAGCGTTTGGAATAGTCGAATGTCCCAAAAATCCTGTCGTTAGCAGCCATCTGCCAGGTTATTTTTCCCATAGTTCGGAAGTTCCAACCATTTTCTCCCGGGAAATCGAAATCTTCGATTTCAACCTGAAAATTGGTGTATTTAGCGCTCAAGTACCACCAGAGCTTGTCCTGGATGAAAGGGCCTCCTATGTTGAGGTGGAAATCATACTCACGATCCCAATCCGCTTGATACAAGTAGAGATCACCGTTTTCATCACGATAGTCATTCCAATTTTCGCTGTGGAATCCGGGCAGCTGGAACCAGAAAGTCCCCAGACCCTCTACGGTGTTTCCTCCACTCTTGATCATTGCGGACACTGTGATCCCGGTGAATCCATCATACTCCGCATTGGTGCCCTGCCCCATCATTTTCATCTCTTCGATGGAGTCGTAGTCCAAGTTCACCTCTGGCTCACCGGCTTCCGGGCTGTTCGTCTTGACACCATCGATCAGAACATTGTTCGACAGGCTTTCCGATGCACCGTAGGGAGTAGCCCCACGCTCTCCTACTGAACTGGGAGCGTACACGATCTGGCTCCGGAGCGATCTGGAAGAGGGGAGCTGCTGGAGGAATTCCTTTTCGTACGTGGAGGTACTCAACTGGGAATCCTTGACATCGATGATTGGCGCTTCGCCGATAACCAGAACGGTTTCCTCGAGCGAACCAATAGTAAGAGTAAAAACAACTGTCAACGTGAACTGAACTGATATACGAAGGTCCGTTTTTCTTTGGGGAGTGAATCCCTCTAATCTTGCTTCGGCCTCGTAGGTTCCTATGGGAAGAGCCGGAAACCTGAACTTTCCGTATTGATTGGTGATCTGGCTCTTACTGCCTCCCATGAGATTCGGAGACGAAATCGTCACCTCAACACCGGGTAAAGGTTCGCCTTCAGGAGTTTGCACTGAACCTTCGATCGCACCACTCTCTTGGGACTGGGGTAACGTAAAAGAACAGAGAAAAACCAGCAGACAAACTGAGATTAAAGACATTTTTCTCAATTTCTTCATCTTACCTCCTTGAAATTTTATTTTTTGATTGGATCTATGTGAATCCATCTTTCCTCGAAACAACAATTTCTTAGTCTAACCATATTTGCAGAATCTTCTAAATTGTTATTCATATTTTTTAATATAGTATTAAATATACAATACATGTAGTATGTGTTATACATTCTCAATAATTAAACCAATCTACTCATAATAGCAGCATTCATTAAGAAATTTAGAATATATAATAGAAAAAGTCAAGATATTTAAAGGATAAGTTGTAATTTTTGCCAATCAACTTGTTATTGGCCTGCATAGCTCTCCATTCCGTGATTCAAATGGCGAAAATTGGCTATAAAATAATACATACGTTTACTACATAATTGAGTTCATCCAACCAGAAGTATCAAAAATATTTTCACCGAAACTTTGTTGCTTTTTCCTTTTTTTTACTAACGATATAATCATCCAAGACTCTCTAAAATCTTTTGGGCTACGGGAGCATTCGGATTCTCAGGATCGAGCTCCAGGAATTTTTTAAGCAGTTCTTTAGCCTTTTCGGCATCACCCTGACCGATATTGATGATCCCCAGGTGATAATAGGCGTCTGGATAGCCTTCATCGGCTGCAAGCAGTTTCTCGAATATGCTTTTGGCCTCTGGGCTTTGCCCAAGATTTATCAACACAACACCATAGTTGTAGAGAGTTGTGATATCCTGATCCCCCAATTCTACGGCTTTCTGATAGAGCTCTCTTGCCTTTTCATGGTTTTGCTGCCTTGCATATATCTTGCCTGATCTGGAATACGGAAGAATAAAGTCAGGTTTGATTTCTATTGCTTTCTGATAATCAGCAAGGGCATCCTTCACCTGGCCGTTATTCTCTTCGGATAGACCTCTGAAGAAATAGAGCGTAGGATTCGAGGCATCTTCTGAGATTCCCTTAGAAAACTCCTCAACAGCTTCATCCCACTTGGCTTCATTAAACAGCTTCATCCCCTTTTGTCCAGCTTTTGCTGCTTCAGCAACTGTATCGATCTCAAGGACTTGGAGCTCAAAGTCCTGCTGGACAGTATCGGCCAGCCTTGCGCGCACTGTTATTTCTGTGGGCAAAAAGCCTTCCTTCTCTATCGTGAATCTATAATATCCCGGAGTCAGCCCGCTTTTGTAGTAATAGCCTTTTTTATCTGTCTCGAGCGTGTATCGTACACTCTCACTTTTGGAATAGACCATAACAATTTTTGCTTTGGGTATTATTTCCCCGGTTCTCGCATCCTTGACATAACCCTTAACAGCTGCAGCAACTCCGCTTTGGGTACTTGCAATAAAGCTAAGAGACATCTCATAGGCGTTAACTAACAAAGTGGATAAACTGACAAAAAGAAAACATATTACAAAAAAAGAAACAACATAACGTATTTTCATATCAAAACTCCCTTGTACTCTTATCTTTATCTTCATCTTTCTCTTTTTTGACCTCTAACTCTGGCCCATTCTCTAACTCTTTGGCCCGGTCAAAGTAGGCTTTAGCTTTTTCTCTATCTCCCAAAGAGAGGAAGATAGCACCGAGAACCTGGTTGATCTTCGCCGTGTCGCCATAGTTTCTCAGCTGTTCGAAGTATTTTGCAGCCTTTTCCAGTTGCTTGAGCTCCAGGGAAGAATTGCCGAGAAGGAAGAGGGCAGAATAATCCTTTGTGATTCCTTCTCTTTCAAGAAGTTCAACAACCTTTGCATAGTCCTTGTTTCGGTAATGGGCCTTGGCAATGATGGGGATCGTGAAAGAATTCCACAGAGATTCGGGCAGTTTATTATAGTATTCGAGAGATTTTTGGATGTTGCCGCTGTTGAGATATTGTGTACCGATCTCAAAATTGTACGCAGGGCCAGAGGTGGGAGGATCCGACCATTCATATCCTTCAGGTTTTTCTGCGAGGAAAGGCAGGACGGCAATGATTTTTCTGTAGACTTCTTTATCTTTAATTTTTATGCTCAAGTAATAATTACTGGAACTCACATCAGCAAGAGGTTGTTTGAACATAAAATATTTCCCATTATTTACAACATTGGAAACGGCTATAGACTCTTCCTCATTGTCCACCCGGATAAGACGAATATCCGGACTGTCTTCTGAAAACACGATTCCTTCCAAAGCCTCGGTTTTGTTGTAAACGGACCGGGGGTCGAAAGATATTTTATGCTTATCCGTACTGAATGGCGTGAACCTGTCAGATTGTATTTCGTCCAACTTGAATCCTATAAGCACAGGCACCATCGTAGTGTCGATCTCCATTCTCTCCTCATGGGTCAAGAACTCTTCTGTTGAGGTGTTTGAAAACACAATAGTGACATTAAATATACCGTCTATGACAGGAACAAAGCCCGAGAACATGATCTTTTTTTCACTGAGTGCTTGCTTCTCCAAATTATCGAGCTTGAATTCTATTTTCTTTTCCTGTTGATATATCGTTTTCCCTTCCAGGTCTGCAATCCTCAGATTGAGATTGAACCTTGCAGAATGGAGGTTATCTGCAATTCTCAACAGGCGAATGGTATCCGGCAAAATGGAGTAATTCAAGAATGTATACCCTCTGTTCTCACTCAGTGCAATGGACGCATTTCCCGGCATATCCTTAAAAGAATACGTCACATCGACAACACCATCGATGGATTGGAAACTCCGAAGATAGGTGTCAGAGGCCTCTTTTTCTGGCAGTGTGTAGATCTGAGCGAAAACATGGCTGGATGAAGTGGATGAGGCTGGCATATCTGGACTGCCTTCCCCAGGGATGACAGACAGTGTGGCGTCGGCAAGCTCGATATAGTTTTTTCTCAACTCCTGATAAGCGTATCTGGGCTCTTCCCAACCAACTCTCTGGCCAGGATTGAGAATGTCCATAGCAGTGTCCATTCCTGGGTAAAACAACTGGTATTTTCCAGAATTTTCACGCTTGTAAAATAAAAGATTCATAACTGGCGGAAGACCATGCCTTCCT
>CAZIMJ010000196.1:0-4701 GCA_964540205.1 uncultured Eubacteriales bacterium | reverse complement strand
TCTTTTCAGAAACAGAAACATCACGGGATTTTATTTGGATTATTTGAGAACCTATGAGGAGCTTGGAAAAGAGAGTGCTGAGAGTCTGAGGGATAATTCTAATTTCCATATCAGTTTTAGTTGCGCTCTTGTTGATAAGGTTGAAACCCAGCTGTGGAAAATCAGAGGCGCTAAAACACCTGAAGAGAGAGAAGAGGAAGAAGAATTCAAAAAGCTCAGTTCAGAAGAGAAGATAAAAAAGATGGCAGAGCGTGCCCAAAAAGAAAAGGGGGCATTGTGAAAAGAAAACGCACCAAAGTAGATCTCCATCAGCTTCGGCAGAAGATCAAGGAAATTCGGGAAAGAGCGTTATCAGAAAAGACAAAAGCTGAGTATGAGTACGTCTATTATGGAAAACCATTTGATATGGAAAAATACAAACAGGACGGAGACATTGACCAGCTGCACAAGATACAAAGAAAATATGTATCAGAGGACAGATTACTCAGAGAATCAGATCTACTTGAGGCTTTGGAAAATGAAGTTCTAACTCCCTTTGTCAGATGGTGTTTGGAAGAATCGTTGGCGTTTACAAGAGAATCAGGATTCATGATGCATGTTCCCCCACGCAGACGCAGACGTACAAGAAGAGAGATGGCGCTGGTGAGAAAGTCAAATTTCGTCTTGATAGAAAAGGGAAAACCAGGGCGTCCAAAAAAAGAGGCAACCGCATAGAATAGAATTTTTAGGCGTATATAAATGATGATTTTTAAAACAGATGGATAAGTCTATCCTGAAACAAGATTTTCATCCCCGGAATAAACGGAGGTGTTGAAATGAAAGATTTAAAAAAGCCTTTGGTCATTTTAATGGCCCGTGTCAGTTCCAAACAGCAAATGGACAAAGGGTATTCCATACCTGCGCAAATGAAAAAGCTGAGGAAATATGCCGGTGAAAAGTCTCTCTCCATCCTCCAGACCTTTGAGATTGATGAAACGGCATCCAAAAGCCATGCCCGCATACAATTTTCCAAACTCATGGATGTATTGGAGAGCGCTAAAGATACCGGCCAAAAATATGCCCTCTTGGTGGAAAAATCAGACCGCCTGACAAGAAATATGTCCGATGCGGAAGATCTAGATGAATTATGTGAAGCTGATTTTTTAGAGATTCACTTTGTTGATGAGCATAGAGTTTGGGACAAAAATTTCAACTGCCACGATTGGTTTATGGAAAGTATTTTTAGAGTCTCAGCGGTGTATGAAAACAAGCGCAGAGCATCAGAAGTTGCCAAGGGCAAAAAAGAAAAATTGGCACAAGGTGGATATCCAGGATTAGCACCGGTAGGCTATATAAACAATCCTAGAACAAGAGCTATAGAGCCTGACCCTGAGAGATTTGATCTTGTGAAAAAGTGCTTGACCGAGATCTACCCCACTGGCAAGTATTCATTACGGGAATTCAAAAAAGAGATAGAGCGCCTGGGCTTGACCACTAGACCTAGAAAAGGAGAGAGTAAAGGTTATCCTCTCACTATGAACGCAGTACGCATGATGATTACAAGGCGTTTTTATACCGGTGATTTTGATTGGGCTGGCAAAATTTATTCTAATAAAGGCGTGAACGGTGAGCCTACATACCCCATTATGATTACAAAAGCTCAGTATGATAGAAATCAGGAGATCTTGACAGGTCGGTGTAATAATAAAAAACGCAAATCCAGAATCTTTAATTTTAAAGGCGTACTGAGGTGCGGTGTCTGCGGTAGAGCTATGCTCGGTCATATCCAAAAAAATAAGATCTATTACCATTGCTCTCAAACTAAATGTGGCACTCTTGGGTTCACAGAAGAGGAATTACAAAAGCTCTTTTTGGATCAGCTGGATTCAATCTTGCCGGACGAAAAAGCTATGAAAGATCTTATGAAAAAATTGGGAGATGAGGTGAAGATCTTAAGAGAAACGTCGCAGAATCAAGTCACCCATCTACGGAAAAAACGTACTGAGCTTGACCAAAAAATAGACCGACTGTATGATAATTTTGACATGGAGAAAATCTCAGAAGATCTTTTCACCGAGCAGTATGAAAAGGCCAAGACAGAGAGAGAAGAGATACAGAATCAGTTGGATAGATTAGAAGAGGCTAGTGAGGCAAAGGTAGAATCCGCCTGTGAAATTATAAAACTTTCTAAAAACTTTAAAATCAAATACTTAGAGTCAGATACAGAAAAACGTAATGATATGCTGAAAGCTATCTATAAAACCGTAAAAGTGAGCAGAAAAGATGAAGATGGTTCTGAGTTTTTCCCTCTGTATTTTATTTATAATCAGCCGTTTGACTTACTCTTTTTAGATGGTCTTGATAAGAAAAGTAGAGAGAGCGAAACGCCTTATTTTGAGGATAGTCTAGTTAGTTATAACAAAGAGTTATAAAAAGGAGTGGAATTTGCAAAAAACAATACTAGGAGTTATAAAAGAACAAAAATGATAGCACAGACAGGGGTCGGCTTGATCGGGACGATCACACATGATGTGATCACTTCGGATGCGGGAGATGTCTACCGAGGTCTCGGGGGCATTCTCTACCAAGCTGCGGTTCTCTCTGTTTTGGAAAAAAATGTCCTTCTCTTTACAAACCTTGGGAGAGATCTTGCCGGCAGTGTTGAGAAGGTCATCGGCCATTGGACTGCCCTCCAGAAAGAAGGGATCCAGCATATCCCGGGTCCTGGGAATCACGTGCACCTGCACTATCCAGAACAGGGGGAGAGAAGGGAAATTCTCCAGTCAGTTGTGCCTCCCCTCGACCCTCAGAGAGTTCTCCAGAGCTTGGACCGTCTCCACATGCTTGTTTCCGTCCTCAATTCTGGATTTGATATCACTCTGTCAGATTGGCGCAGAATCGTAGACGCTGCCAATTGTCCTGTCTGGTTGGATCTTCACTCACTCGTCCTTTCCAGAGAATTGAATGTTCCCAGGAAATATCTCTCCTATATCCCCTGGGAAAGCTGGGCCAGAGGAGTGACCTATCTTCAGGCTAACAGAGCAGAGTTAGGCTGTCTCGTGGGCCGGATCGGACAAGAGCTCTCCGACGAAGAGATCAAGCGTTTTGGACAGAGAGCCTTCAGCCTGGGGCTCCGCGCTGTGTTCATCACGTTAGGGAGGGATGGTGTTTGGGTTTTGACTCCTGGGAGTGCTTGCATCATTGTCCCCTCCCATGCCAATAATGTCGAAGATACCACAGGATGTGGGGATGTCTTTTGCTCTGTGACTGTCAAGGGTTTGGTGGATGGTGCTGATCCTTTTTCTGCGGCTGAAGCCGGAGTTGAACTTGCAACTCGAGCCACCGCGGTTAAAGGTGTCGAAGACACTGTCACTCTGGTCCGTCGGGCCATCAGTGGGCTCGGACATCCATGACTCTGTTTTCTCCAAAAAGAGGCTTCTCCTCAAAAAAATCCACTTCTTCATATTTTATCTTTTGAGATGATGCGGTTTGTGTTAAAATAGTTTTTAATGGAGAAGGCAAACACTCCCAAACACTCGTATTTTTGCGAATATTTGAAACTAGATCAGATAATCTTTAACATCAAGGTGACCGATAAGATCCAGGCTTTAGAAGAACTCCTGGATGTTTTGGTCAAGCTCAAATACATAAAAAATAAGAAACCTGTCCTCACTCGGATTATCGATAGAGAGAGTCTGGTCACAACGGCCATCGGACATGGTCTTGCGCTCCCTCATGCACGATTAGATACTGGGTGTGATATTGCCATAGTCGTCGGCCGGTCAGAGGCAGGAATAGATTTTGAGGCGATTGATGACAAAAAAGTCCACATCATTATCCTCATCGTATGGAATCCTTCTATTCCCGGCCTTTTTAACCATCTTTTTGCGGGATTGGCTCAGTCTTTGATCAAGCCAGCGTTCAGAGAAAGGATTTTTAAGGCAGAGAGCAAAAAAGAGCTGTACAAAATTCTCTGTGAAGTAAAACTCACTCTCCTTCCCTCAGAGGATAAGATCATAAGCCAAGCCGGGCTTCTCTGGAAACTCCAAAAGATAGAGATGCAGATAAAAAAGGCGAACAAGGTAAAGAAGAAAGAGCTCCAGAAACAGGCCAATTTGATCCGGGACGAGCTCGATGAGGCCCTCTTGGACAGGTTCGACAAGCTTATGGAGCGTTATGGATTCGCCGTGGCCGAGCTCGAAGATGGAGCCTGCCAGGGCTGCTTCATCAATGTCGCCACTGGGATGCGCTCGGCCATCGAAGGCAGCAATGATATCTATGTCTGCGAAAACTGCGGCAAATATCTCGTAGCCAGAAAGAAAACCAAATAGAATCCTCTCTCCTACACTTCACAGACTCAGTGTTCATCCTCAAATTTTTGGGCGGGGAGTAAGCATTTCCAAAACCGTGATGGTAGAAATCACATTGCGTTATTGAGTGTTCCAATTGTGTGGTGGAGAAAACCGTGTAAAGGGCTGGATGGGCATGGTACATCTCCCAGGGGGAGATGTGAGGGAAGCCCGGATCCGAGCGAAGTTTCCTCGCTGGGGAAACTGAGAGTGTTTTCGAAATCACCAATTGGAACACTCGAAACGTCATTCAGCACGGTTTTGGAGATGCTTCCGATGAGGATTTTATCCTGGATTCTGGCTCCTGGATTCTGTATTCTTAGGAGTGAAGGATTTGTTATTTGATAGTGTGTTATGGTAAATAATGCTCAAC
>CAZIMJ010000195.1:0-7014 GCA_964540205.1 uncultured Eubacteriales bacterium | reverse complement strand
ACAAACAGAATAACACCAAAAAGCCCATAGACGATCGATGGAACTCCCGACAAATTCCTGATAGATAGACGAATGAGCCTTGTAAATCTATTCTGTTTGGCATACTCATTTAAATAGATCGCAGCGAACATGCCCATTGGCACTGCAAGAAGGGCAGTAACGATCGTAACTAAAAAAGTCCCAAAAATTGCGGGGAATATGCCGCCTTCGGTCATACCTCTTCGAGGTGCTGTGGAGAGAAATTCCAAACTGATGACACCTCCACCCTTGCTTCCGATATCATAGAGAAATAATAACAATACGGAGAACACGAGATACACACAAACTCGAAGTGAGATAAATCCGATCGTTTCTATAATCTTCTTTTTCATAACTCTCTCTCCTGGTACCTGTGGAGTATGAGGTCAGAAATGACGTTGACTACAAAAGTGATGATAAAAAGAACCAGCCCAATAGCAAAGAGTGCGTAATAATGTGTCGTATAATACGGCACTTCTCCAAGCTCTATCGCAATAGATGCCGTCATCGTCCGGATGGAGCTTAAAAAACCTTGGGGAAAGGCGGGCGCATTGCCTGTCGCCATGAGGACTGTCATTGTTTCGCCGATAGCGCGCCCCATTCCCAGCATTATGGCTGCAATGATCCCGGACAACGCTGCTGGAATCTTGACCCGCATCAGAGTCTGCCACCGGGAAGCGCCTAATGCGAGAGAGGCTTCGCTGTAAGCCCTGGGCACGGCATTTAGGGAATCTTCAGAAATACTTATAATAGTTGGAAGTGCCATGATAGCTAGCAAGATAGAGCCATTGACAGCATTAAGGCCATGGCTCTGTCCTGTCAGTTTTGCGATAAATGGTCCAAAAAGGACAATACCTAAAAACCCTATGACAACGGATGGAATGCCTGCAAGGATTTCGACTATCGGTTTTACCACCTCTCTGACCTTCCAATGAGCGACGTCCGAGAGGTAAGCCGCAACTCCAATTCCCAGAGGAATCGCGATCACAAGAGCTCCAAGGGTAACCATAAAGGTACTCATTACCATCGAGATAATCCCGTACTCCTCTTTAACCGGCGAAGTGGGATTCCAGACCTTTGAGGTAAAAAACTCTACAAAATTGATTTCTCTAAATGCAGGAATTGCCGTGTATAAAAGAAAAAAGAAAATTCCGATAAGAATAATTATTGCAAGAATTCCGTTTGTGAAGAAAAACGCATGTATCGCTGATTCTCTGATTTTTCGCCAGCTAATGGTTTCCATTTTGAGTTGACCTTACCACAACTTCTTTTTCAATTCTACATGAGAGGTTCGGGGAGACAGTTGCAGGGCAGAATGATCTGAATCACTCTGCTCCGCGTTCGGGAATGTGCTATTTGATGCTCTGCTTGTTCTCTGCTAGTACGCTAGCCCCGATAGGGAAGAATCCTTCTTCCTCGACAATCTTCTGTCCCTCAGGACTCATTTCGAACTTGAGAAAATCCAGGACAACTCCTTTAGGCTTCCCTGCAGTCGTTTGGAAGAGAGGACGTGCGATCGGATAGTCACCTGAATCAACTGCAGCTTTATTCAAGGGGGAAAAGGCGGGTGCGCTTGCTTCCTTGGAAACCTTTAAGATTTTGATCCCTTTTCTGGGATTTCCACTCTTATCGACAACATATCCCACGCCCACATAACCGATGCCTTCTTTATCGGCAGTGACTCCCTCGACGATCTGGGCGTTACCGTTCATGCGCTTCATGTCTTGAGAATAGTTCTGCTTCTTGAGCACATGCTCTTGGAAAAAGACAAAGGTTCCAGAGTTAGACTGTCTTCCGTACATAGAGATGGCTTTATTCGGTCCGCCCACTTCTTTCCAGTTTGTAATCTCGCCTCTGAACATGGCTCCTATTTGATCCATGGTGAGTTTAGAAACGGGATTGTTCTCATTCACGATCACACTTAACCCATCCACGGCAATGATGAACTTGTGAGGAGTAACGCCGTTGTCTTTGGCCATGGTAAACTCTTTGTCTTTCATCGGCCGCGAATGATTAGCGATGTCACATGTGCCGTTGATGAGAGCCGCAATGCCAGTTCCCGAACCTCCGCCAAGCACCGCAATAGGCTTGTCCGGATTTTTTTCCATGTATGCCTCTGCAAGGATCTGAACCAAGTTAACCAAGGTATCGGATCCTTTGATCTGGATCATCTTCTTCTGAGCAAAGAGTGATCCAGTCGAAAGGATGAGCCCAAAAGCGATACATCCTGTCAAAAAAAGTTTTTTGTAATTCATTTTTTCCCTCCTTTAGAATTTGAAATACAATGTCATAAGACCATAGATGTCATTTCCAGGTTTTTTGTAATCATCAGCATCCTTCAGTAGGTCATTCTCTTTATAGGTGGCGAACTTGAAGTTTGGGATGAGCCACACATTCTTGTGAACTTGCCAGCTAAGAGCCGCGATGATGAAGCTGAACTCATGGTCGTCCGCAAACGGAACATAAGCAATTCCACTTCCTGAAAACTTGGTCTTATATCCTTCGCCAAAATTCATGTCGCAGCGGCCGATGAGTTCGACCGTTTCACTGAATTTGTAAATGGCGAATGCAGAAAGTATGTTATAAGCCAAAGAATCTTTGTCCTTTGCCTTGTATCCTCTGTAGGCGTACTGGAGTCCGACTCTTCCCCAATCCGCAGAATAAGCACCGAATCCCTGGAGGATTATATCATCATCTGCGTCCTTGGCTCTCTCGTACTGGGCCATGGCTTCTACAAAAAGACCTCCACTCTGATATCCCAACGCCCCATAGAGCTTCTTTCCATTATTGATTTCGCTCTTATTGGAAGACCCGTTAGCGAACATGACGTGATAGAGTAAATTTTTTCCACCTTTTAGAGATACTCCCATATCCCTTGAAGACTGCCACTTGTATAAGTCAAGCGGAGTCTTTTCTAAAGGTCGCCAACCCCAAATATCTTCTAGCTTTGTATAGCTAGGGGGACCCATAATCCCTACGGTTAGATTTGAAGCACCTAGCTTGAAGTCGATATAAGCGTCTTTCACATAAGGGTCAAGTGTTGAGGAAGAAAAGAGATCACTGGTTGAGTTCATTTCCAGGCGGAGCCTCATCTTAATCGTATCGCTCAGCTTGTTGTTGTAAGTGAAATAGATCCTGCGGAACCACAATCCATGGCGGCCTTTGATGTCTTCATCGTTATGCTCCAAATTGTAATAGTACTCATTGACCATGTATCCCTTGATCTCGCCCGACTCAGGTTTGAATTGGGCTTGCACTTGCGATGGGATTATGGTCATCACAAAAAGAACGAGAAAAAAATAACTTAATTTTTTCATATGATTACCTCCAATATTTTTGATTGAATGAAGTATTGTGTGTGCTGTTATTGTCTTTCTTCATCTGACCTCCATTAAAGAGATTTGAAGACGTATTTTCGCGGCTCATTGTTAAGAAGAAATAAATATTTGGTTAAATTTTTGTTAAGTTTTGTGATTTCCGCGTTTTTTTGAGCTCAATACCAAAAAATACACGATGTGAGGATTCCGACATCCAGTGGAAGATTCTGAAAGGATCTTTATGATTTTTTTGCTTAAAATGTTTTTTCGAGACAGATGGATTGATCAAAGCGGGAATTCAATAGTGACTTTTGTTCCTTGACCTTCATTGCTCTCCACCTTCACGTCCCCACTATGTACTCGAGCAATATGTTTGACGATAGACAGGCCTAAACCTGTCCCGCCTTGGCTCCGAGACCGTGATTTATCCACAACGTAAAATCTTTCAAATATTCTGCCGATATCTTTTTGGGGAATTCCTATTCCCGTATCCTGAATAACCGCGATGACTTTCTCCTCTTCTCTTTTTAACTCGATGTCGATACTACCCTCATCTGTGTATTTTACAGCATTGTCGATCAGATTGATGAACATCTGCTCCAGTTTGAAAGTATCTCCTTTTATTAATGGAAGCCCCTTTTCTATATTAAAGATAAAGATGAGATTCTTTTCGGCTATTCTCTGCTCGAAGATCTTTAAAACATTCTCCATCACTTTTTGTAGGCTAACATCTTCAAGCTCGGATTTATTTTCCTTCTCCTCAACTTTAGACAGAGTGAGTAAGTCATTGACGATGTTTATCAATCGATCTGTGTTTCGCTCAATAATCCTCATGTAATGCTTCCTATCCTCATCAATATCTTCAGACAACGTTTCAACATAGCCTTTAATGGCTGTCAAAGGAGTGCGCAATTCATGGGATACATTCACAACAAAATCTTTTTTGATGCGTTCCACATCTTTGATTTTTGTGAGGTCATAGAACGTCACGACAATCTCTTCGCGAGAACTTAGGTATGTCGCATTGCAAAGAAATATTCTCTCATCAAACTCCATTTCTTGGGAGCGATTCTTTTTCTTATTCTGTGTTATTTTTATGAACTCATTAAAGTCGGGTTTCCTCACAACCTCCCAGTAATATTTGCCTTTAACATTGTCACTTTTAATGATATCCCGAAAGCTGGGATTGCTGAGCACGATTTTTCCTTCATTATCTAATACAATAATACCTTCATCGATCGAAGAGATGATGCTTTTTAATTCTTCTTTTTGTCCAGTCAATTCTGAGACTAGCTTTGCGATCTGGCCTGTCATATGGTTAAAACTTTCAGCCAGCTGTCCAAGCTCATCCTTGCTTTTTAGATAAACTTTTTTGCTGAAATTCCCACTTGCGACCTGAGTTGAAGCAGCGCTGAGTTCTTTGATCGGCTTTGAAAGAGAACGCGAAATCAAAAAAGCTCCCAGTAAAGCGACCAGTGTTACAAAAAAAACGAAAGGCAGTATGTCGGATCTCATGCTAGCGAGTAGTTTGTTGATATCCCTGACAAAGAGGCTGACCCTCAACACTCCAATGATTTCTTCCTCCTTTTTTAACGGTAATCCCACATAGAGCATGTTTGCCTTGACAGTGTTGCTGAAACGTAAAGATCTGCCTGTCGTGCCATTAAAAGCCTCTGCGATCTCGGGTCGGAACTTGTGATTGACCATTGTCCTGGGATCTTCTTCTGAGTCTGCTAAAACGACTCCATCAGGGTTTATGATCGTGATTCGTGTTTCGATGTTGCTTCCAAAGTTTTTGACAAAGATATCTAATTCCTCAAAATCATCCCGGTCGATAAAGGGCATTACACTATACCTTAGAGAGCCCCCGAGTTTTTCTAGATCACTGGCCAAAGAGTCCAGATAAAAAGCCCTCGTTGCCCTAAAAGAAATAAAGAGGAAAAGCGCAGTTAGAACAACAATAATCAATACAAATCCACCAAAAACCTTAAAGAAAATAGAATTTTTCATTCTTCCAGTTTATACCCTACTCCACGTATATTTTTGATAAACCTGGCTGCCTTGCCCAGCTTTGTCCTCAGATGTTTAATGTGCACATCGACCGTCCGGTCTACGACTGCTTTTTCCTGTCCCCAGAGATGATCCAGAATCTGATCTCGAGTGAACACCCAGCCTTTCTTATCTGCGAGGAACTTCAGTATTTTAAACTCTGTTGTGGTTAAAAGTATTTTTTTCCCTTCTAAAAGAACCTCATGTTTTGCCGCGTCTATGGATAGGATCCCCCCAACATCAATCTTTCCCGGGACTTCTTGAGTTGGGGGTCTTCTCAAGACAGCTTTCACTCTGGCGACAAGCTCTTTGACAGAAAACGGCTTGGTCACATAGTCATCAGCCCCCAGCTCGAGTCCTAGAATTCTGTCCATTTCCTCTCCTTTTGCGGTTAACATGATTATGGGGATGTATGAGAGATGGTCATGTTTTTTCATGTATTTGCAGATTTCAAATCCATCAGCGTCCGGCAGCATAAGATCGAGGATGACAAGGTCCGGGATTTCAGCTTCCAAAAATTTGAAAAAATTGGCCGCATTAAAGAATGTTGCGACACGGAAGCCTGTTTTCTCTAGATGTAGGGAGACAAGCTCCACGATATCAGGCTCATCATCGACAACGGCTAAAAGTTTTTTCATATAAACTTATTACTCAATTTTTTTACAAAATTCCAGAACGTGGGGAATAAATGCTTTTTTCCACACCCGAATAAAGTCAATTATAAGCACACTCATAATAAAATTTCAATAAGTCTCGCTTGGAAGGCGTTGTCTTGAAATCTGGGTCATATTCAATTAAAATTGGCATCATCCACAACTTAGTGATCTTAAATGAAAAACAATCCATTAAGTATCAAATAAAATGATAGGAGGAACAGTTATGCGCTCATTTTTAATTGTATTGGGTATTATCTTAATAGGAATGGTTTCAATTTCAACCGCTTTTTCCGATTACGAAGAGGATATTTTCCCCACATCTCAAGGCGATCTAAAGATTACCTGCATCGGACATGGGACTTTGATGTTCACGTTTGACGGGAAAATAATCCATGTTGACCCAGTCTCTAGGTATGCGGATTACACAAAAATGCCAAAGGCTGACCTCATCCTAGTGACCCATGAACATGGAGATCATCTGGATGATGTCGCCATCCAAGATTTGACTAAGGAAGGTACAGCGATCGTTTGCACAATAAGATGCAAGGAGCAAGCAAATCTTGACGGTAGCATTATCATGAAGAATGGGGACACACAGTCTGTCCAAGGCATCAAGATCGAAGCTGTGCCAGCTTACAACATCAAGCACATGCGGAGCGAAAACTCTCCGTTCCACCCTAAGGGAGAGGGTAACGGTTACGTTCTGACTTTTGCTGATAAACGGGTGTATGTGGCGGGAGACACAGAAAATACACCGGAAATGAAGGCCCTTAAAAACATCGATGTGGCCTTTCTACCCATGAACCTCCCATACACCATGACACCGGAAATGGTGGCTGATGCCGCTAGAGCCTTTGAACCGAAGGTCCTTTACCCCTATCATTTCGGAGACACAGACACATCACAGCTTGTTGAGCTTCTCAAAGATACTCCCGACATCGAGGTGCGGATACGAAATTTAAAATAGCAGCTTT
>CAZIMJ010000194.1:0-13995 GCA_964540205.1 uncultured Eubacteriales bacterium | reverse complement strand
CATATCCTAAAAGATAAATCTTTTCCCTTACTTTACTGATCACACTATAAGTCACTTTATTGAAACCCCATAGGTGTCGCGTAGCGGCTTCGCTCAATAGCTTCTTTCTAACACTCCCGCATCAGAAAGAAGCCTAACCATCTCACGTCATTCTGCTATTAACAATGGAAATGATACTGTGCAGCTTAAAGAATAGTTGATTGATGAATTGAGATGGACCTGACTTGACAACAAACTTCTCATGGTCCCTTTCCATAAATCCTCTGCAATATCTAAGCCATCAGATGCATAGCTTGCGATATAGCAAGGATATTGATAAGGTATTGTGGCGATATTTTTCTTAAAATATGGTATGCAGTATAGGTATTGTTAGGCCTATTGAAAATGAAATTGGCACGACAATTTTAAAAGGAGTTCTAATATGAAATTAGAGGTCTTTACTCAAGAACCTGAATCTTATATAAGTCCTATACCAATTTTGTTCGTGCACGGCATGTGGCATTCTGCTTGGTGTTGGTCTGAATATTTTCTGCCATATTTTGCGCAGCATGGATACCAGTCTCATGCTTTAAGCTTACGTGGTCACGGTGCCAGTGAGGGGAAAGAAAGGCTTCGATGGACAAGCTTGTCTGATTATGTAGACGATGTAGTCCAGGTGGTGAGTCAATTACAAAGACCACCAATACTTGTGGGACACTCGATGGGTGGTATGATAGTTCAAAAATATTTGGAATCTCATCATGCACCAGCAGCAGTATTGTTGGCTTCTGCTCCACCTAAGGGGCTTTTCGCTGCTACATTGCGTGTTGCTCGTCGTCATCCGCTTATATTTCTTAAAACTAATTTAATATTAAGCCTTTATCCTGTTATTGGTACACCAAACCGCTGCAAAGAGTTTCTATTCTCAGATGATATATCCGATGAGAAATTGAAATCATATTTTGCCCGTATGCAAGATGAATCGTATCGTGCTTATATGGATATGATATTTTTTAACTTGCCTAGACCGGAACGAATCAAAACTCAACTGCTTGTTTTGGGTGCCACTCAAGACAAAGCAATATCTTCCGTAGAAGTTAAGGCAACTGCTATTGCTTATAATACGAAGGAATATATATTTCCTGATATGGCACATGACATGATGTTGGAATCTGATTGGCAGGTTGTTGCTGATCGGATATTATACTGGCTCAACGAAAATATTATTTAATTTTTTTTTGCTCTGGGTATTTTGTTTTTCTAACTTCTAGCTATAATAAGGGGCAATTTTAAGATGTTTTATAACCTGCAGTCATAAAAATTGGAATTTCATAACTCCCAGTTATTAAAATTTGTGATATTATCTAGTTTTATAACCTGCGGTTATAAAACATGCTTTTCTCTTCTTTTATCCTCCCAGGGTAGGTCTGATCTTCCGAAATGTCCGTAGTTTGTGGTTTGGCGGTAGATAGGGCGTGAGATAACATCCTCCGCAATACCTAGACTGTCAGTTGCATAGCTTGCGATATAGCAAGGATATTGATAAGGTATTGTGGCGATATTTTTCTTAAAATATGGTATGCAGTATAGGTATTGTTAGGAGTAATGGCATCATGAATAAGACGAACAACATTGTGGTGAAGTTTCGCGAGATTCAGCGCTTTCGACAGAAGTGGCTTTGGATCGCCATAGCTGTCGTCTTGCTTGGCCTCATCATCTCTTTCGGATACGGAATGATCGAGCAGCTCGTCTTCGGTCACTCTTGGGGCAACAGGCCTATGTCTGATACCGCACTCGCAATACTCGGGCCTTTAATGATCTTGTTGGGGATTGGCATATCCTGGCTTTTCCTTAGATTAAAGCTCCACGTTGAAGTTCGGGAAGATGGGGTGCACATTAACTTTGTTCCATTGGCACGTCAGACAGTTCCGTTTAGAGACATAGTCAGTTGCGAGGTAAGGACATACAGGCCGATGTGAGAGTACGGTGGCTGGGGTGTGAAGTATGGACGGGCCGGAAAAGCGTACAATGTCAGTGGCAACCGTGGTGTACAACTGAAGCTGTCAAGCGGTAAGGGATTACTGATTGGATCACAACGCCCGGAAGAACTTGCACAAGCGATACAAAAGGGGATAAGGGGGTACACACAAGGCGTATTATGATGCCAAAGATGATTCTATTTTTTGTAGGATCATAACTATTCCATTTTGAAAAAATCCTTTATCCTGTTATGAAATTCATCTCTAAAGACCATAGGAGCCATGTGTCTGTAGCCTTCAGGAAATAGAAAAATTTCTGTATTAGGAAGGTGCTTCCTCAAAATGTCTAAATCTTTATAACACGGATCATCCTTACTGCTTATGATGAGTACTTTCCCTTTCCAATCCTTGAAGTGTTCGATAGTATATTCGTCATCCCTATGGAATTGAAATGTCACATTTGCTGCATTCATCAGAAATCCTTTTGAAAATTGCTGATCGACAACCTGGTTCATAAATGCAGTTTTAAACTGCATCCTCTCTTTTGCTTCAGTTGGGATCTCAGCCACTGGAGTCCATTTACGTATTTTTTGTTTGAAAATGGCGTTAAGTAAGAAAAAAGGAAATAAACGTAGGAGAATCAGTCCCCATTTCTTACTTTTCTTTTGACTTGGTGCAAAAGTATTCGTGAGTGCCATGGCATCAACGATGTCGTAGTTTCTTTTAAAATATATCTGGGAATACATTCCTGAAAGAGATTGTCCGATGACAAATACTCGGTTAACTCCTTCTCTTTCAAGTACTTTATTAACACCTTGGCTGAACTCAGCAAGTCCTTTAAACAATGAAATATCCACGACCACCATTCTGTAGTCATTTTCAAAACCAAGGACTGTCTCGTACACTGTTTCGAGTCCGCTATGCCCCCCGCTGAAAGTGAGTATAGTTTGCGCCCCTTGTCCACAAGAATAGTATTTTATGTATTTCCCTTCTACATTAATTCGTCTTATCTCGTGTGTTTCCAAAAAGTCTTGTAACCTTTTAAGTTCAACTTGAGAAACGTCAGCATAGTACTTTTTTATAGATCTTTCATCTATCAACGTAAACTCCTTCAAGTCTATTACGGATATATTTTAATCTTTATAAACCATTTTAACTAATATAATGAGTTTTTTTTGGCAGTGTAAAATTAATGGAGCACAATTCTTATCCCATTTTGGTGCTCTTCTACTTCGGCTTCACTGAATTCAGCATGGAATCCTTTGGTTGTTATCTTAATCTTGCCTTCAATATTCTCGATCACGGGTTTTTCTGTGATCCCGGCGACCGTAAGTTTTCCCACACTTGTAGATCCGTTATTCTCTGTGAGACTCAACAATTCCCGCACAGTGATTGTCCCCATGTCATTCCGCAGCACCAGTAAAAATCTGTGAAGCAGTTCCCTTTGAGAGAGGGCTTCCGTTAGGTCGGCATAAAACATCACCAGTCCAAGGGGTGTTTTGAAGGAAACAATTTCAATCCGGTATCCCGGCTGGGATTCGAATTCCTTCCTCAGTCTCTCTACAGTTTTCTTTCTGTCCTCAACATCTTTCTTGGCCTTTTGCAAGAATGATTCCTGTTCTTCATCTGAAAATACACATGTATGATCGGAAGAGGACATAATCGTTTCGAGAATCTCATGGAGATACTCTGCCTGGCCCGACTCCATAGTCTCTTTCCAATAAGGATCCAGCCTGTCGAGAATGGCCGCTGTCCATCGGCCCAGAAGATACCCCAGATGCCGGATTGCAGCGGGAGCGAATCCGGGATCCACAGGAATCCGGGCAAGATCCTTGCCGCCCGACCGATATTCAATGTATTCGGCCAAGCCTTCAAAACGCTGCAGTTCTCCTTCGTATCGAATGAGAACATCGTCTAAAAGTAGGTGTCTTTTATCCCGCCACCTAAGGGCTTCTTTCACCCATCCGGATCCCTCCTCATGGCTCGGGGCAATGACCGCTCTTCGCAAGGCTTCTGTTTCCAGTCTTCGGAGGGCTAACATTTCCGGAGTATCTAAAGGATAATTGAAGAGATACCCATCATTCGGACGCCAATCCGGGTGTTTCAGCTTCTGGAACACATGGAACTGCTCATGAATTATGATACCTGCCAAGTTTTGCATAGAATATTTCTCCCCTGTAAGCCTGGAATGGGTTCTCAGAACGGATGTCGCCGTCCAGGCGCCGTTAAGCTGCACTCTACTGTTTCCCCTTACCTGACTGTGCTGACCCTTAAACACCCGTGTATCCTTCTTTTCCCTTAAAACCATGAATGCCTCGGGCGGTGAAGGATGTTTGAAGAGATATGTATTGACACCGTCAAATATCGCTGTGGGGATTTCCCCCGGATGAAATCCTGGCCATAGAGCATCTTTTTTCACTCGGTTGATCTCATCCATCAGTTCAAAAACATCAGCCACCGGAATTTCTGTATAAACCTTCATCCTCATGCTGCACATCAACACAGCACAGACCAAAATTATTTTGAATTTCATTCAGATCACTCCTCTTGATGAATACATTCCATGGATTTATTTTAATTATTTTTTTTTGGTTTTAGATCTTCGATGATTCTGGCATCCACCCAGAAATCATAGTCTTCTTTAGATACTATCATCTTATCTCTTTTTGAGTAAAGAAAAACCTGTCTCCGGGATTCTCCGCACAATATATATTTCCAGGATCTTGGATTCTCCGTCTTATCTGGTACAGGATCCTTCTTTCCAAAGGTTCTTTCCCCATAAAAAATACTGCCTTGGGATCCAAGCGCATCGATTCGACAAAGGATTCTCTGATCCCGTTTCCCTTTTCCGGGCCTATTCCCTCCGGTGTCCCCAGGAATAAAAGATCAATATCAGAGAAATTCTCCATGACGAATTCGACTGCTTTGGTATCTTTTTTCGAAGTGATGTAATCGTCGGAAAGACCTGAAAGCCAGAAGACGGACAGTCCATCGCATTGGATAAAGTATCCTTTTTTGTTCCTGAAAGACTCAACGACAGTTGCCTTCATACCATCGACATCGATGGGCTGTCCGGGCTTAGGGAAATAGGAATGCACAAGTTCCAACCCAGAGTAATATTTCTCGAATGCATCGTTCAGCACAAACGAGAGATGTTTCACACGGTCCCGCATAGAATAAATAGGAGTCCGGCCCTGCAGAGCAAAAAACGCCTTTGGGGGATGAGAACCCAGGTCGAAATAAACCCATGGCACATTCTTCATTTCGTTGCCTGTGATGTATCCGTTCAAGATCGATGGCTCAGGAGGAGGATTGCCGATTTCAGAATAGCCAAAAATCAAAAAGTGCCCATTAGTGCGTATCCCCCAGCTCCCATTTTGGAGTTTGACAGCGATCGCATCGCCTAGCGGGATATCCAGGTTTTCAACGTTATCTACCGAAGCCAAATTGCTTATCAAGCGTGACTTCCCGCCGTTCTTCTCAAGAAACTCAGCCATCGAATCATGACCATAACGGAATGCATAATCCAGGGGCGTGTATCCGCGTTCATCTTTTCCGTTGATATCCATGCCTTCATGGATCAGGACTTCGGCAATTTTTCTGTGACCCTGAATGGATGCCAGATGCAGCATCCTGATACCCACAACAATAAATTACCGTGCTCGAGCCTTTTCTTTTTCATGGTTTTACTCCTTCCTTTTGAAGCTTACCTTCATTGGAACGTGTTGCTTTTCGATCTCACGTCCTCCATTCATCTGGTTTTTGCTCTTCAATGATCTTCCCAGCCAACCAAAGCGGATTACTTCTTCTAACGACCCGAAGGGCAGAGGTCCACGGGCTTGCCCGTGGGTGAATGGTTAGGCGGCGATATGATAATATGTACGAGTGGAAACAAGGTACTCGGGACACGGAGCCTATCGAAGGGAATATCATATCGTTTGGATTCCGAAATATCGCCGCCGTATCCTAAATCCTGGGATGAGAGGCTATTTACGAAAACTTTTTCCGAAAGTAATGCGGAGCTTACCAGGGTGCGAGATAGTCGATTACAGTATGCAGGCAGACCATGTCCATATGATAATGATCATTCCTCCGAAATATTCTGTGAGTGATGTAGTGGGCAAGGTGAAGGGAATGACGGCGAGTGAATTGAGGAAAAAGTTTTCTTGGTTAAGCAAGGTATACTGGAAAGAGAATGTGGTGTGGTCACCTGGGTACTTCGTGTCCACTGTGGGGGTAGATGAGGCCAAGATTCTCAAATATGTGGAATGGCAGCAAACCCAGGATTTAGGTCAAGCGAAGCTTGAATTTTAGCGAGTGCCACGGCTTTAGCCGTGGGTATCTAATCGTCCAGTCCAACAAAATTTTAAATCAATTTCTTAACCAAGATTCAGGGGGGCAAGTCAGAAGCAGTGCGGGTATAGTTCCAATCTGTAATTATTGTGATAGAATATCCAGATTGGACTCACAAAAAAGAACGGAATATGTCAAACATCAGAAACTTCAGCATAATCGCCCACATCGACCATGGGAAATCCACTCTTGCAGACCGGCTCATCCAGGCCTCCGGATTGGTTTCTCAAAGGGAGTTCAGGGATCAGATACTCGATACCATGGATCTGGAGAGAGAGCGTGGGATCACCATAAAAAGCCAGACCGTAACCCTGCCTTATACCGATAAGGAAAACAAGGAATATTCACTCAATCTGATCGACACCCCGGGCCATGTGGATTTTTCCTATGAAGTTTCCCGTGCCTTGTCAGCCTGCGAAGGAGTGCTTTTGGTTGTGGATGCCTCTCAGGGTGTGGAAGCACAGACCGTGGCCAATCTTTATATGGCTATGGAGCACGACCTCACTATCATTCCCGTCATAAACAAAATAGACCTGATATCTGCGGATATAGACCGTACCAAACAACAGATCGAGAATGAACTGGGGCTTGATTCGGAAATGGCGATCCTGTGCTCTGCCAAAGAGGGGACCGGGATTTCCGATATTTTTGACGCCATCGTCAGACAAATCCCCCCTCACCAAGGCAGCTCTGATGCGCCATTAAAAGCCCTTATTTTTGACGCCCAATATGATTCCTATCGGGGAGCGATCATCGCCTGCCGCATCTTTGACGGATGTGTCAAACACGGGGAGATGATCCGGTTTTTATCCAATAGTGTTGTCCACAAAGTGGAAGATGTCGGGCTATTTCAACTCGATAGAAAATCCAAAGATAGCCTTTGTGCCGGCGAAGTCGGATATATCACAGCCGGGATAAAAAAACTCGGAGAAACACGGATTGGGGACACCATCACACTGGATTCAAATTCCATAACAGACCCCCTTGCCGGATTTAAGGAATCCAAGTCCGTGGTCTTTTCTTCTATTTATCCCATGGCCACAGATGAATACCAGTCTCTTCGTGAGTCCCTGGAAAAGTATGAACTTAACGACGCTTCCCTGATCTATCAGAAAGATTCCTCCGCAGCTTTGGGACAGGGATTCAGGTGCGGCTTTTTAGGACTGCTTCATCTTGAGATATTTCAGCAGCGTTTGGAGCGGGAATACGACCAGTCGATCGTGATGACCTTTCCCAGCGTGCAGTACCTTTTTTCTCTCAAAAACGGGGAAACACTTACGATCGACAATCCCCAGTATTATCCGGATCCCTCGCAGATCCAGAGCACTTCGGAGCCTTACATCAAAGCCTCTCTGCTCTTCCCTGAAAAATACATGGGTGTGATCATGAAATTGTGTCTATCCCGCAGGGGCAGCAATCCTCGCTCGAGCTATCCGACACCAGGGCGTATCGAGCTTATTATCGACATGCCGCTGGCTGAAGCGATCTATGATTTTTACGACACGCTTAAGACTATCACACAGGGTTACGGTTCCTTTGATTATGAATTGATCGAATACAGGGGGAGTGACCTTGTGAGGCTGGATATTCTGATTAATGGGGAAAAGGTGGATGCTTTATCCCTTATCGTGCATCGTGACAATGCCAGAGAGTGGGGGGTGAAAATATGTGATCGACTCAAAGATGAAATCCCCAGACACCAATTTAAAATCGCCATCCAGGGTGCCATTGGAGGCAATATAATCTCCAGATCCACCATCTCTCCCTACAGAAAAGATGTGACTGCCAAACTCTACGGGGGAGATGTCACACGCAAACAAAAGCTTCTCAAAAAGCAGAAAAAAGGGAAAAAGAGGATGAAGATGGTGGGTTCGGTTATGATCCCCCAGAGCGCCTTTGCCGCTGTACTAAAAGCAGAGAACAAGTGAGGAGTAAGAAATATCATAAATGGTCCGAATTGAGTTGAAACGAAACAAATTGATTCTAAAGTGCCGGGGTGGCGGAATTTGGTAGACGCAAGGGACTTAAAATCCCTCGTAGGTTATCCTACGTGCCGGTTCGAGTCCGGCCCTCGGCACTCTTTTTGTACCTAATTTCCTCGGAATGAGTTATTTGGCGTAACCACACCAAACTAAACCAAAATTAGCCAAAACAGACAAATTTGGTCTGTTTTGGCATGCTTTTGTCCCTATTTTGTCCTTAAAACAAACGCCGGCTGTTGTCAGCAAAAGAGGTTGATGGAGAAAAGCGGATAATTTTTTTTGTTTTTCGCCTCTACATTTTATCCGGAAATTGAACCTGAAACCTGAACAATAAACCTTCAATTTCTTCCATAAGTCTTTTTACGTTCAGAGGTTTGGACAGAAAACATACAGGCCCGTCGAGAAGGCTGCACTTCTGTTCCGCCTCACTGATGAGCGAAGTGATGAAAATGATGGGGATTGCCTTGTCGGGCCGTTTTTCTCTGATTGAAAATGCCAGGTCTCCGCCGCCAAACTCCGAAATGTCGAAATCATAGATTACGAGGTCCGGATTGTCGTTTTGCGCTGATTCAATCGCCTTTTCCTTGGACTCGGCCTTTATAATGGTTAAATCCTTTTCGGCCAGAATCGAGCTCAACAATGCCTGGTTCCTCTTGTCGCTACAAACAACCAATATTTTTTTCTTTTGTGCTGGCATTTTTCCTTTTGCCCTCCGTGTCAGTGAGTAACATCCCCAAAGGAGAACCAGAGAATTAATCTTCAACTCAAATGAATTTCAATTCCCGCGTTTACCGGGACAGATTATAACAAAGTTATTATCTATTTTCCATGAAGGGATTTGTTTTATTAGAGCAGAAAGTGCCGGCTGTTGTCAGCAAAAGGGGGGTTGATGATGGGAACCAAAAAGGTGGTTGCTCTCCCCAGCCGGCTCAAGAGAGCCATAATTATTATATCACAAACTTTGGCAACCATTTCAACTTAAAATGGAGCCCAACAGCCCGGTAGATTGACAGAACCGCAATATTTGCATATCCTTAAACTCTAATGCTCAAGGGGAAATTAATCACGAACCTGAACAAAGGGGGAAGGATTCTGATTCACAAAGAGCTCAGGAGTAAAATGAATTCGGAAGGCGAAATAACCTATAAATATCAGGAAGACTCATTTAACACTGAAAAAAGTCCGACAAACTCATAATAAATAAATGCTGTTATTCTTAAAAGAGACGAGACTGAAATATCGATTTCACTTATTTCTGACTGTTATAAGCATCTGCTTTATAGACGCTAGAGGCTTGAATCCAATCGTGCCATCTTCATTGATACTAATAGTCACTCTACCGAAGACATAGCCTTCTCCCTCGTTGCTTTCATTTAGAGTGAATTCAACTGCGCCGAACTGATCGTCTGGCTCGGGCAGCGGAATATATATTTCCCCCGGTAAGATGGGATGCTCAATAATAAGTCGAATCAGGCGTCTTTTTTCTGTATCTTTGGTGGACGCAACGTTGAGTGGAAACCGAGCGCTACTGGTGAACCAAATATAACCTACAGTTTTTTTTCGTATTGCTTTGAGCATAGCTTTAATATCATCATCCTTGATGAGATTATAGAGTTGCTTCACTTCCTCATGAGTGGTCCACCTGTCAACAATCATATTCAGTTTGCCCTTTTCCCCAGCCTTTGAACCTGGCGCGCCGATAACATTACCAATGAATCTTTCTTGTTCCTTCTTCTCATCGGCTAATGTGTTTACTGAGACGGTAGCCAGGACCAAGCAAAGCAAAAATGCAAAAGAAATGACCATAAGTAATTTTTTCATTAGACCCTCCTTGCTTTTTCTTAATGAGAAAAGCGGTTAAATGTTATAATACTATAAACCTGACCTGGCAATCCATGTCAAAAAAAAGGCGCGGTAAATAGTATCAATGAGTAGGAAGAGTAGGCCCCTATTAGGTTATAGCTCTGCTAAGGTCACGGAACGCTACACCCATTCGAACCGAGAAGAACGAAAAAAGGCCCTCGAGCTCCTTTGTGAAAGACCCCCAAAAAGTGGCAAAAATTAAAAACCCGGCTTGAATCAACCTACTAGGGGCCGACTCAAACCGGGTTATATAGCTAGATCGAATACGTGCTAGGGGTGAAGTTAGTGGTCGGTTCGAATGGGTTTTTCTTTGATCGTCACCTGAGCGGCTTGTTCAGTTTGGGGTTTCTTCTTGGCAGAAAACTTGAGATCGCTTCTGTACTGGATCGCCTGGTCGAGCTCACAGCCGGCGCAATTGAAGAGCCTGGTGCAGGAACGGTAAGAGAGATCTCCACTCATGGTGTATTTACAGCGGCTTTTTCCTAACAGGGAGTGGAGTTTTTCGAGATAAGGCTTAATCCTCTCGTCATTCCGGAATTTCTCTTGCTTCATCATTGCCGCATGGAATTGGCATCCGCGTTCGCATGTGTAACCCATGTCACAGCCGCGCTGTTTGGCGATACCGGCTTGTGACCAGATGCAGGGTGTAGGAAGGATCTCTTCTACGGGTTCTTCAACAACGGGAGTGGGAACAATATCGACCTCAAAAGATTGCCGGATCAAGGTTTCGAGATAGTTAAGCTCGAATGGTTTTGTCAGATAATCAATGGCCCCTCCTTCCCTTGCTTGCGTTTCTGTCTCGAGCGAAGGATAAGCCGTGATCATGATAACCTTTGCCTGCGGGTTCCTCTTTCTGACTTCTTTCAGGACCGAAAGCCCATCGCGGCCGGGTAATCTAAGATCGATGATCATGATGTCATAGTTATTAAGATTAAATTTTTCTAACGCTTTGTCCCCGTCTTGGGCTGTGTCAACGGTGTGACCCTCTCCAGAGAAATAATCCTCTAAAGCATCCCGCATGATGTCTTCGTCTTCGACAACCAACATCGTTTCTTTTTGCATTTCATGCCTCCTATTATTGCTTTTATCCTACTTTCCTCCAGCACAGTTTTAAAAAGTTTAACTGAACTGTTTGGTTTAATAAACGCATCATGATCCACTATAGAGCAAGTCATGTGCCAAATTCGGCAAAATGGTGTAAATAAATTTGAAATGTTTTCTATTTAGTTGATAACAAATGATATAAAGCTTTACACCGGCGGGAATCACAAAAACCCACAAAGGGGAAAATATGTCTATTAATTAGACTTCAGCTGTCTAATTTATTGACAGCAAAATTGTATTTTTTCAGCTTGTTATAGAGGGTCATCCGCTGAATGCCCAGAATTTTCGCAGCCTGAGAGATGTTGCCGTCGGTCTCTTCAAGCACGTTAAAAATGTGGCTTCTCATCATGGCATCGATGGTTTTTTCCTCCAATGGATACGGGTAGACTATGTCTTGCGGAAGCTCAGCTAAAATGATGCTATGACTTTTGGAAAGGATAACACCGTGTTCGATCATGTTTTCCAGCTCCCTAACGTTACCGGGCCAGGAGTAGTGCAGCATAAATTCTATGACTTCAGGGGAAAAATCCCTTTGACCCTTGTTATTCTCTTCCGCATATTTTTTCAAGAAAAAATCAGCTAACAGGAGGATATCCTCTTTTCTGTCTTTAAGGGGGGGAAGTTCGATGGATACGACCTTTAATCGGTAGTAGAGATCCTCTCTAAAATTTCCCTCCTTCACATGAGCTTTGAGGTCCTTATTGGTCGCAGCGATCACGCGGACATCCACGGCTATTTCTTCGTTTCCTCCCACTCGTGTGATCTTTTTTTCCTCGAGTGCCCTGAGGAGATGGACCTGTGTGTTGGCGTTGATCTCTCCGATTTCATCAAGAAAAATCGTGCCTTTGTGGCCAGCTTCAAACTTGCCCTTCTTTTGTCCTATCGCGCCCGTGAAAGACCCTTTTTCATGTCCGAAGAGCTCAGTCTCCAACAAGCTCTCCGGGAGAGCGGCACAGCTCGTGGCGATGAAGGGTTTATTACGGCGTCCACTGAGATGATGGATTGCGCGGGCAACAATTTCTTTACCCGTGCCGGTTTCTCCAGTGATCAGCACCGTTGCACTCGTAGGCGCCACTGTCTTCACAAGCTCGATGATCCTCAGCATCTTAGGGCTCTTAGCGATGATCCCTCCGAACTGGAATCGATCCTTGATCTTCTTCCGGAGAGAGATGTTCTCCTCGACCAATGCCTGATGTTCCACCAGATTATGGATCAGATGTTCCACCTTCTCCGGACAAAAAGGTTTTTCGATATAATCGTAGGCCCCTTCTCTTATGGCGTCGATGGCTGTTTGGACTGTTGCGTGTGCTGTGATGATGATCGCCGCCATCCCAGGGACGATTTTTTTGGCCTCCTTCATGAGTTCGATGCCGTTGATTCCTGGCATGACCAGGTCTGTCACCATGATCGTGATCTTCTTCTCTTTGATGATCGGCAGTGCTTCTTCTCCGGATGCGGCTGTGTCCACATAATACCCTGCACTGTTCAACCAGTCTCGGAGAGACTCTCTCACAATGTTTTCATCATCAACGATGAGTATTTTCGACCTCTGTCTCATCCATTACCTCCAGATAAATACTGAATGTCGTCCCCTCTTCAGGGGTGCTGGCAACTTCTATCTTTCCATTATGCTTTTCGATGAGCCCGTGAACAACAGAGAGTCCCAATCCCACACCCTTTCCTTTTTCTTTGGTGGTGAAAAAAGGTGTGAACAATTTGCCCAGGTTCTCTTTGGGAATGCCAATCCCTGTGTCATTGATATCTATCCTCACGGCATTCTTAATTGCATCACCGATCCTCACTCCTTCGGCTACGGATGTGGTGACTGATAAATCCCCCCCATCGGGCATGGCTTGGATGGCATTCAACATGATGTTGAGCAAAACCTGCTGGATCTTATCAAAATCCGCAAGAATATGAGGAAGTTCCGGGTCCAACTTCTTCTTAAGATTGATATTTTCCAGGTTGATCTGATTGCCGACAAGTAACAAAGCTGCTTCTACGGCCCTGTTTATGTCCACGGACGCCACGGTCGGCGGTGATTGACGTGCGAAGTCGAGAAGGTTACGGATGATCCGGGTCGTTCTCTCCAGTTCTTTCTGCATCTTTAAGAGCTGTTGGTCTGTCCCTTCACTCTGGAGCGTCCCGCTATCGAACTTTTTGAGAAAAAGCTTCACATAGACCATGATCCCGGCCAACGGATTGTTCACCTCATGGACGACACTGGCAGCTAATTGACCCAGGGAGGCCATCTTTTCGGATCGGATCAACTCTTCTTCGGCAATCTTGCGTTTGGTGATGTCTTCGCCTGAGCTCAGAGTTCCAATGATGTGTCCATCGTCATCTCGAATGATGGTATTGTGCCATGCGATGATCCGTTCTTCTCCAGATTTGGTCACAATGATGTTCTCATAGTCTTCGACATCCGTGTAATATCCGGCCATCAGATCTTCAAAATCCCGCTTTCTCTCTTCTCTATCCTTTTCCGGGACACAGAGGTTGTACCAGTTTTTTCCTATGAGCGCATCTTCCGCGTACCCTAAAACGTCGCTTCCTTTTTTGTTGATGAGAGTGACAATCCCCTCTTTATTGATCGCTACGATGATCACGCCTGCAATGCTGAGGTACTGGTGGGCTTTATTTCTTTCCTCACGCAATTTTCCCCATAATCCCTTGTGTTTAGTGAGATCCCGGAAGTTTTCCACAGCGCCGATGATCTCATTGTCAGTGGAGCG
>CAZIMJ010000193.1:0-15794 GCA_964540205.1 uncultured Eubacteriales bacterium | reverse complement strand
GAATACCTGGCTGCAAGTCTGTTGGATATGAAATACCACACACTCACAGAACCACAGGACCTGGATGTCAATCAATTTGAAAAAGATTATTTCGATGAAATAGGATTGATCCCTGAGATCGTCTCCAGGTACCGGAGCACTTATTTCAATCACATCATCGGGGGATATGCCGCCGGTTACTACAGCTACATATGGTCGGAAGTTCTGGATTGTGATGCTTTCGAGGCATTTAAAGAGACCAGCCTGTTTGACCAAAAAACTGCGAATGCCTTTAGAAAACACATATTGGCGAAAAACGGGACGGCTGACTACAAGACCATGTACATCAACTTCCGTGGACGAGAGCCCGGGATCGAGCCTCTACTTAAGCATCGGGGATTGCAATAAAAGAAATTGTAATAAAGGAATAGGAGTGGGGGAGAGGCTGCGGCAAACATCAAAAAGGTAAGCTTACCGATTATCTTGGTGAGAAATACTGCAAGAGTCCTTCGTTTATCTAAAAGTGAGGACTCGTTGAAATCGGGGAATAAAGAGGAATAAAAGTGCTTGACAATGTATATCTAGATGTATATCATAAATGTATATTAAATAGATACATTAAAAAGTGCTTAGGAGATAAGAATGAAAGAAAATAAGATTATAAGGAAAAACATCATATTCCCCATTGATCTCATATCTCGCTTTGAATCAGAAAATAAAAAAACAGGTATAGATTTTAGTAAATTCGTTAGAGATGCCATTGACGATAAGTTGAAAAGAATAGAAAAGGAGAGACTTGAGAAAGAATTGAAAGAGGGTTATCTGGCCAATGCAGATCTCGACCGGACAACCTGTGAAGAATTTAAATACATTGATGGTGAAAACATCTAATGCACACAGGATACAGAAGAGGTGATATTATCCTGGTTGATTTGGAACCTGTTAGGGGATCTGAACAGGGAAAAGTAAGGCCTTGCATCATAGTTCAGAACGATATAGCGAATAAATTTTCTCCTGTCACAAATATCATCCCTGTCACTGACGCAAAAAACGTAAGAAAATGGTATCCGTGTTTAGTTTATTTGAAAAAAGAAGAATTCGGATTGGAAAAAGACAGTGTAGCCCAATGCAATCAGATAAGAACCATTGATGCTGAGGATAGAATCGTTAAATCAATTGGACATATTAGCGAACGGAAAATGAAGGATATAGATCAAGCCCTGAAAATTCAACTCGCATTGGAATGATTGTCCCCATCATTTCATATGAAATTTATTCAATTCCCTTTTCTTTTCTCGCCCGCCAATCCGGACTCGTGATATAGTCAGATAAAATTGCAGCCGATACTTTGTGCTTTTCTGGGAGCACAACCTCAAATTTGTTCATTTGCGTACGCATATCGTTCGCTAAAGGACATCAAGTGTTATATTAAGGCTCGAAAATCTCAGGCGATATATATTGGCATATTTATTGCTGGTCAAAACAGTAAATAAGCTTAGATGATTGAAACAAGAAGTCTAAAAAGTCAATTTAGCTTATGTTGAGAAGGCGATATCTTTAATTTCATATGAGGAAAATCAGACATGTTTGAAAACTATTTAATAACCACCTGGAGGAACATAACCAGGCACAAAGGGTATTCGTTCATCAATATCGCCGGACTTGCACTAGGTATGGCCTGCTGCATAGCAATTGCCTCATATCTCCAGTTCGAGCTTTCTTTCGACAACTTTAATAAAAACGGAAACCGCATCTTTCGTTTGGTAGAAAGGCAATTTTTTGAAGGACAGGATGAGACGAATCTCGGACAGTCTACACCATGGATGGGAGAGACTTTTGTGGATTATCCAGAGGTCAGTATGGCCGTCAATTTCGTCAATATGGGGGCCGTATGGATCAAACACAAAGATGAGATAGTGGAAATCCCCCGAGCTCTGAGCGCCGATCCGGATGTTTTTAAGGTTTTCTCCTTTAAACTGCTGCAGGGCGATCCTCAGTCTGCACTCTTAGAGCCGAATACGGCGGTCATAACAGAGGATACAGCCCGTCGCATATTCAAGGAGGAGGACCCTGTAGGCGAAATCCTTCAGGGCCCGGATTCCGAGATTTATACAATCACAGGTGTCGCCGAAAATGTGCCCGAAAACTCTCACATCCAATTCGATATGCTGGTTTCGATCATGGAGATGAGGAGCCAGCCCGTCGAGTGGGATAATTATGATCATTACTCACCCACCTATGTTCTTCTCAAGCAAAATGCGGACCCAAAAGCACTGGAGAGTAAACTCTCGGCACATACCAAGAAGTACTTCAGGCTAAATGCAGATCATGTGTCTTTATTCCTTCAGCCTTTGAGAGACATCCATCTTCGCTCCAAGCATATCATGTGGGAAATCAACTGGCTGAAAGGCGATATTATGTATATCTATTTCTTTTCCATCATTATGGTTTTTATCCTCCTGGTCGCCTGCATCAATTTCATCAATCTTTCGACAGCCCGCTCTGTCAGCCGTGCTCGGGAAGTCGGAGTTCGCAAGGTTGTCGGCGCAAACAAATTACAACTGGTCCGGCAGTTTATGGGTGAGTCCTTGCTTTTTTCTATCTGTGCATTTTTTCTTGCCATTGCAATCGTTCAAACGATCAAATCTTTGCTTGAAAACATTTTGGGTACCAGCATGTCATCCGATTATTTGAATAATTGGATATTTGTTGCCGGGATACTTTGTTTTCTGGTTGGGGCTGGAGTATTAGCCGGTATCTATCCTGCTTTTGTCCTTTCTTCTTTTCGACCCGTGGTTGTTCTTAAAAGTTCCTTTTCCCAAGAGAAAAAATCCGACAAACTGAGAAAAGTCCTGGTTATGGTGCAGTTTGCCGTTTCCATTACGCTGATCTTTTGCACAACTGTGGTTTCCAAGCAGTTCGGGTATATGAGGAATAAAGACACAGGCTTTAATAAAGCCCAGGTTGTCGTCCTGCCCATGACAGAGCAGATGCAGCAGCATTTTGACGCCATCAGAGATGACCTTTCAAAGTATCCGGATATAAAAGGAGTCACAGCATCGACACGTAAATTGGGGAATCCCTTTTGGAGAAATCAAATATTCTTTGAAGGCAAGAATCCAGATGAGCAGTGGATTTCTCCATACATGACAGTGGATTACGAATTCCTGTCTTTTTACGGGATCGAGCTGCTGGAAGGCAGAGATTTTTCTCCACAGTATGCCGATGACAGCAGCAGCCGGTCTTATATCGTCAATAAAACTCTCGCAAAACAGATAGGATGGGAGAATCCCTTAGGACAAAAGTTCAAAATTGGCGATTTAGACTGGGGAAAAGTGATCGGCGTTGTGAAGGATTTTAATTTTCGATCTCTGCATCACAAAATTGAGCCGGTCGCTTTTTACATCTATCGACCTTGGCTGTTTCATATGTCTGTCAGAATTGGAGCCAAAGATATGAGTCGAACATTGGGGTACCTGGAAGAAAAACTCCAGCCATACAGAGGGGAACAGCCATTCCTCTATTCTTTTCTCGATGAAGATTTTGCACAGCTTTATAAAAACGAGGAAAAAAGCAGACGTATCTTCGGAATTTTTGCCCTGTTGGCTATTGTTATATCCTGCCTGGGTCTCCTAGCCCTGGCGTCTTTCACTGCCGAGCAGAAAACCAAAGAGATCGGTATTCGAAAGATTCTTGGATCCTCGGTATTGGATATTATGGTTATGCTGTCTTGGAGGTTCACCAAATGGGTGATTTTGGCCAACATCATAGCCCTGCCTGTGGCCTGGTATGTGATGAACAGGTGGCTCCAGCATTTCGCCTACCGTATCCACATGGGGATCGATACTTTTCTGCTGGCATCAGGAATGGCCCTTTTATTTTCTCTTGCAACTGTGTCCTTCAAGGTATTCAGGGCCGCATCGGCCAATCCCATCGATTCACTCCGGTATGAATGAACTGAATTGCAAGAGAAATTCGTCTGTCAACACTGATTCAGAAGTCTGGGAAAATAAAGCTCGTTGAACCAGATCCAGAGTCAAAACCCACTCTGCTTCAATTGTGGTGTCGGCTCGTTTGAATCCCAGGATATTCATTTCCAAAATGCTGTCTGATGTAATTACAGCGTATCCTATTTCCGAAATTTTATATTCTTAAGCGCTTCCTTCCGGGTATTGCCTTCACTGATACACGCAGGCAAGGAAGGGACCATGACTGAATATCCCCCCGCACTGGGTTCCAGAACAATCTTTAGTTTCATCATTTTCTCCCTCCTTATTATAAAAAATGATGAAAGGATTTTAAATCTATTCTCACAAAATATTTTCATATTGAGATCCTATCGTTTTTGAGAAAGTCTGGATACGACGAAACCAGCATTATTCCATTTCCTATCGTACTTCTTGACGCTATAGCATTTTAACGCTATAATGTTAAAGCGTTACGCAGGAGGAAAACCATGTCTGAATTCTCCAAAAGGGCGACCGTTTACCTGGACCCCATGCTGCATAAAGCATTGCGCATCAAAGCGGCTGAAACGTCCCGTTCCATCTCCGAGCTAATCAATGAAGCGGTCAGGTATTCTCTGGCAGAAGATGCCGAGGATCTGGCGGCCTTTAAAGAGAGGGGCGATGAACCTCTTCTGGCTTTTGAAGATGTCCTGGAAGAGTTGAAAAAGAATGGCCGGATATAAAATCTATTTCCGCCAGTCCGTTTTAAAAGATCTGGCTAAGATTCCGAAACGGCAACTTCAACGCATTATAAAACGTATTGAAAAACTAGCTGACGATCCCAGACCCCGGGGATGTGAAAAAATTTCGGGACAGGATCGATTCAGGATCCGCCAGGGTAGCTATCGCATCATCTATTCCATTCAGGATGATGAACTGACCATTTGGATTGTCAAGATCGACCACAGAGGAGAGATCTATCGCAAACTGGATAAAGATCAGTCTTATGGAAACGTCCATGAATAAAAAACTCTCAAAAAGAATTGGTATTCTGACAATTACAGTGCTTGCAATCTTTGCTGTTTCAACTCTGGTTGCTCGGTCGCACCCGAGGAATTGCCATCGGGCGGGATCTTCAGACTGTTTTTTATCTGGTGATAACCTTTTTGCAGAGGTGCGGAGTCAGATTTTCGCCATGGTGGAAGGCGGCGAGATCCCATCCTTCGTCGTCGTGGCAGCGCGGGGAGAACAGATTCTATGGAGGGAAGCGTTCGGTTGGGCGGATACTGAAAAGAAGATTGCGGCAACTCCCGACACAATCTATTGCGTCGGCTCGATGTCAAAATCGATGACAGCGACGGCGATGATGATCCTCGTCGAGAGGGGACTGGTCGATCTCGATGCGCCCGTGGATCGGTACATTGCTCCCTCGAAGCTGAAAGTGATGCAGGGCCGTCCAGAAGAGGTGACCATTCGCCACTTAATGAACGGTGCAGCAGGCATTCCCCACGGGTGGTTTTCTTACAATGATGCGGACAGACCCTCCTTCCTAGAGGTGCCCGAGTATAGCAAACGTTACGGCTACGTCGTATTCAAACCAGGAGAGGAATTCCTTTACTCAAACCATGCCTTTGGCGTAGCCGCTTGCGTTATCGCCAAGGTGTCTTCACAATCCTTCGATACTTTCTTGCGCAAAAAGCTGTTCGGGCCTCTCGGTATGGAGCACTCCGGAGAATTCCTAAACGAAAAGCAAAAGACACACCTTGCGTCCCGCTACTACACGATGGACAGAAAGATGGCGCCAGAGACGATGATTGGACCCGCAGGCGGCGCCGGCCTTTATTCATCGGCCAACGACCTCCTAGCTTATGGAAGGTTCCATTTAAATATCAAGCCAACCGGAGGGCAAGCGCTTCTGTCGGACGAAAGCCTTGGCCTTTTACATTACTACCACAATTCCAGGATTCCGCAGGGCTTTCTTGCACTGGGTTGGGGAAGCTTAACGCTCGGCGAAAACATAAGACTGCTCATCAGTAATGGAGAAGTTAATGGAGCGAACGCAACACTTATCCTGCAGCCGGAGCAGGAGTTGGTGATCGTCTGCATGTCCAACATTGCCAAACAGCCCAGCGTTTCAGACAGATTTGCTTTTGCCATCCTCGACGTCCTGTTGCCGGGAGCAAATGAAAAATTCGAAAATTTGCGCAGAACATATGAAAAAAACTACTATTCTAATTTCACTCCGGGCCCGAAACTTATTGGCAGGTGGAGCGGAAGGTTGGAATCATACTTTGGCAGCAGTTCGATCGAGCTGGAATTCAGAGAAGAGGGCCAGGTGATTATTCAGCAGCAGGGCCGTAGCGCCGTTAATGTGACAAATACAGGCATGGAGTACGGCATGATCACCGGCACCGCATCGCTCGCTCTCCGGCCGGATGCAGCCGAGGATCCGATCGAGTGCAATCTGCTGCTGAAAGTCGATGGAGGGAAAATCTACGGCTGCCTCATGGCTCATGCGTCTTACCATTCGAAAGCAGCGGATCAGGATTTTAGCATCATGCACAGCGGCTACATATCTTGCGGTCACGAAATAAGGTAAAATTCTAGCGGGAGGAAAAATCATCATGCAGATTTTAAGACCCAACATAAATCGTTTCTTGCATGGCTTGATGTCCATTTCCTTGGTGCTTGCCATGCTCGTCGGGATGATTTCATGCCGCGAAGACGTGCCGGATACTGAGCAGGTGGGCGCGGCCGGAGAGAACAGAACGGTGTTACCCGTCAACCAGGTTCTCGTCCCGGCCGGTACGCAGATCCCCCTGCCCGGGCTCCGACCCCAGGCCCTTGCGCTCTCCCCTAACAACCAGCTCCTCGCGGTCTCAGGAAAAACACATGAGCTTGTCATCATCAATCCTTCACTCGGCACGATCGCCCAGCGTGTTGTGCTTCCAGCGGAGGAGCAAAACGAACCACCGCCCGAATCTCCTTCAGCCAACATCCTCCAACCCGACCCAAGGGGCCAGCTGAGCTACACCGGCCTCGTTTTTTCACCCGACGGAAGCCGCATCTATCTCAGCAATGTCAACGGCAGCATCAAGGTCTTCACCGTACTGCCGGACGGGGAAGTCCTCCCCTCCCATTCCATTCCTCTGCCTCCGGCCCATACTCCCCGCCGTGAAAATGAGATCCCGGCCGGACTGGCTCTTTCTGTAAACGGACAAACTCTCTATGTCTGCGGCAACCTTTCCAACCAGCTCCTGGCGATCGAACTCAAAACCGGCCAAGTTATCCGGACATATGACGTGGGCGTTGCTCCATTCGATGTGCGGCTCCTGGATGGCAAGGCCTATGTCAGCAACTGGGGCGGCCGCCGGCCAAAACCCGGAGATCTAACCGGCCCGGCCGGACGGGGCACGACCGTCAAGGTCGATCCCGTCAAGCATATCGCCAACGAAGGCTCGGTGAGCGTTATCGATCTTGCCTCAGGAACCAAAAAAGAAATCCTCGTTCATCTCCACTCCTCAGCACTTGCCGTCTCACCCGACAGACGTTACATCGTTTGCGCCAATGCAGCCAGCGACAACCTCAGCGTCATCGATACCGAATTAGATGCGGTTGTCGAGACGATCTGGGTCAAGGCCAGCCCGGCAGACCTCTTCGGCGCATCGCCCAATGCCCTCTGTTTTCCGCCAGATGGAAAGCAGCTCTATGTGGCCAACGGCACACAGAATGCCATCGCTGTGGTTCGATTCGATCCCGGAGACCGCAAGTCGGCTCTCCTCGGGCTCATCCCGGTCGGATGGTTTCCGGGGGCAATTTCTTTTAATCCTGAAACCCAAACCCTGTGCGTCGCCAACATCAAAGGCCTCCCCGTCGAACCGAAACAGTACAGGGAAACCGGCGGAGAAGGTTTCAACACCCACCATTATCACGGCTCGGTATCCCTCGTACCGGTCCCGGACCGGACAGAGCTGCAGCGGTTCACCGAAGCCGTCTACGAAAACTATCATCGCGAACGTATAGCCCAATCACTAGAGGAGCCACGACCGGGCCAGCCACCCCGGCCGGTTCCCGAGCGCATCGGAGAGCCCAGCCTGTTCAAGCATGTCGTCTACATCATCAAGGAAAACCGAACCTATGACCAGGTTCTGGGCGATGTCCTGGAAGGAAACGGCGACCCTGCCCTTTGCCTTTTCGGAGAGAAGGTGACTCCCAATCAGCACAAAATAGTGCGGGAATTCGTCCTCCTCGACAACACTTACTGCTGCGGCATCTTGAGTGCCGACGGCCACCAGTGGTCGACCACCGCTTTCGGGACCGATTATCTAGAAAAATCCTTCGCCGGGTGGCCCCGCAGCTATCCGGACGGAATGGGGCCGGACGAGGCTGATGCCCTGGCCTACGCGCCCAGCGGATTTATCTGGGACAATGTCCTTCGGAACAAAGTCTCGATCTGGAACTTTGGGGAGTTCGCCCAGCCTGAATGCCGCTGGAAAGACCTGAACCGAGAAGGAGCGCCCGAGTGGAAGGATTTCTGGGAGGAGTATCTTCACGGTAAAGGAGAAGTGATCATCGGATCCGGACCTACGATCGAGACCATCCGTCCTTTCACCGCCACAGACACGGTGGGTTGGATCATGGAAGTGTCAGATGTCTGGAGGGCACGTTACATCGCAAACCAGATCGCTGCCTGGGAGCAAGAAGGACAGATGCCTCAGCTCATCCTGATATGTTTGCCCATCGACCACACCAGCGGGACCCGGCCCGGATCGCCGACGCCATCCGCCTGTGTCGCCGACAATGACCTGGCTTTCGGCCGTATCGTCGAAGCTTTCAGCCACAGCCGCTTCTGGAAAGATACGGTCATCTTCGGCATCGAGGACGATCCGCAGAACGGATTCGACCACGTGAGCGGGTACCGCACCACGGCCTACTGCATCAGCCCATACACCAAGCGCGGCGCTCTTGTCAGCACCCAGTACAACACGACAAGCCTCCTCCGCACCATCGAACAGATTCTCGGCCTTTCCCCAATGAACCAATTCGACGCCACGGCCACGCCGATGTTCGACTGCTTCACGGCCACGCCGGATTTCACGCCATTCGAGGCCGTGCCCAATCAAATACCACTCGACCAGATGAACCCGAATACAAAGGATATAGAGGACACCCTCCTCCGCCAGAATGCTCATATTTCCACGCGCCTGAACTTCCGGCAAATTGACGCCTGTCCGGAAGACACCCTGAACCGCATCCTATGGCATGCGGTCAAGGGCAGCGCGGCTCCTTATCCAGTCTGGGCTGTTATTCTTGTGCAGGATGAGGACGACAACAATTGACCTTTTTTGTTCTGCGACAATGACTGGGGGCAGGTCACAAGGACTATTCTATTGCCTATCGTACTGCTTGACGCTGATGTCATAATTAAGGCCAGGTACTTTTGTTATAGAGATATTTCGACAATTTCAGAATCAGCGGAAAAATTTAAATCATCCTCGACCGGATACCCCCCTTCATCACTGGGTTCCATAACGATCTTTAATTTCATCATTTTCTCCCTCCTCATTATATATAAGGACGTTATGATTTTGAATCTTTTCTCATAAGATATTTTTTCACACAAGATTGGTGATCAAATTCAGAACATTTATTTTTCGTGTTCTAATCTATTACAATCGAAAAATTATCCCAATTTGGGAACTTTTCTCTTGACATTTATTTGGGAACTCTTTATATTATTAATGTGCGCGTAGTGAAGAGGAAAACACTTGTTGATTTTTACAGTACGTATAAAGAAACAAAAAGCCAATTAGAGGCTTGGTATTACGAAGCTAAGAATTCGAACTGGAATAATCCGCTCGAAATAAAAGAAAAATAAGGAACTGCGAGTATTATAGGAGGCGATAAAGTTGTCTTTAATATTAAAGGAAATAAATACAGATTAGTAACGAAGATTAACTATCAAATGAAGACTGTTTATATAAAATTTATTGGAACTCATAAGGAATATGATAAAATCAATGTGGAGGAGTTGTGATGACTTACAAAGTAATTAAAACTGAGGAAGACTATCAAATAGCACTTTCTCGCATTGATGAGTTAATGGAGGCCGAACCTAACACCCCTGAAGGAGACGAACTAGAGCTTCTAGTAACTCTTGTCGAGCTATATGAAGATAAAAAATATCCGATAGATATGCCTGATGCTATCGAAGCGATTAAGTTTAGGATGGAACAATTGAGCTTAAATCAACAGGCGCTTGTTCCTTTTTTAGGCAGCAAAAGCAAAGTGTCTGAAGTTCTAAACAAAAAAAGACCGCTTTCGCTTTCTATGATGCGAGCGCTTCACAAAGGATTAGGCATACAAGCAGAGATATTGCTTCAAGAACAAGGCCAAGATTTTCCTGAAGAAATTCCAGAATTAGACTGGACCCGTTTCCCAATAAGCGAAATGATTAGTCTTGGCTGGATTCATTCGGATAAAAGTATTAAAGGCAACGAAGAAGAGATTATGAGGGGATATATACAAGAGGCTGGTGGCATGAACAGCTTTTCCAGATTATCATTCCGAGCAAGTAAAAGCCCAATAAAAAAATTAAGAACTGATAGATATGCGCTGATGGCTTGGTGTCTTAGGATTATAGAACTTTCTGAGAAACATCTTTTAGAAAAAAAATATAAGCTGGGATCCATCAATTTATCAGATTTATCAAAACTCAGTTATTTTAAAGATGGTCCTCTACTCGCGAAGGAATACCTTGAAAAACATGGGATACAACTTTTTATTGTCCCTCATTTAAAAAAGACTTTTCTCGATGGAGCTGTAATGAATTTTGAGAAAAAGAATCCTGTTATAGCCCTAACCATGAGATATAACCGGATAGACAATTTTTGGTTCTGTCTTTTGCACGAATTAGCACATCTTACGAAACATCTCACAATGGACGAAACAAATATCATAATAGATGAGCTCGAACCTCATCAATCAAGCATAAGGAGCAAGGATACGAAGGAAGAAGAGGCCGACAGAATTGCTCAAAATTCACTAATCCCTAAAGAATATTGGAAAAAAGTGAATTTAGACGCAAAAGACCTAGCAAAAGAGGTTCACAATTTATCAGAACAACTCAAGATCCATCCTGCAATTATCGCAGGACGAATTCGTTTCGAAAAGAATAATTATCGAATATTATCTCAGTTTGTTGGTAGGGGAGAGGTGAACAACTTTTTTAATTAAGCTGGATGATAACTGATTTTCCTGAAATTGTTTTGGGATATGACAATCAATAAGCAATCTATCCGAGAGCAGACTTGTTGACTGCCTGGCTTACTTGATGGATGAGTTCTTGGCTGGATTGGATCAGATTTCGCGCGGCGTCATCGTCAAGTTTTTCCGGTTTCTGCACTGATTCCCGCAAACTTGCCACAATGGCTACGGCATTGTCAGGAAGTATGCCGGCGGGAATGATTCGGGATTGAATATGGGATAACGAAAGGTCCCCTTCACCTTCAACATCGTCTTCCCCGGCCAGATATGCCGAGGCTTTAAGTGTGAGCTCAACCGCTTGACTAAGAGGTGTCAATGCCTCCAGCGGGAAACCACCTTCGGCTAAAACGCTGCTCATCTGCATTTTGCGCTCTGCTTGGGAGAATATCTTCTGCGCTTCTTTTTGTAATCTATCTCTTTCAATTAAAATCCGGTCGGCAAATGCAGGGCTGGAATGAAGCTTATGGACGAAGTTCTTGTCCGTTTTTAAAAATCCGGCATCGGTTAATCGCTGGATGGTTTCGTACGTCGAACGGTCCATCATCTCAAGAAACGGAAGATCTTTTGATCCAGAGAAACTCTCCCGCAGGAGCCTATCGGCAAGATGTTTTGATTGATCCACCGGACCATCTATGACAACAAGGATCGTGTTTCGGCCTTCATTCTGGCATGATTCCAGGGAAAGCAATCGGCCGGCCATCCTGGCTGCCATTCCATCGCGGAAAGCCTCGTAAGGATTTTCGGTGATCTCCGGTGATGGTTCGGATAAAGGCCTTGATACCACAGCCTCCGCCTTCATGTTCATGAGGCTCTCCAGTCGTTCAAGAAAAGCCGCGTGTCCGGATGGCATCTTGATAGCCTTGAGATCGCCTCGTCCATCCAGAATCCCGTCTGCAAGCTGCTGCTTTTGGCCCAGCATGCCAAGCATGCGATGCTCAATGCTTTGTTCGGAAATAAGATTTATGATTCCCACCGATCTTGTTTGAAATTTACGCCAGGCTCGGGCAATCCGCTGTTCCAGTTTTGCCGGGTTCCAAGGGAGATCTATATTGACTACCACACTCGCCTCCTGGAGATTCAGGCCGACACTCCCGGAGTCTGTTGATAGAAAGAGGGAACAATCCGCATTATCTTTGAACATTCTAATCTGTTCACGGCGTTTCTGCTGGGGCACAGAACCGGTATGCCAGGCAAACCCAAGTCCCATTTCTTTAGCGAGATCGCGGACGAGGTGGAGCATCCGTTCCCACTCAGAGAAAACAAGAACTTTATGGCCATTGGAGGCTGCGACGTCCTCCAAGATGCTTGCCAATTCCGGAAGCTTTGGACAAATGCGGCAATCGCGATCAAGGATGTAAGGTGTGTCGCAGAGCATGCGCATGCATGCCAGCCATTTTTGGAGCTTTTGTAACTCTTCCTTTGTCAAGGGCCTGCGCTTCGTAATTGTCATCAGCCGTGCCACACGTTCTCTGTATTCATCGTAGCGAGCGCGTTGTTCTGATTCCATACTCACGAAGTAGTTATTGACCGTTCTTCCCGGGAGCTGCTCTTCGACCTCGTCTTTGCGACGTCGCAGCATGATGGGACGAATACGGCGGTGCATCTCTTCGAGGTTCTTGTATCCTGCCGGACGGCCCTTATCATCCAGCTCGTAGAATTCACGGTTAAACCTGAAGAGGGGACCGAAGAGCTGGGGATTGAGAAACTCTACAATCGAATAGAGTTCATCAATGCGGTTTTCCAGCGGTGTCCCGGTCAGTACAAATGCATATGGGCTGGAAAGCTGTTTCACGGATTTGGCTGTTTTGGTTTGCCAGTTCTTGATACGCTGGGCCTCGTCCAAAATAACAATGTCAGGAGCCAATATCCGGTTGATATCCCGAATATCACTTCGGATCTGTTCATAATTGCTCAGATAGAAAAAAGAGGATTCCCGGTACATCTTCAGCCGTGCCGACCGCGGTCCCCAGATCGTTCGTGTCGATAATTTAGTGAATTTCGCAATCTGTTCCTCCCATTCTGTCTTAAGAGACACGGGACAAACAACAAGTACCCGTTCAACACTTCGGATTTGTCTGAGAAGTTCACAAGCTCCGATGGCCTGCACGGTCTTGCCCAATCCCATATCGTCGGCCAACAGCGAACGCTCATTAAATGCAAGATGAAGCACGCCTTCCTGCTGGTATGGATAGAGCGGATGCCGGAGAAAATCCATCGTGCGTTTGCCGTCTTTGATATCTTGAAAAAACTGCTCCTTGGCTTGAAGATGTTCTTCATCACGACGAAGGTTGGCAACCCATTCCTCCACATCATGCGCAATTCGGATCTCCTGTTGGGCTTTCTTCGGTTCTCCGGCAAGCGTCCGTTTCAAGGCCGGAATGGCCTGTATGGGATTAGCCAGCAGAGTATTACTGCTTGAGAAAAAAGGAGCCACGACGCTCCTTGTTCTTTCTGATGTCTTATCGGGCCATGCCACCCTGATCTCCGGGAGTCCACGACGCGAAAGGTAAACTTCTACATAAGGGGAACCATCCCGAGCAGCCTGCTTAAATAGGCGAATTCTCCCTTTGCGCAAGTGGAAGAGCACAGCCTCAATATGTTTGCAGGTTGCCAGCCCGTTGGTTTGGTAATCGATACACTGACACGAATTTTCCAATTCGATGAGCGAGCGAATCTCTACAAGATATGCCTTGGCGCTCTCTCTCGAGCGGGCCGTAAATGTACCATAGAACGATCGGCCTGGTTCCAGGGGCTCGACATTGATCGGTTCTAAAGAGGCGCGTAAACACCGTCGTTCGATTTCTTCCTCGTCCGTTGTTTTCCATCCTTGAAACGATGGCTTGGCCTTAAGGACCCTGTCTGCAGCCGGATGCTTTTTTCTTTTTTGCATTTGTCGTGATTTACCTTCCAGTCTGTCAGATTCTCACTTTTTTATATTAAAGGTTAGATATATCATAGTGAAATAGTGTGGTCAATCGAGATTGAGAATAAGAGATTAAATCTGAAAAAAAATGGCATCCCAAGTGTTTTCGAGAAATCTTAAATCAGTGATCGATATCCTGCATTCAGGATGCGGCCTTGTTCGCGGTAGATAGCTGTGATATATAAGGTATATTGTGGATAAGGCGCTCCGGATTATTCAAGAACTTAAAACAAAAGGAATCATACAGGATTTAGCCATAGGGGGCGGTATAGCTGTTCTCTATTATACCGAGCCATTACTGACTTATAATTTGGATATCTACTTTGTACCAATCAAAGAAGGCCTCGATGTTCTAGCCCCAATAAACAGTTTTCTAAAAAAACGGGGTTATAAAACCAGCAAGGAACATATTTTGGTGAAGGGAGTGCCCGTCCAATTTATTCCTGTTTACAATGATTTGGTCAAAGATGCGGTTATTAATTCTCGAAAAGTCAATTATGGAAGGCTGAAAACCAACGTCATCGGGTTGGAGTATCTTATCGCTATTATGCTTCAGACCTACAGAGCTAAGGACAGGGAAAGGTTGGTTATTATCCTGGAAGAGACGGAATTTGATTCGAAACGCCTGAGATCAATACTGAAGAAGTATGACCTGTATGATAAATTTAACAAGTTCAGGAGCGTCCATTTTGGAAAGAACTGAGATATTGGACCGGATCATAGAAGCCAAGAGAAAGCGCCGAAAAGAGCTTGCCAGTCTTCCCTATAAGGAAAAAATCCATATACTGATCCAACTTCAAAAGTTCGCGGAGGGTGTCAAAAAGCCGGGGAAAAAACGGAAATCAGGCGCCTGGTCGATTTGATTATGAACGAGACCTCGACCGGATAACCTCCTTGGAGAAATATCCAAAGGAATACTTGCCGATCATCTTCTCTATGACGCCTTTATCGTTCAGCTTCCAACTCCTCTTTCGTCAAAATCTCATCTTTTAGCATACAATAATCCACCTCAAAACAACCTGGACCTTACTGCACTGTGGCTGTTTATGCTCTATTATCTGACCTCAAGATGGATATATTGCTCCAGGAATCATCTGAATTCACAATATCCTATGCCTATTGCTTTGCTGCTATGACGGCCAAGAAATAAAATGCGTTTTTATTAACGTGAGATCCGGACTTCAGGAAAATAGAAAACCTTATTGAGATCGAATGGCTCTAAGCCTGGATCCATTTAAGGCTCATCACAGCCTTCAACTTTCCTAGGGATCGTCGATTTATCAGTGTTCTTCCGGGTTTCAGATACATAATGCATCGAGTATGCAAATTCATAAGATGGTTTACCACTCTTTGAAAATTGTAGCTTTGTTTTTCGGCCCTTCCCCCATTTTTCATAGACACTTTGAGATGGTTTAAGTCCACAGTCTTTCGCATGTAATTGGATTATTCTGAGTTGGCGACTTATTTTAGAAAGACTACCTTCCATTACTTTTTCAAGATATGGGACTTGGCCAAATCTCCAATTTTCGTAATCTTTCTTATTAAGATTTCCCATCTGCATAAACGCATCTACTGGAGCTACCACAGATTCTCGTTTTAAGAGCTCGTTAAAGGCCTTGACTACTTTTTCATAATACTTATCATTCTTGTGGTTTGAGGATGATATCTTTTTCATCTTT